>NZ_CP017184.1:2849048-3165609 GCF_001729805.1 Enterobacter roggenkampii | reverse complement strand
ATTAACGCTCGACATTAACGATATGACTCAGGTTTTAAAAGCCATTCAAAAACTGACACTGAGCCGTGCAAACCCATTTGCTGATATCAAATCAGATGGCGCTGTTGCAGTCGCTCTCGCAAACCTTGGTTTAGTAACAAACGGAAATGTGGGCCGCCTTATCAATATCCAGACCCCATCTGTTTCCGGCACTTATACCCCAACGCCTGGCGCTAAATTCGCAATCGTCAGACTTCAAGCAGCAGGGGGTAACGGCGCAAACGCCGCTGCAACTGCAAGCGGCCAGGTTGCATGCGCTCCTGGCGGTTCAGCAGGCGCTTACGCTGAGTTTTTGGTGAAAATTTCCGATATCACTAACTTTAACTTCACCATCGGCCTTCGTGCTGCGGCTTCATCATCTGCGACTCAGGGAGGAAGTTCTTCGTTCTGTGGAGTTACGTGTACTGGTGGTCGCGGACAGGCGTTCGCAGTAGCTACCTCATCATTCCCCGTTCAGTCAAAAGGTGATGATGGCGGCACGGTGACGAATGCAGGCACAACAACATTAGTCATGTTGAAATCGAAAAGGGGGGCACCAGGCGGAAGCTCTCTGGCAACCGTCCTCGGTAATTCCCTCTCAGGTTGGGGTGGTGATAGTGAGTTTTCTGGTGGCTCTAACAGGGTAGGTGGTGGAAGTTCAAACGGCATTGATGCTTCAGATGGCGCGGGTGGCTCTGGAGCAAACAGTGTATCAAACCCTGGCGGGGGGTTCAGTGGCGGACTTGCCGGTAATGGATTAATCGAATTCTGGGAGTATGCATAATGACTGTTTCACGGTATGCGCTTGTAAAAAATAATGCAGTGGAAAATATTGTAGCGTGGGATGGCGAGGGCGATTTATTTAGTGAATACCTTACGGTTGAGCTTGCAGAAGAAACGCCGTGCAGCGTCGGGTGGAATTACGACGGGAAAGAATTTACTCCACCGCCGGAGCCAGAAAAAACTCACGAGGAACTGGTCGCAGAAGCTGACGAGGAAAAACAATACCGCCTTGATTATGCCGCAAGCAAAATCGTCGTCTGGCAGACGAAGTTGCTCATTGGAAGCAAATTGACCACGGCAGAAACGGCATCACTTAGTGCCTGGATGGACTATATTGACGCGGTCACTGAGATAGATTCCTCTTCTGCTCCTGATATCTGTTGGCCTGAAATGCCTAAACAATAAATTCAATTGCCAGCAACTGACGACACACAGCATCAGATTGCTTGTTTTATTTTGTCTTGCGATAGGTTATGTTGCGTTGAAATATTTTACCGACAAATCAACTTATGCTTATTTGTTGATTTGTCGGTTGGTTTTTATTTGTTTTTATTTGTTTTTATGTGTGCCCATATGCTCAAGAAGGATATTATGCACATTATTTCGAATATAAGGTCAACGCGAAATCCTGATGCATAAACTGTTGGTGAAAAGCCAAGCATTGTTACAGTCATGAATCCAATAAGCATTGCGATAATTGATGTCGAATTTATCTTTCTTTTAAGATTGCATTCGATTAATACAATGAGAATGGATGAAATCACAGCCAGCATATAAGAGTATGAAATATATGTGGTTATAGAAGACCACCGTGTTGCGTCAATAGTCTTTCCACTAAAGAAAGCTCCATTATATAACAAGCCAGTAAATGAATTTGCAATTGAAACCGCTATAAACGTTGAAATTACTAACATTGCTATCTTTATGGCATTGCACATTTCACCAAGTGAAGATCTTAAAATAAACAATACTACACTCAATGCCATTAATGGGAAGTTGAGTCTCAATGTCATCAATTGATGGAGCTTGTCGAAACCAAGAGAAATCTTTTCTGTGAGCCCATATGTTTGATACTGTGGATACCAATGCCATGACTCAAGAATAAACCTATTAATATTTCCTGGCGCAGCAAGGCAAATTGTTAAATTAATTATTACAATAAGTGCTATTAATAACTCAAATCGTGAGATTGAATTTCTTTTGGAAATAGCAAGGCACGCTGTCGCAACTAAGAATGATATTCCAGCTTGCTCCATATAGGGGAAGTAGAACGCTAGTAATATGCACGCTATTTTTTCTAGTGTATTTGTTTCTTTTTTTGTTAATGTGGAGAATGTATATGTGGCGGCAGAGACAGGAAGAAGGTAATTATAAAAACCAGTTATCCACCATGAAGCATCGGAGTGTATATCTGCGGGTATTGATGCAAATAAAATGAAAGACAGAGCGATGCTTACGCAGCTTAATTCTAAATCTGCTATCTTATTGCATGAAACACATAGAATTAGAATTGAAGTTGGAACTCCTAATTTCCATAGCATGGAATAACCAATTGTTGACGTCATTACCAACTCAACTGAAAATCTTCCGCTCCATGTTTCGAACCGAGTTAAAAGATGCTCCAAAATGTTATTAGAGTTGAATATATTCAAGAAAACCTGATCATCGTCATATCCACGCAGACTCAATGACATGTAAATAAAATAAAGGTAAGTTATTACTGATAAAACTGCCAGTAATTTTATCCACCTATTTGCATTCATATTTTGAAGCATGGCTAACCCCCTCCTTATTGGTGGATACAATATATATATTATTAGTGAAGTTATCTTTATTTGATATGTCTAATCTTGTGGCGATAAATCCAGCATTGTCATACATTTTACCGACTTTGAAAGCATCGCTGACATCTCTACGCTGCTGTAAGGAATTCATAATCTCTACAGTATCACCATTTTTTATCTCTGCGTATATTCTATTAAGAATATTAGAACCGCCAGGGATAAACGCCCACCCCACAACCTCTATACGACCCGCTCTAAAAAGGCAGGAGTCAATGTGAAAATACTGCAAGTTTCCATCAACAAAAGGAGGTTTTGTTGTATGCGTTGGGTTCCATGCCCTATAAAAAATATATGTAACAGAAATTGATAGTATTATCATAATAATGAAAATACCATTTATGACTCTCTTTATTGTAAGTCTTTCCATTAATTCACTATAACGCATTGAATTATATACCTTTTTTAATGATGTATCTTGGTCGTTTCTTTGATTCAATATAGATTCTTCCAATATATTCACCAAGAACACCTATTCCTATCAATTGAACTCCGCCTAGGAATAGAATGGAAACAAGCAAGGAGGGATATCCACGTACAGGGTTTCCGAAGGCAATTGTATCTACAATCATCCACGCGCCGTACATAAATGCTACCCCAGCAACAAACAGCCCAATATATGTCCACACACGCAGCGGGAAAGTTGAAAAACTGGTTATCCCTTCTAGTGCAAGGTTCCATAGCTTCCACCCATTGAATTTTGTGCTGCCAGCCACGCGCTCTGCTCGTGCATATTCAACAACATCGGTACTGCCACCAACCCAACTTAATACGCCCTTCATGAATAAGTTTCGCTCAGGCATAAGTTTGATATTTTCCACAACTTCGCGTGACATTAGTCTAAAATCTCCGACATTATCCTCAATTTGTGGGTTGCTGATTTTATTATGCAGTTTATAGAACCATTCAGCAGTCTTGCGTTTTAGTCTTCCATCAGTAGATCTGTCTGTACGCTTGGCAAGAACCATATCGGCACCGGCCAGCCACTTATCGATAAGATGAGGTATAGCCTCAATAGGATCCTGCAGATCGACATCTATCGGGATAATTGCATCACCGCTAGCATGATCCAGCCCGGCGAATAGCGCTGGCTCTTTGCCAAAGTTACGTGTGAAAGACAAAGGAACTACAAGCGGATCATCGACAGCGAGCGCATTAATGATGGATTCTGTTGCGTCTTTGCTTCCGTCGTTGATGAAGACAATTTCAACTTCATGCTGTTTTAGTCCTTCAAATTCCCGAACGGTCTTATAGAAGATCGGGATTGCATCCTCTTCATTAAACACCGGAACGACCAGAGAAATTTTCATTTCGCATCCCTAAAGACAATGAATTTTGAGTATATGAACCCGGCAACAAGACTGAATCCTGAGAACGCTAAGAGGGTTAAAATAGGCGACGCACCAATCGCATCTGCGATGTACCCTGTCATTCCAGCCATGATGCCCATGAATGCGACGAACGCGATATAACGCCCTGACGTTGCCTGTGATTTGAACGTCCATCTTGCGTTAGCGAAGAAACTAAACGTAACCGCAATGAAGAATGCGGTTACATTTGCAACAGCCTGAGAAGCTTCGAAGAAATGAAGAAGCGCGCCGAAGCATACCCAGTGCATAGCAGTGTTAATTACGCCTACTGAAATGTAGCGACTAAATAACTTTAACATTTGAAAAATCAGTCAATTCTGAAAGATGACAAGTTTAGCATTGCGTATGAGAGTGATCTAGATTTAATCCTGTACAAGCCACATATCGGCCTCTTCAAACATTTCCTCCAGCATGCGATTCAGCTTTTCCCGATCACTTTTGCTGGCGTCGCTATTCAATCCGTTCGCCTGCATCGGCTTCACCTTCACTTCGGCATCAGGGAAAATCTGGTGCACTCGCTTCGTCAGCTCGGCCAGAATGATCTCTCTGGCCCCTTCTAGTCCTTCAACATTACGCTTGTCATAAACCAGTTCAACAAACATACCGATCCTCTTAAAAGTGAAAATTGCCCGTGCTTGATCTGTTTTTATAAAAATACTACTGTATATGTATACAGTTAATGAGCGAGTGAGGGTGCGTTTATGCCTCGTCAACCGGATATTCGTGCTGCTTTTATTGCGGCCATACAGCAAAACCCGAAGGGCTATCTCTGCCTGCATACAGACAAATTCATCGCTGAACTGCAGGAAAGGAACTGGCATTTCAGCCAGGCGGATGCAAATTCATGGATCGAGCGATACCAGCCGGACTTCGCCGATAAGACGACAAACGGAAGCGAGAACCGGTACTGGATCCTGCGTAACATGGGGAGGGTTTTCTAATGGGATTTCCATCGCCAGCCATGGATTACCAGGAGCAGCGCATGACGATAGATGTTATCTGTGGTGTAGATAACAACTGCCGGGTTATTGAAACTTCATGCGGCTGGGCCGTTATTAACGTCAGTCTGAAGCCAGAAGGAGGGGATACGTTGCTGGTTAGCATGGACGGGAGAAACCAGTTTGTGAAGCTACTGGGTCAGGCACTGATAACGGAAGAGGGTGAGGCGATCGAAGGAGAAGCCTTGAATGATGTTACGGTGCACGGCGTTCTTACACATACGCTTAACCAAGTTAAAGACGATAAATCGCCTGTAATGTAGCGTGTAAATGTCGGGGGTTATTCCCCCATTTTTCCCCAATGATTCCCCGCACAAATTTTAAACATGAAAAAACCAGCCATAAGAGGCTGGTTTTCAATGTATTTTTGGTCGGCACGAGAGGATTTGAACCTCCGACCCCCGACACCCCATGACGGTGCGCTACCAGGCTGCGCTACGTGCCGACGCATAGAAAGAATACTACTCGATTCCGTTTTGAATGCAAGGAAATCCGTCGCTAACTGGTTTATTATTAATCAGTTAGCGACAAAACGTTTCTCATCCGTCAGGACCTGCAGCAGCAGGCTCAGCTGCGGTTTCTGGTCTTTCAGCCGCTCACCCTGCAGGTTATACGTCTGATAATTCCCGTTGCTGTTCAGCACCAGCGTCAGCTTCGGCGTGGTCACCACCAGCGTATTATTCCCTGCCGCCGTAACCCAGTTATGGCGGCGCGCGGCGCTGAAGAGATCCTGGCCCTGCGAATACTCGTTTGCTGGCGTGCTGACGTGCAGCAGGCGTTGCATCAGGGTGGTCATCACATCTTTATGCTCGGTAAGCATAGTGATGCGCTGCGCCGGGGTGCCCGGCCAGTGGATGACCAGCGGAACCTGCAGGTTAGGGCGTGACCAGCTCATGCTCTTCGTCTCGTCACCTAACGGGACGCCATGGCCTGCCGTCACGATCACCACGGTGTTGTCCAGCTTGCCGGACTCACGTAGCGCGTCAAGCACGCGGGCAATCTGCGCATCAACATCACCCGCCGCGCGGCCGTAGCGGCGCGCGAAATCACTCTTATTGCTGTTAGCAAGCGTTGTGCCGTTAAAGGCAACCCATGAGAACCAGCGGTTATCTTCCTGGGCATAGCGCTGCAGCCAGTTTATCCATTGGCTGGCGGTCTGCGCATCGGACTGATTCTGTGCCGCCGGCAGTGAGAAATCAGAGAGCAGCGCCTGGCGGTAGAGCGGGCTGTTAAAGCCATCGGATGAGAACAACCCTAACTGATAGCCCTGCTGATTCAGCCCGGTGATCAGCGCCGCAGGCGTGCGGGTAGAGAGTACACCGTCCATGTATCCGGCTGAAATGCCATAGAAGAGGCCAAAGATGCCCGCGTCGGTTGTGTTACCGGAGCTCATGTGCTGAGTAAACGTGACGTTTTGACTCGCGAAATTGGCCAGGGCTGGCATCTGCTTCTCATAACGGGAATAGTTCAGGCCGTCGACGGTGATGAGCAGGACGTTTTGCCCGCGGCCCATATCGCGATAGCGCAGGTCGCTCAGAGGATACTGCACGCTGACGGCTTCCGGGTTACCCTGCTCGATAAGACGGCGCTGGTACTCCTGCGCATCAAGCAGGCCATGTTTCTCGAGGAAGCGACGGGCCGTCATCGGGTACGAGAGCGGCAGGTTCGCGCGCTGCATAGTAATAGGACGATAGAAGTTCGCATCCGCCCAGATATACATGATGTGCGAACTGATAAAGGAGACGAAGAAGAGCGCGGCGACGGGCTTCGCGTAGTGGCGTCGGCGGGTCAGGCTACGCAGTTTTTGCCAGCTCCAGGTGGCAAACAGCATCTCAATCAACAGGATCACCGGGACGCTGATAAACATCAGCTGCCAGTCGCGGGCCGTTTCGTTCTGGTCGGGGTTAATCACCAGCTCCCAGACGATGGGGTTGAGATGCAGGTGGAAGCGGGTGAACACTTCACTGTCGATAAGCAGCAGCGTCATCCCCACCGTCGCAAGGATGGCGGACAAGAATCGCATCAGACGCTGCGACATGACGATAAACGTCAGGGGGAACAGGATCAGCAGATAGGTGGCGAAAACCAAAAAGCTAAAGTGACCGACAACGCTTATCCAGGAGTAGATACGCCCGGTGAGCGTTGTTGGCCAGTCTGCGACAAACAGATAACGACAGCCAATGACCGTCGACAGCAGAATGTTGAACAGGGCAAACCAGTGCCCCCAGCTGACCATCTGGGAGACTTTTTCACGGTAGCGCTGACGATTCGTCACCATAAACTGTTGTTCGTATCCCTTAATGGGCCGGGTCGTTGCTGACGGACGACTGTAAAGCCTGGGCGAAAGATTTTGCGATCGCCTGACGCTGGGCCGGAGCAACGCTGGTGTTAATCAGGTTGGTGACCATATTTCCCAAAACCATCAGGGAGAGATCGGTCGGCGTTTTATGTTTTTCCAGTACGTTGACCAGCTCACTGAGCAGTTGTTCAACGTGTTCATCACTGTAGCGGGAATGTTGTGGCATAAATCAAAATCAGTTTGTTGATGAAAGGGCAACATATTACCGTAGCAACAGCTTTTTTTCCCCTTTTTTATCTGTTGTTGCACACATGTCCTGGTGGTGGTTGAATACCGCCCGGTCTAAAAGGAGAGTTTATCATGAGTCTGGAAATCAACCAGATTGCCCTGCACCAGCTTATCAAGCGCGATGAGCAAACCCTTGAAGTGGTGCTGCGCGATTCGTTACTGGAACCCACGGCGACCGTTGTGGAGATGATGGCAGAGCTGCATCGCGTCTACAGCGCCAAAAATAAAGCCTATGGGCTGTTCAGCGAAGAGAGTGAACTGGCCGATAGCCTGCGCCTGCAGCGCCAGGGTGAAGAGGATTTCCTGGCGTTTAGCCGTGCGGCAACCGGGCGTCTGCGCGACGAGCTGGCGAAATACCCGTTCGCCGACGGTGGGATCGTGCTGTTCTGCCACTACCGCTACCTGGCGGTCGAGTACCTGCTGGTTACCGTGCTGAATAACTTAAGCAGCATGCGCGTGAACGAGCAGCTGGATATCAGCTCGACGCATTATCTGGATATCAACCATGCGGATATCGTGGCGCGTATTGATTTGACCGAGTGGGAAACCAACCCGGAGTCGACCCGCTACCTGACTTTCCTGAAGGGACGCGTGGGCCGTAAAGTGGCGGATTTCTTTATGGATTTCCTCGGTGCCAGTGAAGGGCTTAACGCCAAAGCGCAGAACAAAGGGCTGCTCCAGGCGGTTGACGATTTCACAGCCGAAGCGCAGCTTGATAAATCTGAGCGCCAGACGGTGCGCCAGCAGGTTTACAGCTACTGCAACGAACAGCTGCAGGCTGGGGAAGAGATTGAGCTGGAGTCGCTGTCAAAAGAGCTGGCGGGCGTCAGCGAAGTCAGCTTCCAGGAATTTACCGCAGAGAAGGGCTATGAGCTTGAAGAGAGCTTCCCGGCGGATCGCAGCACGCTGCGTCAGTTAACCAAGTTTGCCGGCAGCGGCGGCGGGTTAACCATCAACTTTGATGCGATGCTGCTGGGGGAACGTATCTTCTGGGATCCGGCCACCGATACGCTGACCATTAAGGGGACGCCGCCGAATCTGCGCGATCAGCTTCAGCGCCGCACCTCGGGCGGTAAATAGCAGGCACAAAAAACCCCGCAGAAGCGGGGTTTTTTTCGACAGGTTTGCGATTACGCGCGAACGAAGTCGATGTGAGTCAGTTTTGGCTTGAACGCGTGACGCTGAACAGCCTGAACTTTCACTTTTTCTTCTTTACCGCCAACAACGATGGTCAGAACTTCGCTGTAGAATTCAGCTTTGGTCTGCAGGTTCCACAGTTTGTCGTGATCCAGTTCGATTGCAACTGGAGCAGCTTCGCCACCGTAAACGATAGCCGGGAACTTGTTAGCGGTACGCAGGCGGCGGCTCGCACCCTTACCCTGCACGTTACGTACTTCTGCTTCGATAGTGAACATTGATTTCTCTCTGTATTTAAAACCCTACTACAGGCGACCCAGCAGCAGGTGAGTGTTCTGCCTCACGGATGTGAAGCGGGCGGCATTTTATACTCAAATGCCCCTCACATCAATGAAAAGTCCCGCTAACCGCGCAATTCGTTGGCGCGACGGAAGCGACCTTCGTAGTCAAAGAGCTTCTCGCGCACCTGCCAGTACTGGCCTTTCTTACGGGCGACGACAAAATCCGGATGGCGCAACAACACCTGCTGGCGCACGATATCGGCCACGGTGATCCAGCGCAGGGGCACGCCCGGGGTGCGGGTGTGCGGGCGAATAAACAGCTGTTCGAAGGCCGTTCGCTGGGCAGGCGTCTGGACCCGGAAGCGCTCGCTGACGTCCGCCCCGTCCTCGTCGTAATAGGTGATTTTCAACCATTCGCCTTTTTCATCGGCGCCGGGCTGTAGCGCCATGCCGGAACAGCGCAGCACCAGCGCATCTTTCAGCTTTAGCGCCGCTTTCAGCATGTCGTCCGGGTCAACCAGCACCGTGTCGCACTCCCGGCAGCGGCGAGCGGCAATGTCATTTTCGGCGTTGCACTGCGGGCAGTTTTTGAAGCGGAAACGAAAATCGCACTGCTCGCGATGCCCGTCATCATCTTCAAACCAGCCCTGACAGCGGCGGCCAAAATGTTCAATCAGCGTACCGTCGGCGGTGGTTTTGCCCCAGAAGGTGTTGGCAAACCCGCAGGCAGGGCAAAAGACCTGCACGGGCACGTTGTCGCTTTTTCCTTTTGGCGCGCCGACCTCAGGCGTATAGAGATCGTGCGGGTTACCGGCATAATCCAGAATCAGGCAGTCGGTTTTCCCCGGCGCCAGACGCAGGCCGCGGCCAACAATTTGCTGATACAGACTGACCGATTCGGTCGGGCGCAAGATAGCGATCAGGTCGACGTGCGGGGCGTCAAAGCCGGTGGTCAACACCGACACGTTAACCAGATAGCGGAACTGCTGGGCTTTAAAGGCCTCAATCAGGCGGTCGCGCTCGGGGCCGGGCGTCTCGCCGGTGATGAGCGCCGCGTCGCCGGAGGGCAGTAACCCGGTGATTTCGCGCGCGTGCTCAACGGTGGCGGCAAAGATCATCACCCCTTTGCGCGTCGCGGCGAACTCCTCAATCTGGCTGATGATATGCGGCGTAATGCGCTTTTGCTTTTTCAGCTCCTGGTTAAGATCCGCTTCGCTGAATAACCCGTTGCTCTGCGCCTGCAGGCGGCTGAAATCGTACTGCACCACCGGCATATCCAGCCGTTCAGGCGGCGTCAGGTAGCCATGTTTAATCATGTAGCGCAGCGGAAGTTCGTAAATGCAGTCGCTAAACAGGGCCTTGTCATCGCCGCGCACCATGCCGTGATAATGGTAACGATAGATCCAGCCTTTACCCAGACGAAACGGGGTCGCCGTCAGGCCCAGCAGGCGCAGGTGAGGGTTCACGTCCTTCAGGTGCGTCAGGATTTGCTGATACTGGCTGTCGTCGTCATCGCTGATGCGGTGACACTCGTCGACAATCAGCAGCGAAAATTCGCTGCGAAACAGATCCAGATTGCGGGCCACCGACTGCACGCTGCCAAACACCACCTTGCCGTGGCTCTCTTTACGCTTTAGACCGGCGGCGAAAATGTCGGCTTCCAGTCCAAGTGCACAATACTTGGCATGGTTTTGCGCGACGAGCTCTTTAACGTGCGCCAGCACCAGTACGCGGCCGCGGGCCAGACGCGCCAGTTCGGCAATGACCAGGCTTTTGCCTGCACCGGTCGGGAGCACAATCGCCGCCGGCTCGCGATGTTTACGGAACCACGCGAGGGTGGCGTCAACGGCTTCCTGCTGATAGGGACGAAGTGTAAAAGTCATGGGGTCTCGGTTTCGTTATTCCGCACATATACCCGTCATACTTCAAGTTGCCTGTGCGTTGGCTGCACTCGTTCACCCCGGTCACTTACTTATGTAAGCTCCCGGGGATTCACTCCTTTGCCGCCTTCATGTAACTCGAATTATTTAGGGTATAGATAGTATGCCACGAAACTTTTTCCCTTGAGTGGCGCAACCAGACCATTATACTGAACCGTTCCAGACTGCTTCTATTTTCGGACCTGTTGTCCGACTTCCTGCACCATTAAGGCTAAAAAGATTTCATGCGACTTGATAAGTTTATCGCTCAGCAACTCGGCGTAAGCCGCGCTATTGCCGGGCGTGAAATTCGCGCCAGCCGCGTTACCGTGGATGGCGACATTGTGAGAGACAGCGCGTTCAAACTGCAACCTGACCATCAGGTGGAGTATGACGGCAATCCGCTGACCCAGCAGCACGGTCCTCGCTACTTTATGCTCAATAAGCCGGAAGGCTACGTCTGCTCAACGGACGATCCGGATCACCCGACGGTGCTCTATTTCCTCGACGAACCGGTGGCGCACAAGCTGCATGCCGCAGGCCGCCTCGATATCGACACCACCGGTCTGGTGCTGATGACCGACGACGGTCAGTGGTCGCATCGCATCACCTCTCCACGCCACCACTGCGAGAAAACCTATCTCGTGACGCTGGAGTCACCGGTGTCGGATGACACGGCAGAGCACTTCGCGAAAGGCGTGCAGCTGCATAATGAAAAAGATCTGACTAAACCGGCGGTGCTTGAAGTCATCACCCCGACGGTGGTCCGTCTGACCATCAGCGAAGGGCGCTACCATCAGGTGAAACGTATGTTTGCCGCGGTGGGGAACCACGTTGTTGGCCTGCATCGCGAACGGATTGGTGCGATTGAACTCGATCCCGACCTTGCGCCAGGCGAATACCGTCCGTTAACGGAAGAAGAGATCGCCAGCGTCGGTCTGCCTTCGCACTAATTTCAGGAGAACCCTGTGACCATCAGGCCACACTCGTCGTTCAAAATCGTCTTCATTCTTGGCCTGCTGGCCATGCTGATGCCGCTGTCTATTGATATGTACCTGCCCGCGCTGCCGGTCATTTCCGCGCAGTTTGGCGTCCCGGCGGGCAGCGCGCAGATGACGCTCAGCACCTATATTCTCGGCTTTGCCCTTGGCCAGCTGTTTTATGGCCCGATGGCGGACAGCCTTGGACGCAAGCCCGTCATTCTGGGCGGGACGCTGGTCTTTGCGGCCGCAGCGGTTGCCTGTGCGCTGGCCCAGACCATCGATCATTTGATCATCATGCGTTTCTTCCACGGTCTGGCGGCGGCAGCGGCAAGCGTGGTGATTAACGCCCTGATGCGCGATATCTACCCGAAGGAAGAGTTCTCCCGCATGATGTCGTTCGTGATGCTGGTGACGACGATTGCGCCGCTGGTGGCGCCAATGGCGGGTGGTGCGGTGCTGGTGTGGTTCAGCTGGCATGTGATTTTCTGGATCCTGGCCCTGGCCGCGCTGCTGGCCTCGGCAATGATCTTCTTCTTTATAGATGAAACGCTTCCCGTCGAGCGCCGCCAGAAGTTTCACATCCGTACCACCATCGGCAACTTTGCCTCGCTGTTTCGCCACAAGCGCGTGCTCAGCTATATGCTGGCAAGCGGGTTCAGCTTCGCCGGAATGTTCTCCTTCCTGAGCGCCGGGCCGTTTGTCTACATCGAGCTTAACCACGTGTCGCCGCAGCACTTCGGCTATTACTTTGCGCTTAACATCGTCTTCCTGTTCATCATGACCATCATCAACAGCCGCTTTGTCCGGCGGGTGGGGGCGCTGAACATGTTTCGCGCGGGGCTGTGGATCCAGTTTGTGATGGCGATCTGGCTGGTGGTGAGCGCGTTTCTGGGCGTGGGCTTCTGGGCGCTGGTGGTCGGCGTAGCGGCCTTTGTCGGCTGCGTGTCGATGGTGTCGTCCAATGCGATGGCGGTGATTCTGGATGAGTTCCCGCACATGGCGGGGACCGCCTCTTCCCTGGCGGGGACGTTCCGCTTCGGCATCGGCGCTATCGTGGGGGCGTTGCTTTCGATGGCCACCTTTACGACGGCATGGCCCATGCTGTGGGCGATGGCTTTTTGCGCAACCAGCTCGATACTCTTCTATCTTTACGCCAGTCGACCGCGAAAAGCGGCCCACTAAAACACAGAGAAGGCCCGCCAGGGCCTTTTTTGTTGATGCATATCAACCAAACCCCCGTTCGTTTATGCCGTGTTTGTTTATTTTATGTAAAATCTATTTGTGTAAAAAGTCACATCATTGTATTCAAAAAGGTTGAGTTAGATCGCAGAAACGGGTACATATAGCGCCGACGCGAGCCTGAATACCGATAAAAAAGTGCTGAACAGTGCAGGCTGGCGATGATGTGTTACTATAAATGTAAATAAATTGTGAAGTAAATTTTGCTTCCGGGGAACGAACGTGAATACATTACAACTTTCTATTGTCCATCGCTTGCCCCAGAGCTATCGCTGGTCGGCGGGTTTTGCTGGTTCGAAAGTTGAACCGATTCCGCAAAACGTCGCGGGCTGTGAAAACTGCCTGGTGGCGCTCAAGCTGCTGAGCCCGAGCGATGAAAATGCATGGCGGGTGATGGAGCGTCTCAGTCAGGCCCTGACGGATATCGAAGTGGACAGCTCCGTGCTGGAATGCGAAGGGGAGCCGTGCCTGTTTGTGAAAAGCCAGGACGAGTTTGCTGCCACCTGCCGCCTGAAAAATTTTGGCGTTGCTATTGCAGAGCCTTTCTCCGGCCAGTATCCATTCTGAGCGCTAGTCTGACGACAACAGCTGGCGCGTGTAGCGCTGCGTTGGCGCGCTAAATACGCGCTGGCACTCTCCCTGCTCGACCACCTCTCCCTGTCGCAACACAATCACCTGATGGCATAGCGCCCGCACCACCTGCAAATCATGGCTGATAAAGATATAGGCCAGCCGGTGCTTTTCCTGTAGCCCTTTAAGCAGCGCCAGGATCTGCGCCTGTACGGTCCTGTCCAGAGACGACGTCGGTTCATCCAGAATAATTAGCTCTGGTTTCAGGATCAGCGCGCGGGCAATGGCGATACGCTGGCGCTGCCCGCCGGAAAATTCCGCAGGATAGCGGTGGCGCGTCTCGGGATCTAAACCCACTTCAACCATTACCCGCATGACCTCCTGCTCGCGCTGCTGCGCGCTCAGGCCGGGCTGATGGACGCGCAGGCCCTCTTCGACAATCTGTAACACGCTGAGCCGCGGGTTAAGCGAGGAGTTGGGATCCTGAAAGACCACCTGCATGCGAGGACGTACGGGCAGCATCTGGCGGCGGTTCCAGCGGTGCAGCGGCATGCCGTCAAACAGGATTTCGCCCTGTGAGGCAATTAAGCGCAGCAGCGCCAGACCGGTGGTGCTTTTACCCGAGCCGGATTCGCCCACCAGCCCGAGGGATTCGCCCGGGCGCAGCGAGAAGCGGATATTTTTTAACACCGGGTTGCGATCGACAATGCGTCGCAAAATACCTTTGCGGATCGGGAACGAGACGGACAGATCCTCAACGCGCAGCAGCGGCGTGCTGTCAGCGTCGAGGGGAACCGGGTCGCCGGAGGGTTCGCTGTCGAGCAGGCGCTGCGTATAGGGGTGTTGCGGCGCGCTCAGCAGCGTGGACGCCGCATTCTGTTCAACACAGCGGCCGTTTTGCATCACCGCGACGCTGTCGGCCAGCTTTCTCACAATGCTCAGGTTGTGCGTGATAAACAGCAGGCTCATGTTTAGCTCGTCACGCAGGTCCCGCAGCAGCGTCAGTATTTGCGCCTGTACCGTCACGTCCAGCGCCGTTGTGGGCTCGTCGGCAATCAACAGCTCGGGGCGCGTCAGCAGCGCCATGGCGATCATCACGCGCTGGCGTTCGCCGCCGGAGAGCTGATGCGGAAAATCATTCAGCCGTTTGGCCGCATTGCGTATGCCTGTGCGCTCAAGACAATCCAGAATTTCTCCCCGCGCGGCCTCTTTGCGCATCCCACGGTGCAGGGAGAGCACTTCATAGAGCTGTTTTTCCAGGCTGTGCAGCGGGTTAAGCGACACCATCGGCTCCTGGAAGATCATGGCAATCTTATTGCCGCGAATACCGCGCAGGGTCTGTTCGTCGGCGTGCAGCAGCGAACGGCCGTGGAACAGAATATCCCCTTGCGGATAGCTCACGGGCGGGGAGGGCAGCAGCCGCAGGATGGAGAGCGCCGAAACGCTCTTGCCTGAACCCGACTCACCCACCAGGGCCAGCGTTTCACCGCGCTGGATCTGCAGCGTCAGGTCGCTGACCACGGTGCGCGTCTCGTCCTGCTTTGAAAAAGCAATCGACAGGTTATCAATACGGAGCAGAGGCTGGGTCATTTTAAACCGCCTTGTTAGGATCAAAGGCATCGCGCACGGCTTCGCCAATAAAAATCAGCAGCGACAGCAGCACGGCCACGGAAAGAAAGGCGGCGATGCCTAACCACGGTGCCTGCAGGTTGTTCTTGCCCTGCAGCAGCAGTTCGCCGAGCGACGGGGAACCCAACGGTAGCCCGAAACCGAGAAAATCCAGTGAGGTGAGGGTGGTGATGGAGCTGCACAGAATAAACGGCAGGAAGGTGAGCGTTGCCACCACGGCGTTGGGCAGCATATGGCGGAAGATGATCCCGCGGTCGCTCACGCCAAGCGCCTGCGCGGCGCGAATATAGTCGAAATTACGGGTGCGCAGAAACTCGGCCCTGACCACACCGACAAGCGCCATCCAGCCGAACAGGACGGTAATGCCTAATAACCACCAGAAGTTGGGCTGTACGACGCTGGAAAGCAGGATGATCAGAAAGAGCGTCGGCATGCCTGACCAGACCTCAATCACCCGCTGGCCCCAGAGGTCAATTTTCCCGCCGTAGTAGCCCTGAATGGCGCCCGCCACGACGCCCATCACGCTGGAGAAGATCGTCAGCATCAGCCCAAAGAGAAGCGAAATACGCGTGCCATACAGGATGCGCGCCAGCACGTCACCGCCGTTAGCATCCGTTCCCAGCCAGTTTTGCGCGGAGGGCGGGGAAGGGAAGGGGGTCGCGGTGGCGAAGTTAATGCTGTTTGCGCCAAAACGCACCGGCGCCCAGAGCACCCAGCCGTGCTGATCAATCTGCTGGCGAAGCCACGGATCCTGATATTCCGCCGGCGTCGCAAACGGGCCGCCAAAGTCGCTTTCGCTGTAATTGGCGATGACCGGCACGTACCAGCGATCGTTAAAATGCACCAGCAGCGGTTTATCGTTAGCGATCAGTTCTGAAAACAGGCTTAAGACAAACAGCACGGCAAAAATCCACAGCGACCAGTAGCCGCGGCGGTTGTGGCGAAAGCGGGCCCAGCGGGCCTGGTTGACGGGGCTTAAACGCGGCATCATCGGCCCTCAAAATCGATTCGGGGATCGACCAGCGTATAGCTGATATCGCTGATGATATTCAGCAGCAGGCCAATCAGGGTGAAAATATAGAGCGTGCCGAACATTACCGGATAATCACGCGACACGGTGGCCTCATAGCCCAGCAGGCCCAGACCGTTAAGCGAGAACATCACCTCTATCAGCAGCGAGCCGGTAAAAAACATACTGATGAACGTGGCCGGAAATCCGGCGATCACCAGCAGCATGGCGTTGCGGAACACGTGCTTCCACATGATCTGCTTTTCGCTCACGCCTTTAGCGCGGGCCGTGACGACGTACTGTTTACGAATTTCATCGAGAAAGGCGTTTTTGGTCAACATGGTCAGGGCCGCAAACCCGCCAATGACCGTGGCCAGAACCGGCAGCGTGATATGCCAGAGGTAGTCGGTGATTTTCTGGTACCACGGCAGGGAGCTGAAATCGGCGGAGACGAGCCCCCGCAGCGGGAAGAGATCAAAATAACTGCCCCCGGCAAAAAAGACGATCAGCAGAACGGCGAACAGAAACGCCGGGATGGCATAGCCGATAATGATGAACGTGCTGCTCCAGATATCGAACCGGCTGCCGTTGTACACCGCTTTGCGGATCCCAAGCGGTATAGAGACCAGATAGATGATCAGCGTACCCCACAGCCCGAGCGTGATCGAAACCGGCAGGCTTTGCTTGATCAGCGTCAGCACTGACGCACTGCGAAACAGGCTATCGCCAAAATCAAAGCGGATGTAATCCCAGAGCATCTTGAAATAGCGCTCGTGAATCGGTTTATCAAAGCCGTAGCGGTGGGTGATCTCGGCGATCACCTCCGGATCCAGCCCGCGTCCGCCGCGGTAATGGCTTTCGCTGATATTCCCTACGCCGGTTCGCGCATGGCTGGCACCCATCCCTTCACCGCCAGCGCCGGGCATGCCGCCGCTGTTGCCAAATTCAATGGCGGCAATGGCCTGATCGACCGGCCCACCGGGGGCGATTTGCACGATAAAAAAGTTAATCGTGATGATGGCCCACAGGGTAGGGATGACCAGCAGCAGACGGCGGAGAAGATAGGCACCCATGATAATTCCTTATCGCCGCTCAGCGGGAAGTCTGGCGGCTTTGTTAACGTCATACCACCAGGTGTCAAAGCCCAGAGAATAGACCGGGCGCACGGCAGGCACGGAGAACTTATCCCAGCGCGCAAGGCGATCTTCGCCCATATACCACATCGGCAGCATGTAGTAGTTCCAGGTTAAGACCCTGTCGAGGGCGCGCCCGAGCGGCACGAGCTTGTCTTTATCCCCCTGCGCCGCCACGATTTTCGCAATCAGCGCATCAATCGCCGGGCTTTTTACCCCCGGCGCATTGTACGAGGAGTCAATGTAGCTGGAGGCCCAGGAGATTTGCAGGTCCGAGCTAGGCCACGGCTGCGCGGGCCACAGGCGCTGCATCATGTCGTAATCACGGCTGCGCATGCGGCTGGTGATCTGCGCGTTATCAACCTGGCGAATGTTCATGGTCACGCCCAGCCGCTCAAGGTTGTGCTTAAACGGCAGCACCCACTGGTCGTTGCCCCCGGACGAGAGCAGCAGTTCAAAGCTGAGAGGCTTGCCCGTTTTGGCATCCACACGTTTTTGATTCTTCAGGTGCCAGCCTGCGTCATCCAGCAGCTTGCTGGCTTTGAGCAGGTTGTCGCGGTCGTAACCGTCACCCTTCGATGCGGGCGGCTGAAACACCGTTGTAAACACCTCTGGCGGTACCTCTGCTTTAAGGGGGGCCAGCAGGACCAGTTCGTCGGCTTTCGGATAATCACGCGCGGCGTATTCGGTATTCTGAAAATAGCTGTTGGCGCGGCTATAAGCCCCGTAAAACAGCGCTTTGTTCATCCACTCAAAATCAAAGGCCAGGGAGATGGCTTCCCGCACCCGGCGGTCATTAAATACCGGACGCTGAATATTAAACGCCAGCCAGCGGGTGTCCTGGGCAGATTCATTTTTGTGTTCGTCTTTGACGATATAGCCTTTGGCGAAATTTTTCCCGATATAGCGGGTCGCCCAGTTTTTAGCGCTGCTCTCGACGCGCAAATCGAATGCCCCGGCTTTGAACGCTTCAAACGCCACGTTATCGTCGAGGTAGTAATCATAGCGAAGGGTGTCGAAGTTCCAGCGTCCGCGGTTGACCGGCAGATTGGCCGCCCAGTAGTCTTTGACGCGGGAATAGACGACATATTGCCCCATGCGCCAGTCGGTAATGCGGTAGGGGCCGCCAGCCAGAGGAGGCGTTGAAAGCGGGTCGCTCAGCTTATGATTTTTCCAGAACGATTCCGGCATCACCGGCAGCGAGAACAGGCTGAGCATATTCTCTTTGTTCGGTTCGCTCAGCTCAATGCGCACAGTGAGCGGCGCGATGGCTCTGACCGACGCGCCTTTATACACGATGCGGAACTGGGGGACGCCTTCGGTCATGAATTTATGGAAGGTGAACGCAACGTCGCTGGCCTTCACCGGTGTGCCATCGTGAAAACGTGCCCGCGGGTTCAGCGAGATTTCCGCCCAGGCGAAGTTATCGGCGTAACGTACGTTCTCGGCAATCAGCGGATAGTAGCTGCCGGGCTCGTCATCGGAGGTGACAAAGAGCGTATCGTAAAGCGATTCCGTTCGCGCGGCCGCCACGCCGCGCAGGGCGTAGCGGTTGAAGTTGTCGAAGGTTCCCGTGGCGGAAAGCGTGACCTTACCGCCTTTTGGCGCGGCTGGGTTGACGTAATCGAAGTGCGTAAAATTGACCGCGTATTTCGGCTCGCCAATCACCGCGAAGGCGATATTCTCTTTGATGGTTTGCGCCTGGCTGGACAGGCTCGTGAATGCCAACATCAGCAACATAAAGCGCATAAGCATCTCGCGGCAGCTCCCTCTCTACAGACCGGCTCGGTTAAGCTGAATAATAAGTGACGTCACGGGCAATGTGAAATTAATCGCCTTCGGGCGAAATATCAGGCCGCCATTCGCGGAACTGCGCCAGCGGCATCGGGCGGCTAATCCAGTATCCCTGCAGGAAGTTAACGCCGTGTTCGCGCAGCCAGGCCGCCTGTTCCGGCGTCTCTACCCCTTCGGCGACGGTCGACATATTCAGTCGTCTTGCCAGCGTCAGAACGGCATCCAGCACCGGCGACGTCACGGTCTCGGTACCGATCGCATTAACAAAACCACGGTCGATTTTGAGGTAGTCCATGGTGAAATGCTCAAGGTAAATCAGCGCGCTGTGGCCGGTACCAAAATCATCAATGGCGATTTCAAACCCTTCGTTATGCAGCCATTCGAAAAGGGTGTTGGCTTCCCGATGGTTGAGCATATCGCGCTCGGTAATTTCCAGCACGATCTGGAAGTAATCCGGCGGCAGCAGGGCTTTGAAGGTGCGCATATCGTCCTTGAAGCTTTCCGCATGCAGATGCCCCGGTGCAATGTTAATACCCACCTTTGCGCCCGGAGGTAACAGCGTTTGTAACACGGGAGCATCGTGAATGATAAGGTCAAAGAGATGCAGCGTCAGCGGGACAATCAGCTTCTGTGCTTCGGCAAAATTGATAAACGCGTCCGGCGGAATTTCCCCCATTGTCGGGTGTTTCCAGCGCATCAGGACTTCAAGCCCGGTCATCCTGAGCGATTTGGCATCGACGACGGGCTGATAAACCACATAAAACTGACCGCGCTTGATAGCGCTTAAAATTTCTTTACCCGGGTTGAGCCGAATGCTGAGGATGTAGTAGTTAAGCGATCCGGCACAAATCCCGCATACCAGCCCGAAGAACAGCGCGTAGAGAATTTCATCGCTGGTCCATGCGTCCGCATACAGGTTGATGGTCAGGGGGAGGTCTTTCAGCGTCGCCGTGCGGACCGGGATGTCATGCAAGTCGCGGGTATGAACCAGCGTGCTGGACCGCGTCGACAAGGCGTTATCGCCGATAATGATAGCGATACCCGCGAACTCGTCCTGGCGCTCAGTATAGAGCAGGTAAGGCGTCAGATTAATATTCACAGAAGTGAACACCCCGCCGTCCTTCACTAATGGGTTGCGGTACCAGATCGCAATCGCAGGTTCATCAGGCAGCATGGGGGTACCCGGAAGCAACGCCATATCGATCTGTTTATTGATGTTCAGCTCAGGTATGAGCGTCTCCATCGGGGCATTCATCGGGCCTGTTGCCGAGGAGCAGAATGCCATCTTGTCCCGGACCAGCAGGAAGGCGCGAACGTTAATGCTGAAGGCCGCGCGTGAGGTGAGTTCCTGGTTGACGTCCTGGCACGTGTTCAGCGTGAGAGGCTGGAGGACATTGACCGCTTTTTTTAGGTCTTCGAAATAGCTCCCCATGTAGGCGCTCACATCATTCACCAGGGTGTCGAATTTGACTTCCCGCTTATGGTAACTCCACGAAAATTGCAGGGAACCCAGGAGCAGGGCGGTGATGAGACCCGTGATAATACTGAGGATCAGTATTTTACGATTACTGGAGAAGTAGCGGGTGAGCATAGACGTCGTGATTCCTGAAAAGCCGCTTGATGTATTCAGTGTAACGGGCAAAAAAAAACACTGCCGAAGCAGTGCTTTTTTTCATCATATCGCCAGCCAAGGGATAACCAACGATACAATAGTTATATTAACTGCGGGTCAGTACGCGGCGCGCTTCGTTATAACGCTTCTTCCAGTACGGTTCGTTCATGCTGGAAATGGTCACACCGCTGCTGGTGGAGGCATGTACGAACTGGTCATTACCAATGTAGATGCCAACATGTCGACCTGTAGACCCCGCGCGGAACAGAACTAAATCGCCGGTGCGCAGTTTGGTACGTGAAATCGACTTGCCCATCTCCTGCTGTTCATAGGTTGAACGCGGAAGATCTAACCCAAATTGCTCGCGGAACGTACGCTGTACAAAACCGGAACAATCAATACCTGTTTTCGTGCTGCCGCCAAGACGATAACGCACGCCTTTCCAGTCAGCATACTGGTCCATAATGCGGGACTTCACGTCCAGATTACGTACCATATTTTCAAATTCATCCTGAGAGGCTTGCAGTGAAGAGGAATCTTCCATTCCCACAACACGCGTCTCAGGATGCATATTCTTCGCGGTGTTCGATGTACTACATGCAGATAACAGTACCGCGACTGCTATCGCCGGGATCCCCCGCAAGATATATCTCAGAAACGGTTGAGATTTGACCATTTTGTTTATTTTCCCTTGAAGTCCTTAACGACAAATATCGTTATAAAAATGCCAAACGTGACGAGACTAATTATCTGTTCACATCGAGACAATTCTTTCTGGTCACATTTGTGGCATAGCGCACAAAATTATTCACCATCGAAATAATTATCCCTATGGGGCAAAACGAGTTCGAGATTAACCGATTGCCAGGGGTATTGCGAGTAAAAAAAGCCTTTTTTTTATAAGAAAATGTGATACAGAAAGTAAAAATCCGTAATTGCTTAAAATGCGGTCAGATCCGACGCGTGATCGCGCAATTGCTTCATTTTTATCATGAATGTGATGACAGGAATATGACAGAGGGAAAAGATCGTGACGGGAAGGCTATCGGGGATCATGTCGATCCCTGATAGCTCACGTTAATTTAGGTTAGTTATTTGTTTAATTGTTGTTGCGCTCTACCGGGAAGATAGCGATCGAACAACGCTATTATCCTGTCGCTCAGCGGGGTCATTAAACACCACGGCAGCGCAATCAGCGCAACGGAGAGCGAACCGACAGCAATATCGGTGAACCAGTGAGCGCCAATCATTACGCGCGGGAAGGCAAAAACCACAAAAATAATCAGGGCTATGGCAAACGCTTTTCGGCCGAAATAGCGAAGCATGACTGCGGAAAAAATGAGCAGCATCATGCCGTGATCGCCGGGGAAACTGTCCTTCGACGCATCTTTTGTTGGAATATGCAGCAGCTCACTGACGCGATAAATATCGGTGAAAAAGAGCGTAGGGCTGGAACGCTTAACCGGAATAATCGCGGTAGCCAGCTGATTAATGACGACAGCAAACAGCAGCATTACCAGACCGATAATCAGAATACGCCGACGTCCCGCTTTATCCTCTTTCAGCCAGAAAGAGAGCATCAGGCAGCCCATGGCCAGCAGCGAGAAGCCGTCGAAGGCGCGGTTGTTGGTGATGGCCACCAGCCACAGGAATGCGTCGCTCTTCACCAGCGCCTGGTTGAAGAAGTGAAAGATGCCAGAATCCAGGGGGAACCAGAAACCATGATTCGCCGGGATATACCAGGAGAAGAAAAGCGCCAGACCGGCGACATTAAGCAGTAATATCAGGGGAAATCGAGTTGTCATAACGTTCTGCATAGAGTGAAAACTGGGGCAACGTTAGCCGCCCGAACTTAAACGAATCCTCAACAGGCTGGACTGGAGGGCATTCCAGTCGGCGTTAACCGCACTAATTAACTCTATTCTGCTGTCAGGCGGCGCCACGTTCTGCGTTTCAATGAAGAAATCGTCGCCCTGGCGGTTGATCCGCACCAGTCCGTCCGGCGTGCGCATGATCCCTTTCACGCGATCGACGGGCGCAAGGCGGGCCCACTCCAGAATCCCGATAGTATCGAAAACGGTCTCAGCATCGAAAATCCATCCGCAGGCCTGGTATCCCTGGCCGCTGTTCAGGTTACGACGCCAGCGCTGGTGCTCCGGCAGGCTCAGGGCTGCCAGACCCTGCTTAACCGGATGGCTGTGCGCATGATCCGCACTGGCAGGCAGCTCGGTGAGGTTCAGACGAGGCAGGTCAAGCAGGGTGCTATCAATATTCCCCTGGGTGGTCTGCACCCGCGTGCGATTGCCGCCAAAATGTTGCCACCACGCCTCCAGCGCGGCCTGGCTTTCAGGCGTGGCGCGATCTTCCTTGTTGGCGACGATAACGTCTGCCGAGGCGAGCTGATCGCGGAAGTTCTCGTTGGCCACCGCCTTGTCATCCAGAAGCTGACGCGGATCGAGCAGGCACAGTGTGGCGCGCAGATCGATCCACGGCTCGTAAACCGGGGCGGTCAGTAAATCGAGGATCTGCTTCGGGTGGCCCAGCCCGGTCGGCTCAATCAGCAGGCGGTCGGGTTTGCCCTGACGCAGCAGGGTATTGAGCCCCACCTGCATCGGCAGGCCATTGACGCAGCACATGCATCCGCCGGGGATCTCTTTAATCATCGCGCCGCTGGATGACAGTAACGCGCCGTCAATGCCCACCTCGCCAAATTCATTGACCAGCACGGCCCACTTCTCGGCCGGATCTTTATTCGCCAGCAGGTGGAGAATTGAGGTGGTTTTACCGCTGCCGAGAAAACCGGTGATGAGGTTGGTTTTGGTCACGTGCGCTCCAGATGAGAATGATGATGCGATAACACTGTTCTCTATCCTGGCGAAAAACGTGACCTGTGAGAAGGGGAAGGGCGAACGGAGGCTTTATCCGTTCGCGTTAAGCGCAACAATCGTTAAATATTTAACGTTTCGATAACAGCCTGACGTGCGCCGTGACGGGTGATGCGCTGATAGGCCTGGCTAACAGCCTCAACAAAAACACGATTGTGCGCGAGATCGTGACCAAACACTTCGCTCAGCCCCAGCAGCGCGGGGACGCGGTCGATGTCGCTGCTGGCGTTGACGATCGTGCGGATTTTATCGCTGAGGGGATCGCGAACGTCAATCGCGTTGCCGCGCTCGTCGGTGCCGCTGACGTAGCGTATCCAGCCTGCCACGCCCAGGGCCAGCAGCGACCACGGCGTGTTTCGCTCAAGATGAACGCGGATCCCGTCCAGCATTCTTTGCGGAAGCTTCTGGCTACCGTCCATCGCGATTTGCCAGGTCCGATGCTGGAGGGCCGGGTTGGCAAAGCGTTCGAGCAGGCTATCGGCATACGCGGTGAGGTCGACATCCTTAATCCGTAACGTGGGGGCCTGCTCGTTCAGCATCAGCCGACGGGCGGCTTCTCGGAACGCTGTGTCCTCCATGCATTCATTAATATGCGCGTAGCCGGCAAGATACCCGAGATACGCCAGGAAAGAGTGGCTGCCGTTGAGCATGCGTAATTTCATCTGCTCCCACGGCAGAACATCCTGCACCATCTGGACACCCGCCACTTCCCACTCGGGACGGCCGGCGACAAAATTATCTTCTATTACCCACTGAATGAACGGCTCGCAGCTGATGGCGCACGGATCTTCCACGCCGAGCGCGTCGGTGATTTCCGCCAGCGAGGCCTCCGTCGCGGCGGGAACAATCCTGTCGACCATCGTTCCGGGGAAGCTTACGTGGGTATCGATCCATTCAGATAACCCTGCGGAACGTTTTTGCGCCATGCCGAGCACGGCGTTTTTCACCACGTGCCCGTTGTCCGGGATATTGTCGCAGGAGAGCACGGTAAAGGCGGGCAGGCCGCGCTCGCGGCGGCGGTGGAGCGCTTCGACCAGGATCCCAGGGGCGGAATGTGGCTCTGAGGGGTTTTCAAGGTCGTGGACGATCCGGGGGTTATTCAGGTCGAGTTTCCCGGTCGCGGGATCGATGCAATAGCCTTTCTCTGTGATGGTGAGCGAGACAATCGCGACCTGAGGCTCGCAAAATTTCTCAATAATGGCGGGCAGGGAGTCCAGCTTTGCGTTCAGGCATTCATGGACGGCACCGACGATAATCGCTTCATTTCCTTCAGCCCCTTTTTCCAGCACGGTGAACAGATGATCCTGCGCGCGCAGCTGGTTCATCAGCACGTCGCCGCTGAAGAGGCTAATCTCACAAATCCCCCAGTCGCCGCCTTTTTCATTCAGCACCCGATTTGTTAACAAGGCCTGGTGCGCACGGTGAAACGCGCCAAAGCCAAAGTGGACGATGCGGGAGCGCAGTTGCTGACGATCGTAGCGCGGTTTCTGAACCCGGGCAGGAAGGGGGGTGGACGCAATTGTCTTCATGAGATACACCTGATTAACCATTAATTAACAATGCCAGTGTAAAGTTATATGACAGCAAATAAAATTGGTGAGCCGTAAATATCCCCGTTATGTGAGTTTGATCAATCAATGTGTGGCGGTGTATTGACCCTTCGCGGTAAACATGTATGGTAGTCGTCATTGTAGTAACGCATATTGGTATAACAACTTAAGAGGGTGAGGCAATGGAACAAACCTGGCGTTGGTACGGGCCGAACGATCCGGTTTCTCTTGATGATGTGCGTCAGGCTGGCGCAACGGGTGTCGTCACGGCGCTGCATCATATTCCTAACGGTCAGGTCTGGCCGGTAGAGGAAATCCAGACGCGTCAGGCGCTGCTGGCGGAGAAGGGATTAACCTGGTCTGTGGTGGAAAGCATTCCGGTTCACGAAGACATCAAAACCCATTCCGGCGAGTATCAGACCTGGATTGCCAACTATCAGCAGAGCATCCGTAACCTCGCGGCCTGCGGTATTGATACCGTTTGCTACAACTTCATGCCCATTCTGGACTGGACGCGTACAGACCTCGAATATCAAATGCCGGACGGCTCAAAAGCGCTGCGTTTCGATCAGATTGCCTTTGCGGCATTCGAACTGCACATTCTGAAACGCCCTGGCGCAGAAGCGGATTACACCGCTGAAGAGCAGCAGCAGGCGCTCCAATGGTTCAATGCCGCCAGCGACGCGGATATCGAAAAGCTGACCCGTAATATTATTGCGGGCCTGCCGGGTGCCGAAGAGGGGTATACGCTGGATCAGTTCCGCGCCCGCCTGGCGGAGTACGGCAATATTGATAAGCAGCAGCTGCGTGAAAACATGGCGTATTTCCTGCGCGCAATTGTGCCGGTCGCGGAAGAGGTGGGGGTTCGCCTGGCGGTACATCCGGACGATCCACCGCGTCCTATCCTCGGCCTGCCGCGTATCGTGTCCACGATTGAAGATATGCAGTGGCTGAAAGAGACGGTCGACAGCATCTATAACGGCTTCACCATGTGTACCGGCTCCTACGGCGTGCGGGCGGATAACGACCTGGTGCGGATGATTGAAACCTTCGGCGATCGCATCCACTTCACGCATCTGCGCGCGACCTGCCGTGAAGAGAACCCAAAAACCTTCCACGAGGCGGCGCACCTGGGCGGTGATGTGAATATGGTCGCGGTGGTAGACGCTATTCTGGCGGAAGAGGCGCGTCGCAAGCAGGCTGGCGATGTGCGTCCTATCCCGTTCCGTCCGGATCACGGACACCAGATGCTGGACGATCTGCGTAAGAAAACCAACCCGGGCTATTCGGCGATTGGCCGTCTTAAAGGGATGGCGGAAGTGCGCGGCGTTGAGCTGGCGCTGAAGATGACGAAGTATCCGGAGCTGCTGTAACCGGAATTGCCGGGTGGCGGCTTCGCCTTACCCAGTCTACAAAAACACAAAAACCGGCTTCTGGGCCGGTTTTTTCGTAGGTCGGGTAAGCGTAGCGCCACCCGACAAACGCCGCAATCAGTCAGCGCGACCCATATAGCGTTTTTCTTCGATATGGATGCGGATTTTCTCGCCAGCAGAAAGGTATTCCGGCACCTGCACAACCAGGCCGGTGGTCAGGGTAGCCGGTTTGTTGCGGGCACTGGCGGATGCGCCTTTGATGCCTGGTGCGGTTTCAACGATTTCCAGATCGACGGTCTGAGGCAGTTCCAGCGCCAGCAGCACGCCGTCCCAGGTCAGAACCTGCATATCAGGCATACCGCCTTCCGGGATGAACAGCAGCTCTTCTTCAATCTGGTCTTTGGTGAAGATATACGGGGTGTAATCTTCTTTGTCCATGAACACATATTCGTTGCCGTCGATGTAGGAGAAATCAACATAGCGACGGGTCAGGGTCACGGTATCGACGATATCGTCACCTTTAAAGCGCTCTTCCACCTTCAGGCCGGTACGCACATCGGCGAAACGCATTTTGTACAGCGTAGCTGCACCACGGGCGCTTGGTGCCTGAATATCGATATCTTTCACAATCAGCAGTTTGCCGTTGTAATTCAGTACCATACCTTTCTTAATTTCGTTCGCTCTTGGCATTGCAGTAATCCTGTTTACGGGAGGTAAAAAATATCGCGCCAAATTACTCGCGCGCGGCCTTTCAGGCAAGAGGAATTCGTGGCTTTTGCTATCAATACACAAAAGGTGTTACTGTGCGCGCGATGCCCGACCGTACGGGCATTCGCCAGCGGAAGAGAGCATTTATGGATTGTCGTCCCGATTGTGGCGCGTGCTGTACTGCACCGTCCATTTCAAGCCCCATTCCAGGAATGCCCGAGGGCAAACCTGCCAATACCCGCTGCGTTCAGCTCTCGGAAACGAACCTGTGCATGATCTTTGGCTCACCGTTGCGCCCGAAGGTCTGCTCCGGGCTTCAGCCCACGGCTGAAATGTGCGGCAGCACGCGAGAGCAGGCGATAACGTACCTTCTTGAGCTGGAAGCGCTAACCGCGCCTTAAACGTCTTTAATCCTCGCCAGGCAGCCAATCGTCAGCGTACACATCACCAGCGCAATCCAGAACACCGTGTGATAGTTCCAGATTTCGGCCACGACACCGGCCATTGAACCGGCAATAATCCAGCCCACGCGGGTGGTATTAGTATAAAGGGTGGTGGCAGAGCCTGCCTGGCCCGGCATCAGATCCTGGAAATAAAGCATGCCTATCCCGGCGAGAATACCAATATAGATAGCGTTCAGCAGCTGTAACGCCAGCAACAGCCCCGGCGTATGTACCGTCAGCATGCCGATATAAAACAGCAGACCGGCGACGGCGGCGATGCGCATTAAAAAACGTTTCCCGAAGCGCTTTGCGTAATAGCCTGCGATCAGCATGGTCGGGATCTCAAGCCCGGCTGCGGTGCCCATCATGATGCCCGCCAGCTTCTCCGGCAGGTGCAGTTCATTAATGATAAACAGCGGCATATTGATGATATAGAGGCTATTGGTGCCCCACATCAGCGTGCAGATCGCGAACAGGAGCAGGGCATCGCGGCGGTTACGGCGCGGCGCTTCCAGCACACCTGTTGCCACCTTGGGCTCTTTGCGCATGGGCGGCAGGAAGAACCACACCAGCGCGCCGCACGCCACAAACGCGACTGCCGCGCTCAGGTACATCACCGTAAAGCCAAAACCCATCGCCAGCGCGTAGGCCAGCGGCGGGCCAATCACCCACGCCAGCGACACCTGTGCACGCAGGACAGAGCTGAACATCACCGCTTCACGTCCGGTATGGTCGGCGTGTTCGCGGGCAAGCGCAAACAGCTGTGGGTTAGCCGTCGAGCCAAAGCTGCTCAGGAATACCCCGACGAAAAGCAGAATGAAGTAGTTGCGGTTCCAGGCAAACAGAACGCAGGCCATGACCCCCAGCAGGCAGCAGAAAACGATCAGGCTTTTACGATCGCCTTTTCTGTCGGATCGCCCCGCCAGAAACTGACTGACCAGGATGCCGATGATGGCGCTTCCGGTAAAAAAGAAGCCAACCAGCGCCGGACGAACATGAACCTCATTGGTCAGAAATAAGCTCAGCGTCGGCGTCTGTAACGCACCGGCAATGCCCGTGAAAAAGGCAACAATCAGGAAGGCCGCTGAAGTCAAGTCAAAGGGCTTTGGCGAGGCAGCCGCAGGGGTGTTATGCATGTTTTATAATTAGCGAGTAGCAGAGAGGGGCGGAGTGTACGCCGTCAGCTAAAAAATAAACAGTGGGTGCGGTCAATGATGCCACGAAAAATCAAAATGGCATTTCAACTTGCATCTTACGCTGCTGACCTTAGCTGAAACTGACTTGCTGAACTTCAGCAAAATTCAGCTTAATGAAGAAGAAATGTGCTGTATCTCTAAATTCTGACATCAGAAAGACGAGTTTACTTGCAAGGTACAGCAGAAAGCGCAAGACTTTTTGAAACGTTTCAGCGCTATCTTGTTTTAACAAACGGAGCAGGCTAGCGCATTTTTTCTCATTAAAGCTGAAACGATTCAAGTTCAGCAGGAGTGGAGAACCATGTTCCAGTTATCTGTTCAGGATATCCACCCGGGCGCTCAGGCCGGGGATAAAGAAGAGGCTATTCGCCAGGTTGCCGCTGCGCTTGTGCAGGCGGGTAACGTCGCGGACGGCTATGTCAACGGCATGCTGGCCCGCGAGCAGCAGACTTCAACCTTCCTCGGCAATGGCATTGCCATTCCGCACGGTACCACCGACACCCGCGATCAGGTGCTGAAAACCGGCGTTAAGGTGTATCAGTTCCCGCAGGGCGTGCTCTGGGGCGACGGTCAGGTGGCCTATGTGGCCATCGGTATCGCGGCAAGCAGCGATGAACACTTAGGTCTGTTGCGTCAGCTGACGCATGTTCTGAGCGATGACGCGGTGGCTGAACAGCTTAAATCTGCCACCACCGCGGAAGAGCTGCGCGCCTTGCTGATGGGCGAAAAACAGAGTGAAGCGCTGAAACTGGATAATGAAACGCTGACGCTGGATGTGGTTGCTTCCGATCTGGTGACGCTGCAGGCGCTGAACGCGGGTCGTCTGAAAGAAGCCGGCGCGGCGGATGCCACCTTTGTGACGCGCGTGATTAACGATAAGCCGTTGAATCTGGGTCAGGGCATCTGGCTGAACGACAGTGCTGAAGGCAACCTGCGCAGTGCGATTGCCGTGAGCCGTGCTGCCACGGCGTTTGAGGTAGAAGGCGAACGCGCGGCCATGCTGGTGACCGTGGCGATGGCTGATGAACAGCCGGTTTCCGTGCTGAAGCGTCTTGGCGATCTGCTGCTGAACAACAAAGCTGAAAAACTGCTGAACGCTGATGCGTCCACCGTGCTGGCACTGCTGACCAGTGATGATGCGCTGACGGATGACGTGCTAACCGCGGAGTTCGTGGTACGTAACGAACACGGCCTGCATGCCCGTCCGGGCACCATGCTGGTGAATACCATTAAACAATTTGAGAGTGAGATTACCGTGGCGAATCTTGACGGCACGGGCAAACCGGCCAACGGCCGTAGTCTGATGAAAGTGGTCGCGCTGGGCGTGAAGAAAGGCCACCGTCTGCGTTTCACCGCGCAGGGTGCCGATGCTGAACAGGCGCTGAAAGCGATTGGCGATGCCATCGCGGCGGGTCTGGGGGAGGGCGCATAATGAGCAGACGTGTTGCGACTATTACGCTGAACCCGGCTTATGACCTGGTGGGGTTTTGCCCGGAAATTGAGCGCGGCGAAGTTAACCTCGTGCGTACCACCGGCCTGCATGCTGCGGGCAAAGGGATTAACGTCGCGAAAGTGCTCAAGGATCTCGGTATTGATGTCACCGTGGGCGGATTCCTCGGCAAAGACAACCAGGATGGTTTCCAGCAGCTGTTCAGCGAGCTGGGCATTGCCAACCGTTTCCAGGTTGTTCAGGGCCGTACCCGTATCAACGTTAAGCTGACGGAGAAAGACGGTGAAGTGACCGATCTGAACTTCTCTGGCTTCGAAGTGACGCCGTCAGACTGGGAACGCTTTGTCAACGACTCGCTGACCTGGCTGGGGCAGTTTGACATGGTGTGCGTCAGCGGCAGCCTGCCGTCCGGCGTCAGTCCGGAAGCGTTTACCGACTGGATGACGCGCCTGCGCAGCCAGTGCCCATGCATTATTTTTGACAGCAGCCGTGACGCGCTGGTCGCGGGCCTGAAAGCCTCTCCGTGGCTGGTGAAGCCTAATCGCCGCGAACTGGAGATCTGGGCGGGCCGTAAGCTGCCAGAATTAAAAGATGTGATCGACGCTGCCCATGCGCTGCGCGAGCAGGGTATCGCTCACGTGGTGATCTCGCTTGGTGCAGAAGGCGCGTTGTGGGTTAACGCGTCTGGCGAATGGATCGCCAAACCGCCGTCAATGGAGGTTGTGAGTACCGTTGGCGCAGGGGATTCCATGGTTGGCGGACTGATTTATGGTCTGCTGATGCGGGAATCCAGTGAACATACCTTACGTCTTGCCACTGCCGTTGCTGCCCTGGCCGTCAGCCAGAGCAATGTCGGTATTACCGATCGTACCCAGTTAGCCGCGATGATGGCGCGCGTTGACTTAAAACCTTTTAACTAACAGCAGGAGAGGAATAATGAAAACGCTGCTGATCATTGACTCCGGTCTCGGACAGGCACGCGCCTATATGGCGAAGACCTTGCTGGGAGCGGCGGCGAACAAAGCACATCTCGAGATGACTGATAACCCGGGCGATGCCGAACTGGCCATTGTCCTGGGCGACAACATCCCGGCTGACAGTGCGCTGAACGGCAAAAAAGTGTGGCTGGGCGATATTAATCGCGCGGTGGCACATCCGGAACTGTTCCTGAGCGAAGCGAAAGGTCACGCGTCCGTCTACAGCGCGCCTGTCGCGACGGCACCGGCTGCGGCCACGGGCCCGAAACGCATTGTGGCGGTGACGGCCTGCCCGACGGGGGTGGCTCACACCTTTATGGCGGCTGAAGCCATTGAAACCGAAGCAAAAAAACGCGGCTGGTGGGTAAAAGTTGAAACGCGCGGCTCCGTCGGTGCCGGCAATGCCATCACCCCAGAGGAAGTGGCGGAGGCCGATCTGGTGATTGTGGCGGCAGATATCGAAGTGGACCTCGCGAAATTTGCCGGTAAGCCAATGTACCGTACCTCCACCGGCCTGGCGCTGAAAAAGACCGCGCAGGAGTTTGATAAAGCGCTGGTGGAAGCGAAGCCGTATCAGGCAACCGGCGCGCGCCAGACCGCGACGGAAGGGAAGAAAGAGTCAGCAGGCGCCTATCGCCACCTGCTGACCGGCGTGTCTTACATGCTGCCGATGGTGGTCGCGGGCGGTCTGTGTATCGCGCTCTCGTTCGCGTTTGGTATCACCGCGTTTAAAGAACAAGGTACCCTGGCGGCTGCGCTGATGCAGATCGGCGGCGGCTCAGCCTTCGCCCTGATGGTGCCGGTACTGGCGGGCTTTATTGCCTTCTCCATCGCTGACCGCCCGGGTCTGACCCCGGGTCTTATCGGCGGTATGCTGGCCGTGAGCACCGGTTCTGGCTTTATCGGCGGTATCATCGCGGGCTTCCTCGCCGGTTACGTCGCGAAGCTGATTAGCGCGAAGCTGAAGCTGCCGCAGAGTATGGAAGCGCTGAAGCCGATCCTGATCATCCCGCTGATTTCCAGCCTGGTGGTCGGCCTGGCGATGATTTACCTGATTGGTAAGCCGGTTGCGGGCATCCTGGCGGGTCTGACCCACTGGCTGCAGACCATGGGCACCGCGAACGCGGTTCTGCTGGGTGCAATCCTCGGCGGCATGATGTGTACCGACATGGGTGGTCCGGTGAACAAAGCGGCGTACGCCTTTGGTGTGGGCCTGCTGAGTACCCAGACCTACGCACCGATGGCGGCGATCATGGCGGCAGGCATGGTGCCTCCGCTGGCGCTCGGCCTGGCGACGATTATTGCCCGTCGTAAGTTCGATAAAGCGCAGCAGGAAGGCGGTAAAGCCGCGCTGGTGCTGGGTCTGTGCTTCATCACCGAAGGCGCGATTCCGTTCGCGGCGCGTGACCCAATGCGTGTGCTGCCGTGCTGTATCGCAGGTGGTGCGGTAACGGGTGCAATCTCCATGGCGATTGGCGCAAAACTGATGGCACCACACGGCGGTCTGTTCGTGCTGCTGATCCCTGGCGCCATCACCCCGGTACTGGGCTACCTGCTGGCGATTGTTGCCGGTACGCTGGTGGCGGGCCTCTCTTACGCGGTGCTGAAACGTCCGGAAGCGGAAGTTGTGGCGAAAGCAGCGTAAGCGGTAAGCAAAAAAAAGCCGGGTGCTGATGCAACCCGGCTTTTTTTATGCCGCCTGTTCAGCGGTTTGCTGTGCCTTCAGCCAGGCAATCTCTTCTGCCCAGATGTCCGGATTGATGGTTTCCAGCACCATCGGAATACCGTCGAAGCGAGCGTCCTGCATGATAAAGCGGAACGCATCGTGGCCAATGTTGCCTTCGCCCAGGCTGTGATGGCGGTCAACGCGGCTACCAAAGGCGCTTTTCGCATCGTTTAAGTGCATTCCACGCAGATATTTAAAGCCCACAATGCGCTCGAACTCATCAAACGTGTTTTTTGTTGCCTCGGTGGTGCGCAGGTCATAACCGGCGGCAAACGCGTGGCAGGTATCAATGCACACGCCGACGCGGGATTTGTCCTCCACGCCGTCGATAATCGCCGCCAGATGTTCGAACTTAAAGCCGAGGTTGCTACCCTGACCAGCGGTGTTCTCAATCACCGCCGTCACGCCTTTGGTTTTATCCAGAGTGATGTTGATGGACTCCGCAATGCGCGCCAGGCAGGCATCTTCGTCGATCTGCATCAGATGGCTGCCCGGATGGAAGTTCAGCAGCGTCAGCCCCAGCTGTTCGCAGCGCTGCACTTCATCCAGAAACGCCTCGCGGGATTTTTCCAGCGCCTCTTCAACCGGGTGACCGAGGTTGATCAGGTAGCTGTCGTGGGGGAGGATCTGGCCGGGCCCGTAGCGGTATTTCTCACAGGCGGCTTTGAAATCATCAATCACCTCAGCGGTGAGCGGTGCGGCGCGCCACTGGCGCTGATTTTTGGTGAACAGGGCGAAAGCGGTCGCCTCAATTTCGGCGGCGCGAATGGCGGCATTCGCAAGGCCACCAGCAGCGCTAACGTGCGCTCCAACATATTTCATAAAGGGACTCCTGTTAACCCGAAATGCCTATGATAGCGGGTTAACAGGAGAAGGATGTAGTGGTTTATGCCATCAGGCTATGGACCGCGAGGTTAATTGCGCCACCGCCGACAATCAGCCAGATGAAGAGCACCAGCGCCATCAGCAGCGGTTTCGCACCGGCTTTTTTCAGCGCGCTGACGTGCGTGGTCACCCCCAGCGCCGCCATGGCCATCGCCAGCAGTACGGTATCCAGCGTCACCAGCATATCCACCACCGCTTTCGGCAGCAGGTGGAAGGAGTTAAAGATAGCGACCACGATGAACAGGATCGCAAACCACGGAATGGTGATTTTGCTCTTCTCGCTGCCGCCAGCCGGTGCCAGCTGTTTAACCCGTGCCGCCAGGAAAATCAGGAACGGCGCCAGCATCATCACGCGCAGCATTTTGGCAATCACCGCCGCGTTTTCAGCGTCCGGGTTAATGGCGTGTCCTGCTGCGACCACCTGGGCCACTTCGTGCATGGTCGAGCCGATATAGATGCCGTAGGTTTCCGGGCTAAACCAGTGGGCGACCAGCGGATACATGGCCGGGTAGAGGAAAATCGCCAGCGTACCGAAGATCACCACCGTCGCGACGGCAACCGTTACCTTGCTGGCTTCGGCTTTCACGACCGGCTCCGTTGCCAGCACCGCCGCTGCGCCACAGATACTGCTCCCGGCACCGATCAGCCAGCTGGTTTGCCTGTCCAGGCCAAACACTTTCTGACCGATAAAGCAGGCCAGTAAAAAGGTGCTGGTCAGGGTCAGAACGTCGATGGCGATCCCGCTCGCACCCACATCCGCAATCTGCGAAAAGGTGAGACGAAAGCCATAAAGAATGATCCCAAGACGCAGCAGATGCTGCTTGGCAAAGATTACGCCGCCGTCGCAGGATCTCCAGATATGTGGATAAACGGTGTTACCCACGACCATGCCGAGCAAAATGGCGAGCGTCAGCGCGCTGAAACCCGCGCCGGCGATGGCCGGGATGCTGCCGCCCCACAGCGCGACGGCGGTCACTGCGGCGCTGAGCGCAAGACCCGGCACGAAGTGCCACACTGTACGATGATGTTGTAAGGTGATTTCTGACATAACCTTCTCCTTTGTCTGGCTAAAGGTTACGGCGGTCTGGCTTAAAAATAAAATTGATTATATACTTATAATCAATCTATATAAGTGGTAAGCAACCATGCACATTACTTTGCGTCAGCTGGAAGTGTTTGCCGAGGTGCTGAAAAGCGGCTCGACGACCCAGGCGTCACAAATGCTGGCGCTCTCGCAGTCTGCGGTCAGCGCGGCGTTGACCGATCTTGAAGGACAGCTGGGCGTTCAGCTTTTCGACAGGGTAGGGAAGCGTCTGGTGGTCAACGAACACGGTCGTCTTCTTTATCCACGCGCGCTGGCGCTGCTGGAGCAGGCTATCGAAATCGAACAGCTGTTCCGCGAAGATAACGGCGCGATCCGCGTCTACGCCAGCAGCACCATCGGGAACTACATTCTGCCGGAAGTGATTGCCCGCTACCGCCGGGATTTTCCCACCCTGCCGCTGGAGATGAGCGTGGGCAATAGCCAGGACGTCATCAACGCGGTGATCGACTTCCGCGTGGATATCGGCCTCATCGAGGGGCCCTGCCACAACGTCGATATCATTGCCGAGCCCTGGCTGGAAGACGAGCTGGTGGTGTTTGCATCCCCGGCCTCGTCGTTATTGCAGGGCGAGGTGACGCTGGAGCGGCTGGCGCAGGCGCAGTGGATCCTGCGCGAGCAGGGCTCCGGCACGCGTGAAATTGTCGATTATCTGCTGCTGTCCCATCTGCCGCATTTCCAGCTGGGGATGGAATTGGGGAACTCAGAGGCGATTAAGCACGCGGTGCGCCACGGGTTGGGTATCAGCTGTCTTTCCCGGCGCGTTATTGCCGAACAGCTGGAAACCGGATCGCTGGTGGAGATTCCCGTTCCGCTCCCGAAACTGGTGCGCACGCTGTGGTGCATTCATCATCGCCAGAAACACCTTTCCAGCTCCCTGCAGCGTTTTCTGCGCTACTGCGAAATCTGACAGCGTCCCTCACCCCAAAGGGAAGAGGGAAAAATTATGCTTTACTTATAATCCTGGCCGCGTCATGAAGCTCTCTTATAACTGAGTATTTCTGCCGGAAGGAACGCGGATCGTCTGCTACAATCGCGCCTCATTTATTAAATGGACAGCATTTTCATATGGTTTCAGAAATTAAAACCACAGAAGCGCCCACGCTACGTCGTGAACTCAAGGCGCGTCACCTGACGATGATCGCCATTGGCGGCTCCATCGGTACAGGTCTTTTCGTTGCCTCTGGCGCAACGATTTCGGCAGCCGGCCCGGGTGGGGCACTTTTCTCTTATATCCTGATTGGCCTGATGGTGTACTTCCTGATGACCAGTCTCGGCGAACTGGCCGCGTACATGCCGGTATCCGGTTCGTTCTCGACCTACGGTCAAAAATACGTTGAAGAAGGCTTCGGCTTCGCGCTGGGCTGGAACTACTGGTACAACTGGGCGGTCACCATCGCCGTTGACCTTGTCGCCGCACAGCTGGTGATGAACTGGTGGTTCCCGGATACGCCGGGCTGGATCTGGAGCGCCCTGTTCCTGGCCGTCATCTTCCTGCTGAACTACATCTCCGTGCGCGGTTTCGGCGAAGCGGAATACTGGTTCTCTTTGATCAAAGTGGCAACCGTCATCATCTTTATCGTCGTCGGTGTGGCGATGATCGTTGGTATTTTCAAAGGCGCTGAACCTGCGGGCTGGAGTAACTGGACAATAGGCGATGCGCCGTTTGCCGGTGGACTGTCGGCAATGATTGGCGTGGCAATGATTGTCGGTTTCTCCTTCCAGGGAACCGAGCTGATTGGCATTGCTGCCGGTGAGTCAGAAAACCCGGAGAAGAATATTCCGCGCGCGGTTCGTCAGGTCTTCTGGCGTATCCTGCTGTTCTATGTGTTCGCGATCCTGATTATCAGCCTGATCATTCCGTACACCGATCCAAGCCTGCTGCGTAATGACGTGAAAGACATTAGCGTTAGCCCGTTCACGCTGGTCTTCCAGCACGCCGGCCTGCTTTCTGCCGCGGCAGTGATGAACGCCGTTATCCTGACCGCCGTACTTTCTGCCGGTAACTCCGGGATGTACGCGTCCACCCGTATGCTCTACACGCTGGCATGCGACGGAAAAGCACCGCGTATTTTCGCGAAACTGTCCCGTGGCGGCGTACCGCGTAACGCGCTGTATGCCACAACGGTCATTGCCGGTCTGTGCTTCCTGACCTCGATGTTTGGCAACCAGACGGTGTACCTGTGGCTGCTTAACACCTCCGGGATGACGGGCTTTATTGCCTGGCTGGGGATTGCCATTAGCCACTATCGTTTCCGCCGTGGCTACGTCAAACAGGGTTATGACGTTAACCAGCTGCCGTATCGCTCAGGGTTCTTCCCGCTGGGTCCCATTTTCGCCTTCATTCTGTGCCTGATTATTACGCTGGGACAGAACTATGAAGCGTTCCTGGCGGACACCATTGACTGGGGCGCCGTCACGGCAACCTACATTGGTATTCCGCTGTTCCTCGTCATCTGGTTTGGTTACAAGCTGACGAAAGGAACACACTTCGTTCGCTACAGTGAAATGGAATTCCCGGAACGATTTAAACAATAATCGCACTTCCTCTCTCTTTAGCCCGCTCGTTTGAGCGGGCTTTTTTATTTCCGCCCCCTGAAACAAAGATATATTTCTTAACAATTTAATTGATAATAATTATCGTTTGCTTTATCGTTATCAAAAATAAGCGTGTCACCGACCCACCGGAGATGTGGGCGGCAAGGAAGACGCTGTGAGCAATGATGATTTGATTGAGTTGTATTTACCTCATGGAGATATGGAATGTTTAGGTTGAATCCCTTCGTCAGGGGAGGACTTTGTGCGTCCGCAATGTCCCTGGCCCTGCCTGTTATCGCAGCGGAATCCGGCGACACAATGGTTGTCACGGCTTCCGCGACCGAGCAAAACCTGAAAGACGCACCGGCAAGCATCAGCGTGATTACCCAGGAAGATTTGCAGCGCAAACCCGTTCAAAATCTGAAAGATGTGTTACGGGATGTGCCGGGCGTGCAGCTCACGAGCGAAGGGGACAACCGTAAAGGGGTAAGTATTCGCGGGCTGGACAGCAGCTACACGCTGATCCTGATCGACGGCAAGCGCGTCAATTCCCGTAACGCAGTGTTCCGCCATAATGATTTCGACCTCAACTGGGTGCCGGTTGACGCCATCGAACGAATCGAAGTCGTGCGTGGGCCGATGTCCTCGCTTTATGGCTCCGATGCGCTGGGCGGCGTGGTGAACATTATCACCAAAAAAATCGGCCAGAAATGGACGGGCACCCTGAGCGCTGATTCCACAATTCAGGAACATCGCGATCGTGGTGATACGTACGACGGCCAGTTCTATACCAGCGGTCCGCTGGTGGACGGCCTGCTGGGGCTGAAAGCCTACGGTAGCCTAGCAAAGCGTGAGAAAGACGGTCAGCAGAAATCTTCTACCACGGCGAGCGGTGAAACACCGCGCATTGAAGGCTTCACCAGCCGCGATGCGAATGTGGAGTTCGCCTGGACGCCGTCTGAAAATCACGACTTTACGGCGGGCTACGGTTTCGACCGTCAGGATCGTGACTCGGATTCCCTCGACAAAAACCGCCTTGAGCGTCAGAACTACTCTCTCAGCCACAACGGCCGCTGGGGCGTCGGCAACAGCGAGCTGAAGGTTTACGGCGAGAAGGTGGATAACAAAAACCCGGGCAACAGCAATACGATCACCTCCGAGAGCAACGCGGTGGACGGGAAATACGTGCTGCCGCTGGGCGACATCAACCAGCTGATGACCTTCGGCGGCGAATGGCGTCACGATAAGCTTAAGGATCCGGTCAACCTGACGGGCGGTTCCGGCAGCAGTACGTCGACAAGCCAGTATGCCCTGTTCCTGGAGGATGAGTGGCGGATTTTTGAACCTCTGGCGCTGACCACCGGCATCCGTATGGACGACCATGATACCTACGGCGACCACTGGAGCCCGCGCGCCTATCTGGTCTACAACGCGACCGATACCGTCACGGTGAAAGGGGGCTGGGCGACCGCGTTTAAAGCGCCGTCACTGCTGCAGCTGAGCCCGGACTGGGTCACCGGCTCGTGCCGCGGTGCCTGTGAGATTGTCGGTAACCCGGATCTGAAGCCGGAAACCAGCGAGAGCTTCGAATTCGGCCTGTACTACAGCGGGGAAGAGGGCTGGTTAGAGGGCGTGCAGGCCAGCGTGACCACCTTCCAGAATAACGTCGATGACCGCATCAGCATCAGCCGTACGGCCAATGCGAAGCAGGCGCAGAGCTACCCTAACTACGTTGGCCTGAATGCGGACGGTGAGCCGATATTCCGCTACTACAACGTCAACAAGGCGCGCATCCGCGGGGTGGAGACCGAGCTGAAATTCCCGCTGGCGGACGACTGGAAAGTGACGCTGAACTACACCTACAACGACGGTCGTGATATCAGCAACGGCGGCAACAAACCGCTGTCCGATCTGCCGTTCCACACGGCCAACGGGACCGTTGACTGGAAGGCGACGCAGGACTGGTCGTTCTATGTTCAGGGCAACTACACCGGTGAGAAACGCGCGCTGACCAGCAGCGACCCAACGCCGGGTGGCTATGTTATCTGGAATACCGGCGCCGCGTGGCAGGCGACGAAAAGCGTGAAGCTGCGCGCGGGCGTGCAGAACCTGCTGGACAAAGATCTGAGCCGCGACGATTACAGCTACACGGAAGATGGCCGTCGCTACTTTGTCGGCGTGGATTATAAGTTCTGATGTAGCCATGTGCCGGGTGGCGGCTGCGCCTTACCCGGCCTACATAAGGGCACAGGCCCGTAGGCCCGGTAAGCGAAGCGCCACCGGGCAAAACAGGCGGTGCTTATGCAAACAAATGCTCCGCATGGAAGCGGAGATGATCCTCAATAAAGGACGCGATGAAATAATAGCTGTGATCGTATCCCGGCTGAATGCGCAGCGTCAGCGGCCAGTCTTTCTGGCGTGCCGCTTCTGCCAGCACCGCAGGCTGCAGCTGTCCGGCGAGGAACTGGTCCGCATCACCCTGATCGATAAGGGTGGGAATGGCTTCTTCAGCTTTGCTGGCCAGCATCAGCGCGCAGCTGTCCCATGCCTGCCATTTTTCCACATCCTCACCCAGATAGTGTGTGAAGGCTTTCTGCCCCCACGGCACCTGCGTTGGGTTCACAATCGGTGCAAATGCCGACACGCTGACGTATTTCCCCGGATTTTTCAGCGCCATGATGAGCGCCCCGTGTCCGCCCATCGAGTGGCCGCTGATCGCGCAGCGCTCGCCAACCGCAAACTGCGACTGCACCAGCGCAGGAAGTTCATCCCGAAGGTAATCATACATGCGGTAGTGGCGCGCCCAGGGCTGCTCGGTCGCATTGAGATAAAACCCGGCGCCTTTGCCCAGGTCGTATCCGGCATCGTCGGCCACATCGTCGCCACGCGGGCTGGTGTCTGGCATCACCAGCGCAATGCCCAGCTCGGCGGCAATACGCTGCGCGCCCGCTTTGGTGGTGAAGTTTTCGTCGTTACAGGTCAGGCCGGAAAGCCAGAACAAAACCGGCGGGTTTTCCGTCGGCGGCAGGAAAATGCTGAACGTCATTGCACAGTTCAGAGAGGTGGAGTCGTGCCGCCAGCGCTGCTGTCGACCTTCAAAACAACGGTGCTCTTCGAGCAGTTCCATGCAGGGCTCCTTAATGAGAATGCGTATTCATAAAACCCATAATACAGCCTTTTCATTGACCTGTGAGTAACTTTCACTTTCGCCAGACGGCGAGATGCTGCATCATAAATTTACTTTTCTTTAACAATTGGAGCGGTCATGGCGCTGCGTATTGCGCTCAGTGGGTTTGTCGTTCTGGTGGTGGCGATGGGGATAGGGCGCTTTGCCTTTACGCCTCAGGTACCGCTGATGATTGCTGCCGGACAGCTTACGCTGACCAGCGCGGGTCTGGTGGCGGCGATGAATTATCTGGGCTATCTGGTGGGGGCGTGGGATGCGATGCGTGCGCACCGCTTCGTTGAAACGCGCCTCTGGCTGGGCATCACCGGCGCGGTGGCGCTGACGCTGCTCTCCGCGGCAGCGGATAACGCCGTCGTGCACGGCCTGCTGCGCTTCGTGATTGGCTGCATGAGCGGCTGGTCGATGGTACTCATTGCCGCCTGGACCAACGAACGGCTGGGGCAGCTGGGTAAACCGGGCCTGAGCGCTGCGGTGTTTGCCGGACCGGGGGCGGGCATTGCCCTGAGCGGGCTGCTCGCCGTCTATATTCAGGCGAAGTCCCTGTCGGCCGGGGCGGCATGGCAAATCTACGGCGTACTGGCGCTGGTGCTGATTGCGCTGGTGGCGCGCTACCTGCCGCGATCCGGGCAGCTCCATCGACCCGGCACCGCGCCGGAGCCGCTGGTGCTGACGGCGGATTTAACGCGTCTGGTCTGGAGCTACAGCCTGGCCGGGTTTGGCTATATCCTTCCGGCGACCTTCCTGTCGCAAATGGCGGCCGTGCGTTTTCCCGGCAGCCTGTTTGCCCAGTTTGTCTGGCCGATTTTTGGTCTCGCCGCCGTGGTGGGGATTGCGCTCAGTATTCTGTTACGCCATACCTCAACGGCTAACCGCAGGCTGGCGATCGTACTGTGGTTACAGGGCGCAGGCGTGCTGGCGGCCTGGCTGTTGCCGGGGATTGGCGGTTTGCTGACGGGTGGGCTGCTGGTGGGCGGCGGCTTTTTGTGTGCCGTGCAGCTCTCTCTTTTATACGGCCGCGAGCTGGCGCCAAACCACACGCGTTATATGGCAGGCCTGCTCACCACCGGGTATGCGATTGGGCAGTTGATTGGTCCGGTCACCTCGGCGTTATCAACCTGGCTTACCCACCGGCTGGAGCCCGCACTGGGGCTGGCGGGCATTGCGCTGTTCGTTGGAGGAGCGCTTGTCTGGAATCGTCACGCTGAAAGGCAACAGCAATCGCAATAATTATCGTCGTGAATACTGGATTATGTGCGCCGCCTCACGCACAATGAACGCATACTTTTGCCACAACGAGGGCAAAAGAGGCCACACCTGCAGGAGAACAAAATGTCATCACTCAGTAAAGAAGCTGCCCTGGTCCATGAAGCCCTGGTTGCGCGCGGTCTTGAAACGCCACTGCGTCCGCCCGTACAGGATTTGGACAATGAAACCCGCAAGCGTCTGATTGCCGGTCACATGACCGACATCATGGAGCTGCTGAATCTCGATCTGAGTGACGACAGTCTGATGGAGACGCCGCACCGCATCGCGAAAATGTACGTCGACGAAATTTTCTCCGGCCTGGATTACGCCAACTTCCCGAAAATCACCGTCATTGAAAACAAGATGAAAGTGGATGAGATGGTAACGGTCCGCGATATCACGCTGACCAGCACCTGCGAACACCATTTCGTGACCATCGACGGTAAAGCGACCGTGGCGTATATCCCCAAAGATACGGTGATTGGTCTGTCGAAGATCAACCGCATCGTGCAGTTCTTCGCTCAGCGTCCGCAGGTGCAGGAGCGCCTGACCCAGCAGATCCTGACCGCGCTGCAAACGCTGCTGGGCACTAATAACGTGGCCGTCTCTATCGACGCGGTTCACTACTGCGTGAAAGCGCGCGGCGTGCGCGATGCCACCAGTGCGACCACCACAACCTCGCTGGGCGGTCTGTTTAAATCGAGCCAGAATACCCGCCAGGAGTTCCTGCGCGCCGTACGTCACCACAACTAAGTCTGACAGGGCAGGGACCATGGAGCGAAACGTCACGCTCGATTTTGTTCGCGGCGTCGCCATTCTCGGTATCCTGCTGCTTAATATCGCCGCCTTCGGTTTGCCGAAGGCGGCGTATCTCAATCCCGCGTGGTATGGCGACATCACCCGCAGTGATGCCTGGACCTGGGCAATCCTCGATCTCTTTGCGCAGGTCAAATTCCTTACGCTCTTCGCCCTGCTGTTTGGCGCAGGCCTGCAGCTTCTCCTCAAACGCGGCACGCGCTGGATCCAGTCGCGCCTGACGCTGCTGGTTATCCTCGGCTTTATCCATGGCCTGTTCTTCTGGGACGGCGATATTCTTCTCGCGTATGGGTTAGTCGGGCTCATCTGCTGGCGCCTCATTCGCGATGCGCACAGCGTTAAAAGCCTGTTCAACACCGGCGTGATGCTCTATGTCATGGGGCTTGGGGTACTGCTGCTGCTGGGGATGATCTCCGGGGAGACGACGAATCGTGCCTGGATCCCGGATGCTGCTAACCTGCAGTACGAACAGTTCTGGAAGCTGAAGGGCGGTACGGAAGCGATAAGCAACCGCGCGGATATGCTGGGGGATAACCTCCTCGCGCTGGGCGCGCAATACGGCTGGCAGCTGGCGGGCATGATGCTGATGGGCGCGTCACTGATGCGCACCGGCTGGCTGAAAGGGGAATTCAGCCTGCGTCACTATCGTCGCACAGGCGCCGGTCTGGTGCTGCTCGGCGTGCTGATTAACCTCCCGGCGGTGATAGCGCAGTGGCATATCCACTGGGATTACCGCTGGTGCGCGTTCCTGCTCCAGGTGCCGCGTGAACTGAGCGCACCGTTCCAGACCATCGGCTACGCGGCGCTGATCTACGGCTTCTGGCCCTCGCTTTCTCGTCTGTGGATGGTCAGCGCTATCGCCTGCGTAGGACGCATGGCGTTAAGCAATTACCTCCTGCAAACGCTGATCTGCACCACGCTTTTCTATCGCTTTGGCCTGTTTATGAAATTCGACCGACTTACGCTGCTGGCGTTTGTTATTCCGGTCTGGGCAGTAAACCTGGCGTTTTCTGTTCTCTGGCTACGCTATTTCCGCCAGGGACCGCTGGAGTGGGTATGGCGTCAGTTAACCGCACGTGCTTCAGGGATATCATTGAAAAATACATCCAGATAACGATCTGGATCACAATCATTAACAAAACGGATGTAAGCGTTTTCATGACTGTGAGCTTCTTCACGTAGTCCCCTTTCTCTCGCTGCCAAAATAGCCACCTTGCTAAACACAGGGGGTGTCTGTGAGTTGCTGCAATCCTTTGAAGGATGGTGAATATGATCACCATTCGTGACGTCGCTCGTCAGGCGGGCGTTTCTGTGGCTACCGTCTCACGCGTGCTGAACAATAGCGCGCTGGTCAGCCCTGAAACCCGAGAAACCGTAATGAAAGCCGTGACCCAGCTCGGGTACCGGCCAAATGCCAATGCCCAGGCGCTTGCGACGCAGGTCAGCGACACCATCGGCGTGGTGGTAATGGATGTCTCGGATGCCTTTTTCGGAGCACTGGTGAAAGCGGTCGATATGGTCGCCCAGCAGCATGAGAAATATGTCCTGATCGGCAATAGCTATCATGAGGCGGAAAAAGAACGCCATGCCATTGAAGTACTGATCCGCCAGCGCTGTAACGCCTTGATTGTTCACTCAAAAGCCTTAAGCGATGAAGAGCTAACCGGATTGATGGAGCAGATCCCGGGCATGGTGCTGATCAACCGCATCGTCCCCGGCTATGCCCACCGCTGCGTCGGGCTGGATAACGTCAGCGGCGCCATGATGGCCACGAAAATGCTCATTAACAACGGGCATCAGCGGATCGGTTATCTGGCCTCCAGCCACGCGATTGAAGATGACGAACTGCGGCGCGAGGGGTGGCAAAACGCCCTGAAAGAGCACGGCATTACGCCATCCGAGAGCTGGGTGGGGACCGGCACGCCGGACATGCAGGGCGGTGAAGCGGCGATGGTGGAGCTGCTGGGCCGCAATCTGCAGCTGTCTGCGGTGTTTGCCTATAACGACAGCATGGCGGCAGGCGCCCTGACGGCGCTGAAGGATAACGGCATTGCGGTGCCACAGCATTTATCACTCATTGGTTTCGATGATATCCCGATTGCCCGTTACACCGACCCGCAGCTGACAACCGTGCGTTACCCGATTGCCTCTATGGCGAAACTGGCGACTGAGCTGGCGTTACAGGGGGCCGCAGGCATGCTGGATCCGGGGGCAACACACTGTTTCATGCCGACTTTAGTGCGCCGCCACTCCGTCGCGGCCCGGCAAATTGTGGTTCCGATCACTAACTGATTACATGTGGTGATGTAACCGTTTTCAATCTGTGAGTAAATTCACAGTATCTTAACAAGGCGCTGACTATGATGTCAGCGTTTTAGGGGCTGAAACGCTATGTAACAGTGATTATTCACTTTCACTATAGCCAATGTGCCGCAAACAACGAATAAAACGCATTTCTGGAGCGTTACCGAACACGGAAGAGAGAAATTTTATAAGTGAACCTCGGCTGTCAGTAACGTTTTATTAACATCTGCCCGCCGCTCGTTATTCACAAGAACTACCCTGCATAAAAAAAACCGGAGATACCATGAATAAGAAGGTGTTGACCCTGTCTGCTGTAATGGCAAGCATGCTTTTTGGTGCAGCAGCGCACGCTGCGGATACCCGTATTGGTGTGACCATCTATAAATACGACGACAACTTCATGTCTGTTGTGCGTAAAGCGATTGAGAAAGATGCGAAAGCAGCGCCAGACGTTCAGCTGCTGATGAACGACTCCCAGAATGACCAGTCCAAACAGAACGACCAGATCGACGTTCTGCTGGCGAAAGGCGTGAAAGCCCTGGCCATCAACCTGGTTGACCCGGCTGCAGCAGGCACGGTTATTGAAAAAGCGCGCGGCCAGAACGTGCCGATCGTCTTCTTCAACAAAGAACCTTCCCGTAAGGCGCTGGATAGCTACGACAAAGCGTATTACGTCGGTACCGACTCCAAAGAGTCCGGTATTATTCAGGGCGATCTGATCGCGAAACACTGGGCGGCGAACCCGAACTGGGACCTGAACAAAGACGGTCAGATTCAGTTCGTGCTGCTGAAAGGCGAACCGGGCCACCCGGATGCTGAAGCGCGTACCACCTACGTTATCAAAGAGCTGAACGACAAGGGCCTGAAAACCCAGCAGCTGGCGTTAGATACCGCGATGTGGGATACCGCTCAGGCGAAAGATAAGATGGACGCGTGGCTGTCCGGCCCTAACGCCAACAAAATCGAAGTGGTTATCGCCAACAACGATGCGATGGCAATGGGTGCGGTAGAAGCGCTGAAAGCACACAACAAATCCTCTATCCCGGTATTCGGCGTAGATGCGCTGCCAGAAGCGCTGGCGCTGGTTAAATCCGGTGCGATGGCCGGTACCGTGCTGAACGATGCCAACAACCAGGCGAAAGCCACCTTCGATCTGGCGAAAAACCTGGCCGATGGCAAAGGTGCGGCAGATGGCACCAACTGGAAAATTGACAACAAAATCGTTCGCGTACCTTACGTGGGCGTAGACCAGTCCAACCTGGCTGAGTTTATCGGTAAATAAAAGAGTTAACTTGTCTTCACTGGGCGCAACGAGTTGCGCCCTTTTATAACGCGATATGCGAGGCCAACAAGGTATAATTATGGTCAGCACAACAACTCAGTCATCCGGTGAATACCTGTTGGAAATGAGCGGTATCAACAAGTCATTTCCCGGCGTTAAGGCACTCGATAATGTTAATTTAAAAGTGCGTCCTCACTCTATTCATGCCTTAATGGGGGAGAACGGTGCGGGTAAATCAACATTATTAAAATGTCTTTTTGGGATCTATCAAAAAGATTCTGGCAGCATTCTTTTTCAGGGGAAAGAGATCGATTTCCATTCAGCGAAAGAAGCACTGGAAAACGGTATCTCGATGGTTCACCAGGAATTAAACCTGGTGCTGCAGCGTTCAGTCATGGATAACATGTGGTTGGGGCGTTATCCCACCAAAGGTGTTTTTGTCGATCAGGACAAAATGTATCGCGACACCAAGGCAATTTTCGACGAGCTGGATATTGATATCGATCCGCGCGCCCGCGTGGGAACATTATCCGTCTCCCAGATGCAGATGATCGAAATTGCCAAAGCGTTCTCCTATGATGCGAAAATTGTCATCATGGACGAACCGACATCCTCATTAACGGAAAAAGAGGTTAACCACCTTTTTACCATTATTCGTAAGCTGAAAGATCGCGGCTGCGGCATTGTGTACATCTCCCACAAAATGGAAGAGATCTTCCAGCTGTGCGATGAGATCACCATCCTGCGCGACGGCCAGTGGATCGCCACGCAGCCGCTGGAAGGGCTGGACATGGACAAGATCATCGCCATGATGGTCGGCCGTTCCCTGAACCAGCGCTTCCCGGACAAAGAGAACAAGCCGGGCGAAGTGATCCTGGAAGTGCGCAACCTGACCTCGTTACGTCAGCCGTCTATCCGCGATGTCTCCTTCGACCTGCACAAGGGTGAAATCCTGGGGATTGCCGGCCTGGTGGGGGCAAAGCGCACCGACATCGTGGAAACCCTGTTTGGCATTCGTGAGAAAGCCGAAGGCACCATTACGCTGCACGGTAAGAAAATCAATAACCACAACGCCAACGAAGCCATTAATAATGGTTTTGCGCTGGTGACGGAAGAGCGTCGTTCGACCGGTATTTATGCTTATCTGGATATTAACTTTAACTCGTTAATTTCTAACATTCGCAATTACAAAAACAAAGTCGGGCTGTTGGATAACTCCCGCATGAAGAGCGATACCCAATGGGTGATTGACTCCATGCGCGTGAAAACGCCAGGCCACCGCACCCAGATTGGTTCGTTGTCAGGCGGTAACCAGCAGAAAGTGATTATTGGCCGTTGGTTATTAACGCAGCCAGAAATTCTGATGCTGGATGAGCCGACCCGCGGTATTGACGTCGGCGCGAAGTTTGAAATTTATCAGCTGATTGCCGAGCTGGCGAAAAAGAATAAAGGGATCATTATCATTTCTTCCGAAATGCCGGAACTGTTAGGGATCACGGACCGTATTCTGGTTATGAGCAATGGTCTCGTCGCCGGTATTGTTGACACCAAAACGACAACGCAAAATGAAATTTTGCGTCTTGCGTCTTTGCACCTTTAAGATCAGGGGCTCCTCATGAGTGCGTTAAATAAAAAAAGTTTTCTCACTTACCTGAAAGAAGGCGGTATTTACGTTGTTCTTTTAGTATTGCTGGCAATCATCATTTTCCAGGACCCTACGTTCTTAAGCCTGCTGAACCTGAGTAACATTCTGACCCAGTCCTCCGTGCGTATTATCATTGCGCTGGGCGTGGCGGGCCTGATCGTGACCCAGGGGACGGACCTTTCTGCAGGTCGCCAGGTAGGTCTGGCGGCGGTTATCGCGGCAACCCTGCTGCAGTCGATGGAAAACGCCAACAAGGTCTTCCCGGAAATGGCCACCATGCCGATTTTCGTGGTGATCCTGATTGTCTGCGCCATCGGTGCGGTGATTGGTCTGATCAACGGTATTATCATCGCCTACCTGAACGTGACGCCATTCATCACCACCCTGGGTACGATGATCATCGTTTACGGTATCAACTCCCTGTACTACGACTTCGTCGGTGCTTCGCCCATCTCGGGCTTTGACAGCGGCTTCTCGACCTTTACGCAAGGGTTTATCGCGCTGGGCAGCTTCCGCCTGTCGTATATCACCTTCTATGCGCTGATTGCGGTCGCCTTCGTATGGATCCTGTGGAACAAAACGCGCTTTGGCAAAAACATCTTCGCTATCGGCGGTAACCCGGAAGCGGCGAAAGTCTCCGGCGTAAACGTTGCCCTGAACCTGCTCATCATCTATGCCCTGTCCGGGGTGTTCTACGCCTTCGGCGGGATGCTGGAAGCGGGCCGTATCGGCTCTGCAACGAACAACCTTGGCTTCATGTACGAACTGGATGCGATTGCAGCCTGCGTGGTGGGCGGCGTCTCCTTCAGCGGCGGTGTGGGGACGGTGCTCGGCGTGGTGACCGGTGTGATCATCTTCACCGTCATCAACTACGGATTGACCTACATCGGCGTGAACCCGTACTGGCAGTACATCATCAAGGGCGCCATCATTATCTTCGCGGTTGCGCTGGATTCACTGAAGTACGCCCGTAAGAAGTAATCGTCACTCGCCATACCCGGCCCGCTCACCGAGCGGGCTTTTTTATGCCCTATGCCAGATGGGACTCCTCCTGCGTCACAATCCGCTCAAACCAGTCGAGTTCAGAAAGCTTGCAGGCGACCCACTGTTCGGAAAAGGCGTCGCCCAGGCTGTCGGTGAGATACTGACAGCGGGCAAAGGCCTCAATCGCCTCCTGCTGGAACAGCGGCAGTTCGGGTTGGTCGTGCTCAGGGAGATCCCCCTCGTCGATATGTTCCAGCCCGTACAGCATGCCTGTCAGGATAGTGGCTATGACCAGATACGGATTCGCATCGGCCCCGGCCAGCCGGTACTCGATACGACGGTTGCTCTCATCCGAGCAGGGAATACGCAAGGCGGCGGAGCGGGTGTTATAGCCCCAGGAGTTAAAGACGGGTTCCGTCAGGTTTTTACGCAGGCGACGAAACGCGTTGACCCCCGGCGCAAGAATGGCGACGGAGGCGGGCATCAGCGCCAGCTGGCCCGCGATGCACAAGCGCATCATGCTGCTCAGCGCGTTCACCGGCGAGGCAAAAACGTTTTCGCCACGGCTATCGTTCAGGCTGAAATGGATGTGCAAACCGCTGCCGGAAAGCTCGCTGAACGGCTTAGCCATAAAGTTGGCCTGAAGACCGTGCTTTTCAGCGACATAGCGGGTCAGGCGGCGCAGGGCCAGCACGTTATCACAAACCTCTACGACGCGCTGGCTGTGCTTCAGGTTTAATTCGTACTGTCCGGACTCGGCTTCCGCTACCACCCCTGACAGCGGTATGCGCTGAAGGTGCGCCAGCTGTTCCAGCTCGTCAAACAGCGCCGCATGCGCCGACGAGGTATCCATGTGAAAACAGCCCTGATTTTGCGGATCGCGTTCGCCCTGTCCCGTCAGGTAAAACTCGATTTCCGGGGCAATCACCGGGAAAAGGCCGTGCTGGTGGAAGCGGGCCACGACGTTCTGCAGTATCGCGCGCGGCTCAAGCGGGCAGGGGTTACCGTCGCTGTCTTTCATCGTCAGCAGGATCTGCGCGGTGTGCTCCGGATCCTGCGGACAGGGGCGCAGAGAACCGGCGACCGGGACGCACAGCCGGTCGGGTTCATCATAAAGCGGGGCGGCGATGTTTCCCTTCTGGTCCATTGAGTAGACGGAAAGCGGAAAATAACAGCCTTTTTCCAGGCTCAGCATGCTCTCCACCGAGAGGCGCTTGCCGCGCATCGTGCCGTTGATATCGTTCAGGTAAACGTCAACATGTTTCGTTTGCGGGTAACGTTCCAGATAATCGGCCACTTCCACGGCAACGTTGTGCTGCAGGGCGTCAATTTTTTCATCCAGCCAGAGGCCAGAATTAAGTGCGCCAGGGAGTGATAAGCCGGGAAAGTTAAAGTACGGGCGGAGACTTTTGAGGAAAAACGCATTCATTATCGAGTTCATAGTCATTCTTCAATGAAGCCGTAGCGGCAGTGAACTCAGCTTAAAAGAGCCGACGTAAAGGGGAGATAAAAAGCGTCAGGCCCGGCGTAAAGAAAGTATAAAGGCGGCTCTGTTATTTCTCTTTTTTCTGCATATCCAGCAGCTGCTCGGGCGTGACGGCCGGATAACCCTGCGCGTCTTCCGGCACTTCGTGCATCGCCGGAATCGGCACCAGCGGGCCTAAAAAGCGCGGTTCGCGCTTAAAGATATACAGATCGGCCAGGGCACCAAAGCGGGCGCCGAACTCGCGGACGCGCACGCTCAGCATATCTTTTGGCGACGGCACCGCGTAGCACTGCGCCTGAATGCCCATGTGCAGGGCGATAAACAGCGCGCGCTCGCAGTGGAAGCGCTGGGTGATGATGATGAAGTCGTTGGTGTCGAAGACCTTGCGCGTGCGGACGATGGAGTCCAGGGTGCGGAAGCCCGCGTAGTCGAGCACGATATCGGCAGGATCCACGCCCGCGGCAATCAGGTCCTTACGCATCGTCACCGGTTCGTTATAGCTTTGCAGGGCGTTATCGCCGCTCAGCAGAAGGTAGTTCACCTTGCCGCTGTTGTAGGCGTTCAGCGCGCCCTGAATGCGGTAACGGTAATACTGGTTGATGACGCCGGTGCGGTAATACTTGGCGGTGCCGAGCACTACCCCAACCTGACGATAGGGCAGGTCCTGCAGGTCGTCAAAGATATAGGGGGCGGTTTTCCAGCTCATCCACCGGTCGAGGCCGAGCACGATCAACAGCAGTATGCCGACCAGGACAGACAGGCTGTAAAAAACGCGCTTTAACATGCAGATGGCTCGTACCGAAGGTGAAATTTAACTCAGGCTACTTTACCCGCCTGGTTAGCGCAAGAAACAGCGACTCAACTGAGGGGTTTTTCAACAAACTGGCGGGCATTTCTGCCCGCCGGAAGGGTTACGCCAGCAGCACGCGGTCGATCGTCGTACAGCCCAGCGCTTTAAGCGTTGCGGCAGTGGCATCCCACTGAATCAGCGGCGCATCAGCAATTTCTGCCAGAATGGCGCGCTGAATGTCCGGATAGTCATAGCCGTTCAGGTTCAGCAGGTTAAGTGCGCCCTGCAGCGGCGGCAGCGTTGGGTTAAACGCGGCGTTTTCTGCATAGCTGCCGGTGAAGATTCGGCCATCGCGACACTGCAGCGCCACGCCGCTCGGGGACGTGCTGTACGGCGTGTGGCTCTTGTTGGCGGCGGTAATCGCCGCCTGGCTCAGGTCATCGCCGGACAGGGCGAAACCGTGGTCCTGCTCGTCCATCAGCAGGGTTTTGATCTCCAGATCTTTCGGGCCAAACGCGTCCGGCAGGTAATCCGCCAGCGTGTGCGGCGCGCGGCCCGGCAGGTTGATGCGCAGCTGCAGCCCGCTGTTCAGCTCGTTCATAAACTGACGGCAGTGGCCGCAGGGGGTGTAGTTCACGGTAATGGCGCTCAGCGCTTTTTCACCGCGCAGCCAGGCGTGGCTGATGGCGCTCTGCTCGGCGTGAACGGTTTGCTGCATGGTTGCGCCCAGGAACTCCATATTGCCGCCGAAGTACCAGGTGCCGCTGACGCCGCGCGCAATGGCCCCGACGTTGAAGTGGGAGAGATCGGCCCGCGCGCAGGCGGCAGCCAGAGGAAGCAGTGCGAAAGCCAGCGCGTCTTCGTCCAGTCCCGTTGCCTGTTTCAGCATCGTGACCTGCTCCGGGGTCAGCAGGGCGGGGAAGTGCGCATCTGCCAGAACGGGAGTAAGGGCTGACTGCAAATTCTCTGCAAGCTGGGCGAAAGCAGCTTGAAAACGTGGGTGCATGGCGTTTGCCTCATAAAGGTTAATGGATCGGTAGTTTACGGAGCCGTCAGGGCTTTATATGTGATCCACTTCTCATTATGTATGCAACTTATGAAATCAAAATGAAATTTGCGCGACGCATCGCAAATTTTAGCCCATCACTGCCAGAATCAGCGGGAAAATGAACGGGGCCAGCAGGGAGGTAATAATCCCGCAGATCACCAGCGCCAGGGAGCTAAACGCCCCTTCCTGATAATCCAGCTCCGCGCAGCGGGCAGTGCCCAGCGCGTGCGAGGCGGTGCCCATCGACAGCCCCCGTGCCGCCTTAGTATGAATACGCATCGCGTTCAGCAGGGTGTGGCCAAACACCGCGCCGAGAATACCGACGAAAATGACGCACATCGCGCTGATGGCCGGAATGCCGCCGAGGCTGCCCCCAACCGCCATCGCGATAGGCGTGGTCACCGATTTAGGCAGGATTGACGCCGCAATCTGTGGGGAAGCGCCCATCAGCAGCGCCACCGACGTGCCGGTGATCATCGCCACCAGGCTACCCACAAAACAGATGGTAATGATGGATTTCCAGCGGGCGCGGATCTGGTGCAGCTGCTCATATAAAGGGAACGCCAGCGCCACGACGGCGGGCTGCAGCAGGTCGTTTAAGATTTTGCTGCCGGCAAAGTAGCGTTCGTAAGGAATGCCGGTGAGCAGCAGGAACGGAATTATCACCACCATCGCCACCAGCAGGGGGTTCAGCAAGGGCATTTTGAAACGCGCGGCAAGCTTACGTGCGGCGAAAAAGACTGCAAGGGTGAGCGGCAGGGACCACCAGATATTGTCCATCATTTTTTTGTTTTCTCCCCAATCACGTTACGTTCGCCATGCACCAGATGTGAACTCCAGCTCACCACCAGGAAAACCACCAGCGTACTCACCGCGCAGGAAACAACAATCGGGCCGAACTGGGCTTTGAGCAAATCAAAATACTGCATGACCCCGACGCCGATAGGCACGAAAAGCAGCGCCATATAGCGAATGAGGACGAAGCAGCCGGGATTGACCCACTTTGCAGGCAGGATTTGCAGCGCCAGCAACACGAAGAGGATCAGCATGCCGATAATGCTGCCGGGAATGGTGATGGGCAGCAGCGACGCGATGAAAATCCCGGCATACAGGCAGGCGTAAATCAGGACGAATGCGCGCAGATATTGCCAGATAATGTTCAATGATTTGCTCATGGTGATAGTCCTTGCTGAAACGCATTCATCATACAATTAAACCTAAAAATGTGCCACGGATCACATCATGAATTTTGAGCATACCAGACATTCCGGAATGGAACGTCCGGTATCACCTTACTGGTGCAGGCTAGAGTTTAGAGGAAAGGGGTTGCGCTGGCGAAGTAACGCGCCAGAGAAGGCATCAGCGTCAGGCGGTCAGCTTATCGAGAAAAGAAAACAGCACCTGGTTCATTTCGCGATAATCATGCGAACGGAGTTTTTCCGCCGTTTCGACAAAACGGAATTCACCCGCGCGGCGAAGGTCATTCTGCGAATGCTCAATCAGCAACTCTACCACCTCCGGCGTTAGCTCCATATGGCACTGGAAACCGTAAACCCGTTCGCTGTATTGCACGATCTGGCGGGGACAGCCCTCGCTGTAAGCCAGAACCTTAGCCTGCGGCGTCAACCCAGGCATGTCGTTATGCCAGTGACCGACGTTCAGCACGCTGCCAAAGTCTTCAAACAGCGGGTTCGCCTTGCCTGCATCTGTGAGCCTGACGGGAAATTTGCCGATCTCTTTTTCCGGGCTGTGGCAAAACGCGGCGCCCAGCGCTTCGCCGATAAGCTGTGAGCCCAGACAAACGCCTATCACCGTTTTACCTGCCTCTATCGCGCGGCTGATGAGTGCCTTTTCCGCCTGCGCATCAAACCAGGGGCATTCCTCACGCGTGGTGGCGGGGGACTGCGGGCCTCCCATGATGATAAGCAGGTCTGTGTGCCCCAGTTCCTCAGGTAATGAATCGCCCTGATACACTCTGGTGTAGCTCAGACTGCAGCCGCGACTTTTCCCCCAGATTTCATAGGCGCCTGGCGCCTCGAAATGTTCATGAATAATAAAATGGATGTGCATTGCGTCTCTCTCCGGTTACGTGTACAAGCAGCATCATAAGAGGAAGGGGGGAATGTGAAATGCCAACCGTTATCGATAAAACGCCAATTCACGACGATGCCATCGGATGGTCAAGAGGGGCAATTCGCTATACGCGCGGCGAAGTCGATCCGCCTCACCAGCATTCGCAGGGACAACTTTTGTTTGCCATCAAAGGAGTCATGCTGGTCGAAACCGGCAGCAAACGCTGGGTCATACCGCCGCAGCGCGCGCTGTGGATCCCTCCCTTTCAGGAACACACCTACAGCGTGCTATCCACAACGGAGCTCCGCGCGGTCTGGTTTAGCCCGACGCTGATATCGCAATGCGAGCCTTTTAAGCGGAAAGACGAGGTTCACGTGATTATGGCCACAGCGTTGTTCAAAGAGCTGATTGCCGGGCTGTTCAGCGCGGAATACCGCCCGGCAAGCCAGCGCAGCATGGCCGTTTTGCTGCTCGATATCCTCAGCGAGACGCAGCAGATTTCGGCCGAACTGCCGATGCCCGTGGATGAGCGCTTACATCGCGTGGCCTGTGACCTCATTGCCAACAATCTCTGGGATCTCTCTCTGGAAAGGCTGGCGGAACGGGCCGCGATGTCAGAACGCACATTTTCACGTGCGTTTATCAACGATACCGGCTTTAGCTTCCGGGCCTGGCGACAGCGCGCAAGGATTTGTGCCTCGCTGGATCTCCTCGCCAACGGATACCCGGTTAAGCAGGTGGCCTGGATGCTGGGGTTTTCCGGCCCGGCGGCATTTGCGGCGGCGTTTCGCGCCATTGTTGGGGCAACGCCGGGTGACTTTCTGCCTGAACAGAAGCGCTTCCCAGCGATATAGAGAGCGGCTACTATAGCGCGTCTTTTTTCACAGGTACTGCTATGCGTGTTTTACTGGCCCCAATGGAAGGCGTGCTCGACTCCCTCGTGCGCGAGCTTCTGACCGAGGTGAACGACTACGATCTCTGCGTGACGGAGTTTTTGCGCGTGGTCGATATGCTGTTGCCGGTAAAATCCTTCTTCCGGCTTTGCCCCGAGCTGCACAACCAGAGCCGGACCTCTTCCGGCACGCTGGTGCGGATTCAGCTCCTCGGCCAGTATCCGGAATGGCTGGCGGAAAACGCCGCCCGCGCGGTTGAGCTGGGCTCTTACGGGGTGGATCTCAACTGCGGCTGTCCGTCGAAGCTGGTGAACGGCAGCGGCGGCGGGGCGACGTTGCTGAAAGATCCTGAGCTGATTTACCGCGGCGCGAAAGCCATGCGCGAGGCCGTGCCCGCGCATTTGCCGGTGACGGTAAAGGTGCGGCTGGGATGGGACAGCGATGCCCGACAGTTCGAGATCGCCGATGCGGTGCAGCAGGCCGGGGCCACCGAGCTGGTGGTGCATGGCCGCACTAAAGAAGATGGCTACAAAGCCGATCGCATAAACTGGCAGGCGATCGGTGAGATCCGCAAACGCCTCTCCATTCCGGTGATCGCCAACGGCGAAATATGGGATTACGAGAGCGCGCAGGCCTGTCTGCAGGCCACCGGCTGCGATGCGGTAATGATCGGCCGCGGCGCGCTGAATGTGCCCAACCTCAGCCGGGTGGTGAAATATAACGAACCGCGTATGCCCTGGGCAGATGTCGTCACGTTGCTGCAAAAATACAGCCGTCTGGAAAAGCAGGGCGACACCGGTTTGTATCACGTCGCGCGTATTAAGCAGTGGCTGAGTTATTTACGCAAAGAGTACGAGGAAGCGCTGGAATTATTTCAGGAGATTCGTACTTTACAGACGTCGGCTGATATTGCGCGGGTGATTCAGGCCAAATAATAAGCGTTAAATTGCTCACACTTTTTTAAAACAGAAAACAGTTCAGGTTTTCAACGTGGCGCGACGGTGTTAAGGTGCCACTGTTTTCAACGCAGGATTGTGACTGGTTAACAGGCAAAACCTAAGCGTTCCACAGCATTTTCGCTGTGGGGCGCTTAGGTTTTTTTTTGCCTGTCATTTACGCAGGAGAGATATTTGGCTTAGCGCTTTTTAATGATTTTTAAAAAAAGAAATAGCGACAGGAAATAGAAAAATTTCCTGCGGCCGGTTACGCACTCAATACTCAATCACAGGTTGTTATCATGGCATATAAAAATAAACTCTATGCGTTCGCCTTATTGGCGATATCCCCGCTGTCGATGGCGCAAGACTGGAACGGTACGGTATTAGGGTTTGAAGCTCCGCCGGAGCCTGTGCTGGGCGAAATGCTCGGCATACGTAAAATCCTTAACGATAACGGTTTTACCTATAACCTCGGATACCTGAATGAAATTGGCTGGAACGGCGGTGGCGGATATAACCACGACTCCCACGTGGCCTATATTGACCAGTTCGCGCTGACCTTCAACCAGGACCTGGAGCGCTGGACCGGTATCCCGGACGCGCGTATCGAGGGGAACATCGTCAACCGCAACCACAATGACGATCTCACCACCAAACGCGTGCAGGACCCGCGCGTCAACTTCAACGATCTGACCCAGGAGAGCTGGGGCGGGCAGTCGATTACCCGTCTGGGCTGGCTGACCTTTGCCCGCAGCTTTGACGACCGGCGTCTGACCTGGCGCATCGGGATGATGAACAAGGTGCAGACCTTCGATCAAATTATCCCCTGTGATTTTCAGCTGCTGTCCCAGTGCGGCGGAAAGTCAGCCAACTCGCTCACCTGGAACAACTGGAACGTCCACACCTGGGGAACCACGCTTGCGTATAAATTAACGCCGACGCTGACCTTAAAAGGCGGCGTGATGGAGCAGAATCCGCAGGCCGCCAGCCGCAGCCATGCCTGGAGCTGGTCGACGAAGGGCAGCAAAGGGGTCTTACTGCCGGTTGAAATCGAAGCGCGTCCGCTGATTAACGGCCTGCCGGGCGCGTACAACCTGGGCGTGGTGTTTACCAACGCGCCGCAAACCGATCTCTATCGCGGCAAATCCGGCGGGGCGGGCGCGACGGACCCGGACGGATTCGATACCCACAGCCGGACCTGGTTCATGTACGCCGGGCTGAACCAGCAGCTTACGCAGCATCAGGATGACCCGAATCGCGGGTTGAGCACCTCGTTCAGCATGAGCCTTGCGGATCAGCGCACTAACTACATGCATCAGGTTTATGCCGCCTCGCTGCGCTACCGCGGACTGTTTGATGCGCGACCGGAAGACTGGATTGGCTTTGGCTTAACCTGGATTGATATGAGCAGCCAGTACGCCCGCAACCAGCGTTACCTGAACAGCCTGAGCGGCGTGAGCGACTACAACAATCCGGCCTGGCACCCGGTGCCGGGCCATTCCCTGAACGGCGAGTTTTACTACCGCTTTCGTCCGGTGTCATGGCTTGAACTGCAGCCGGGCATTCAGTACTGGCACCATCCCGGCGGGGTCAGTCGCACCCAGGATGCCTGGGTCACCGAGCTGAAAACGGTGGTGACCTTCTGATATCACGGTAGCAAGTTCGATCCGCGTCACGTTTCTGACGCGTGACGCATTGAGGCTACGAATGAAACTGTTAGAGTGCCAGAACTGGATTGTTACTGCTTAGGCAGGCAAAACCTGATTTTCTGGCATCTGCCGGAGGTCAGGTTTTTTTGTTTCTGGGGTTCAGATGAAAATCGCCAAGATACTCAATAATAACGTGGTGGTTGTTCAGGATGAGCGCGGGCGCGAACAGGTGGTGATGGGCCGTGGGCTGGCCTTTCAGAAGCGCGTCGGTGAAGCGCTGGATACCGCGCGGGTTGAAAAGGTGTTTGCGTTACAAAGCGATGAACTGGTGCGTCGGCTCGGCGAGCTGCTGAGTCAGATTCCGCTGGAGGTGATGACCACCTGCGACCGCATCATCGGGCTGGCGGCGCAGCGGCTGGGCAAGCTGCAGGAGAGCTTGTATATCACCCTCACCGATCACTGCTACTTTGCGATTGAGCGGCAGAAGAACGGGTTGGCCATCAAAAACGTGCTGCTGTGGGATATTAAACGGCTGTATCCGAAGGAGTTCGAACTAGGGCAGGAGGCGCGGGCCATTATCGCCAGACGCCTGAACGTCGAACTGGAGGAGGATGAGGCCGGTTTTATCGCCCTGCATCTGGTTACCGCGCAGTTGAACAGCGAAATGCCGGAGGTGATGCACGTGACGCGGGTGATGCAGGAGATCCTGCAGCTGGTGAAGTATCAGCTGCAGCTTGAGTATGACGAAGAGTCGCTCAGCTACCAGCGTTTCGTCACCCACCTGAAGTTTTTTGCCCAGCGGATGCTCATCCGCACCGTGGTGGAAGATGACGATGTCTCGCTGCATACGGCAGTCAAAGACAACTACGCGAAGGCGTGGAAATGCGCCGAGAAAATTGCGCAGCACCTGAACAAAAGCTACCAGCGTGAGCTGACAACCGAAGAAATTATGTTCCTCGCCATTCATATCGAGCGGGTGAGAAAAGAGGGGCGTTAAGCCTCAAAACAGGATTGTTACTGCATCACGCAGGCAAAACCTGAGCGCGGCCTTCGTCAGAAGGTCGTTCTCGGGTTTTTTTATTTTTGTACTCAGTCAACAGGTGCCTGCGGGCATCGGATGTAAGGAAATCGAGATGGAATACCAGGCGTTAGCGAAGGATATTCTCGGCCACGTTGGCGGAAAAGAGAACATCGTCAGTCTTGTGCACTGCGCGACCCGGCTTCGCTTCAAACTGAAAGAGAATCAACGGGCGGATGCGGAAGGGCTCAAGAAAAACCCGGGCGTGATCATGGTGGTCGAAAGCGGCGGCCAGTTTCAGGTGGTGATTGGCAACCACGTGCATGACGTCTGGCAGGCGGTGCGCAATGAAGCAGGCCTGACCGACGACGCCCCTGTCGTGGAAGAGAAGGGCGAAAAGGGGAACCTGCTGGGCCGCCTGATTGACATCGTCTCCGGGATCTTTACCCCATTTATTGGCATTCTGGCCGCGTCCGGTATTCTGAAGGGGCTGCTGGCGCTGGCCGTGGTCTGCGGCTGGCTCACGACCGAGAGCGGCACGCATAAAATCTGGTTTGCCGCCAGCGATGCGCTGTTTTTCTTCTTCCCGCTGGTGCTGGGCTATACCGCCGGGAAAAAGTTCGGCGGCAACCCGTTTATTACCATGGTGATCGGCGGGGCGCTCACCCATCCGGTGATGATTGCGGCGTTCAACGCCAGCCAGCAGCCGGGCGCGGTATCGGAAGCCTTTTTGGGCATCCCCGTCACGTGGTTCAACTACAGCGCGTCAGTGATCCCGATTATTCTCGCCGCGTGGGTCAGCTGCTGGCTGGAAAAACAGAGCACCAGGCTGCTGCCTTCCTCGATGAAAAACTTCTTCGCGCCGCTGATCTGTCTGGCCGTGACCGTGCCGCTGACTTTCCTCGTTATCGGGCCGCTGGCGACCTGGCTGAGCCAGATGCTGGCGAACGGCTATCAGACTATTTACGTTCTGGCACCTTGGCTGGCGGGCGCGGCGATGGGCGCGCTGTGGCAGGTCTGCGTTATTTTTGGCCTGCACTGGGGGCTGGTGCCGCTGATGATCAACAACCTGGCGGTGCTGGGGCATGACTCCATGCTGCCCATGCTTTTGCCTGCGGTGTTTGGCCAGGTGGGGGCGGCGCTGGGCATTTTTCTGCGTACCCGCGATGCGCGTCAGAAAATGCTGGCCGGTTCATCCGTGACGGCAGGTATTTTCGGTATCACCGAACCCGCAGTGTATGGCGTAAACCTGCCGCTGCGCCGTCCGTTTATCTTTGGCTGCGTGGCTGGCGCTATCGGCGGGGCGATTGTCGGCTTCAGTGACACCCACGTTTACTCCTTCGGCTTCGCCAATATCTTTACCATCGCCCAGATGATTCCGCCGGGCGGCGTGGACGCCACGCTGTGGGGAGGCATTATCGGCACGGTGGTGGCGCTGGTGCTGAGCTGCGGCCTGACGCTGCTCGCAGGTATGCCAGGAAACACCGCGCCAGAGAATGTGGTCTCCGCGGGCGAAAACGATGTGCTATCGCCGATGACCGGTACCGTTCTTGCTCTCGACCAGGTGCCGGATACCACGTTTGCCAGCGGCCTGCTGGGCAGCGGCGCCGCGATTATTCCCTCCGATAACAAAGTGGTTGCCCCGTTTGCCGGCGTGGTGGCTTCGCTGTTCCAGACCAAACACGCCATCGGCCTGCTCAGTAACAGCGGGATTGAAGTGTTGATCCACGTGGGTATCGACACCGTGAAGCTCGACGGCAGGCCGTTTACCGCCCATGTGAAGGTCGGTGACAAGGTGCAGCCCGGCGATCTGCTGCTGGAGTTTGACCGACAGGCGATTATCGATGCCGGATACGACCTGGCGACCCCGATTATTATCAGTAACAGCGACGAGTATCGCGAGGTGGCGACCGTGGCGGCAACGTCCGTCATTGCCGGTGCGCCGTTACTCAGCGTCAGTCATCAATAACAGGAGAATGTGATGAAAACTTTCCCGGACGATTTTTTATGGGGCGGCGCGGTTGCCGCGAATCAGGTAGAGGGTGCGTATCTGGAGGAGGGGAAAGGGCTGTCCACCTCTGACGTTCAGCCGCAGGGTGTCTTCGGCCCGGTAGTTGAGCGCGTCCCTGGGGACAGCGGCATCAAGGATGTCGCCATCGACTTCTATCATCGCTACCCGGAAGACATCAAGCTGTTCGCCGAGATGGGCTTTAGCTGCCTGCGCGTCTCCATTGCCTGGACCCGCATTTTTCCGAACGGTGACGAGCAGCAGCCGAACGAGGCGGGGCTGGCGTTTTACGACCGGTTGTTTGACGAGCTGGCCGCGCACAACATTACCCCGCTGGTGACGCTGTCGCACTATGAAATGCCGTGGGGGCTGGTGAAGCAGTACGGCGGGTGGGGCAGCCGTCAGACTATCGGCTTCTTTGAGCGCTATGCCCGTACCGTGTTTGCGCGCTACAAAGAGAAGGTCAAGCTGTGGCTGACCTTCAACGAGATCAATATGTCTCTGCACGCGCCGATGACCGGCGTCGGTCTGCCGGAAACCAGCAGCAAAGGGGAGGTGTACCAGGCGATCCACCACCAGCTGGTGGCCAGCGCGCTGGCGGTGAAGGCCTGCCATGAGATTATCCCGGATGCCAGAATCGGCAACATGCTGCTGGGCGGCCTGATGTATCCGCTGACCTGCAAGCCGGAAGATGTTCTGGAGACGCTGCAGGAAAACCGCGCGTGGCAATTCTTTGGCGACGTGCAGTGTCGCGGCGCCTACCCGGGCTATATGCAGCGCTTCTTCCGTGACAACGGCATTCAGCTTGAGGTTACGGATGCCGACCGCGAGGCGCTGAAATCTACCGTCGATTTTATCTCCTTCAGCTACTACATGACGGGCTGCGTCACCGCGGACGACGCCCTCAACCAGCAGGCGCGCGGCAACATCCTGAGCATGGTGCCAAACCCGCATCTGGCCAGTTCCGAATGGGGCTGGCAGATTGACCCCATCGGCCTGCGTACTCTGCTAAACGTGCTCTGGGATCGCTATCAGAAACCGCTGTTTATCGTGGAAAATGGCCTCGGGGCGAAGGATAAACCGGACGCAGACGGCGTGGTGAAGGACGACTACCGCATCAGCTACCTTAACGACCATCTGGTGCAGGTGCGTGAAGCCATTGAAGACGGCGTTGAGGTGATGGGCTACACCAGCTGGGGGCCCATCGATCTGGTAAGCGCATCAAAAGCTGAACTCTCTAAGCGCTACGGCTTTATTTACGTCGATCGCGATGACAGCGGGAAAGGCACGCTGGCGCGCAGCCGTAAGAAAAGTTTCTACTGGTATAAAGAGGTTATTGCGACAAAAGGCGCTTCGCTGAAAGTTTAATAAAGCGATCAACCTGACAGGGGATGTTCACCCTGTCGGGTTGATTATTTTTCATTTGCATAATTCAATTTAAATAATAATTTTGGTGAATACTTTTCCGTATATTTAAATCTATGACAATTTACGCATTGCCACGCATTACTAAAAAAATAAAGAGAATCGAGCGTAATTTGCGCCTTTATTTTTTGAGTTTATGGCGTCATGAAACGTTCTCTTATTTTATCTCTGAGTGCTCCCTTCGTTTTTATTCTGGCTGCCTGTGCGCCTGAACATGCCACGGTATCTCCCATTAAAACGCAAACCACGGCGGCGTCGGTGAATACGGTTCTGAATCATCAGGACTGGCCGAAAAATGAGTGGTGGAAAGCATATAACGATCCGGAACTTAACGGGCTTATTGCGAAAGCATTAAGCGATGCGCCGGATATGCAGATTGCCCGTCAGCGCATTACGCTTGCGGAAGCCCAGGCCAAAGCGGCTATGGCTGCCGACGGTCCGCAGATTGATTTTTCAGCGGATGCCGAACGTCAGAAAATGTCCGCCGAGGGGCTGATGGGGCCCTTTGCCATTACCGACCCGGCGGCAGGGACAACCGGGCCGTGGTACACCAACGGCACCTTTGGCCTGACGGCAGGCTGGGATCTCGATCTGTGGGGAAAAAATCGCGCGCAGGTCGAAGCCCGGATTGGCAAAGTGAATGCGCAAAAAGCGGAGCTGGAGCAGACCCGTCAGCTGCTGGCCAGCAGCGTGGCGCGGCTCTACTGGGAGTGGCAAACGCAGGCCGCCGTGGGGGAGGTCCTCGCGCAGATTAAACATGAGCAGGACAATATTATCGGTGCCGATCGCGAGCTGTATCAGCACGGGATCACCTCCTCCGTGGAGGGCGTTGAAACGGATATCAACGCCAGCAAAACCGAAGAGCAGCTGGCCGAAGTCAACGGGAAAATGAAAGCCATTGAGGCGCGCCTGGTCGCGCTGACGAACGCCTCCTCCGTGAAGCTGACGCGGCACGCCTTGCCAACGGTGGAAGCCTCGCTACCGTCGACGCTCGGCTATGAACTGCTGGCACGCCGTCCGGATCTGCAGGAGGCGCACTGGTATATCGAAGCCTCCATGAGCGAAGTGGAGGCCGCCCGAGCGGCGTTTTATCCTGACGTGAACCTGATGGCGTTCTTACAGCAGGATGCTCTCCATCTGAGCGATCTGTTCCGTTCGTCCGCGCAGCAGATGGGCGTGACCGCCGGGCTGACGCTGCCGATTTTCGACAGCGGCAGGCTTAACGCCGGGCTGGATATCGCTCAGGCGCAGAACAACCTTTCAGTAGCCAACTACAACAAAGCGGTGGTAGAGGCCGTCAATCAGGTGGCACACACGGCCAGTGAAGTCGAAACGCTCATGGCGAAAAACAGCCACCAGCAGCAGGTTGAAAAAGATGCGGCACGGGTTGTGGCGCTGGCGCAGGCGCGTTTCAGCGCGGGGATCGTTGCAGGCTCCCGGGTCAGTGAAGCCAGAATACCGGCCCTCAAAGAGCGCCTCGAAGGACTGCTGCTGAAGGGGCAGTATGTGGACGCCACGCTGCAGCTGACCTCCGCGCTGGGCGGTGGCTATCATCATGGCTAAAAAAGGTCATTAACTATACTTACCTCTTTGCAGTTTTTCAGGAGGTGAGTATGACCAGAGTAGCGATTGTGACCGCATCGGATTCCGGGATCGGTAAAACCACGGCCCTGATGCTGGCAGAGCGCGGGTTTGATATTGGCGTCACCTGGCACTCGGATGAGAAAGGGGCGCTGGAAACCTGCCGTGAAGTCGAAGCGCAGGGGCAGCGCGCGGAGGCTGTCCATCTTGATCTAAGCACGCTGCCGGAAGGCGCTGAGGCCATAGAGACGCTGATTGCGCGCTTTGGCCGGCTGGACGTGCTGGTCAATAATGCAGGGGCGATGACCAAAGCGCCGTTCCTCGAGATGCCGTTTGACGACTGGCGGAATATTTTCACCGTCGACGTGGACGGTGCGTTTCTCTGTTCACAGATAGCCGCAAGGCAGATGGTGAAGCAGGGGGAAGGGGGGCGGATTGTGAACATCACCTCGGTGCATGAACACACGCCTCTGCCGCAAGCGAGTGCCTACACGGCGGCAAAACACGCGCTCGGCGGCTTAACCAAATCCATGGCGATGGAGCTGGTGAAGCACAACATTCTGGTGAACGCCGTCGCGCCGGGTGCGATTGCCACGCCGATGAACGACATGGACGACAGCGAAGTGAAGGAAGGCTCCATGCCGGAAATCCCGCTGGCAAGGCCGGGCCACACGAAAGAGATTGCCAGCCTGGTGGCGTGGCTGTGTGACAGCGACGCCAGCTATACAACAGGGCAATCGTTTATCGTCGACGGGGGCTTTATGCTGGCGAACCCGCAGTTTAAGCCGGAGGGATAGATTTCCCTCTCCCTGTGAGAGAGGGTATTTTTAGTTCCCTCTCCCTGTGGGAGAGGGTTAGGGTGAGGGCATCAGGCCGCACTCACTCCTCATCCCGCGTCTTTTCACGGTGCTTCAGCCACAGTCGCACCGCAATCACCGCCACAACCACCAGAATCAACCACGCCCAGTGCTTCAGGTGCTGGTCGAGATTATGCAGCCAGGGCGCAATCACTTCGCCCCCTACATAACCGAGCGTCGTAAAGATCAGCGCCCAGGCAATCGCGCCCACAATATTGAGCGGCAGAAAAATTTTGGGCGGCAGATGGCTGGCGCCAATCAGTATCGGCCCGATAATGCGAAAGCCATACATAAAGCGCGTGCCAATAACGAACAGGTAGGGATGACGTTGAATGAGCCGCTGAGCGCGGCGGATTTTCTTCTGATGCTTTGCGAAACGCTTGAGCAGCGTGGGCCCAAAGCGCAGCCCCAGAAAGTAGAGCAGCTGATCGCCTATCATCCCGCCCAGCGCGACCGCGGCAACAACCAGCGGGAACTTCAGTAACCCCTGATGCGCGGCGACGCCCCCTAACAGCGTGATGGTTTCACCTTCTGCCACGCTGCCGATGACCAGCGCGGCATAGCCATATTGCTCAATGAGTGCGTTAATATCCATTACGTAACGGTTTTCTCCCTCTGCGTGCCTCGTTTAATCATATACCCCTTGAATCAACGGCGGGGAAATCAACGGAAATTTCCCACTGTACATAAAATAATCTAAAGCCTGCATTATACTTAAGGTATCGCTGACGGGCCGACAACAAGGGGGCGCTATGAACCATGTCTGGGGACTTTTCTCCCATCCCGATCGTGAAATGCATGTCATTAAAAGTGAGAACGAAACGGTCTCGCATCATTACACGCACCACGTGCTGCTGATGGCCGCTGTGCCGGTAATATGCGCTTTTATCGGAACGACACAAATCGGCTGGAACTTCGGTGACGGCACCGTGGTTCAGCTTTCCTGGTTTACCGGACTCTATCTTGCCATCATCTTTTATGGCCTGATGCTGGCGGGGGTGGCGGTCATGGGGCGCGTCATTCACTGGATGGCGCGTAACTATCCGCAGCGTCCATCGCTGGCGCACTGTATGGTCTTTGCCGGGTATGTCGCGACCCCGCTGTTCTTAAGCGGTATTGTTGCGCTCTATCCACTGGTCTGGCTGTGCGCGCTGATCGGTACCATTGCCCTCTTTTACACCGGTTATCTGCTGTATCTGGGGGTTCCTACCTTCCTGAATATCAATAAAGAAGAGGGGCTGAGCTTCTCGAGCTCAACGCTCGCCATCGGGGTGCTGGTGCTGGAGGCGCTCCTGGCGCTGACGGTGATTCTTTGGGGTTATGGATACCGTCTCTTCTGAGTTCACTGCATTGCTGGCGTAAATGCCAGCAATGCAGCATCCGTTCACGATTATCCTCTGGCGACAACGCCCGCTGACGGCTATGATGCCGAGGCCAGCCTGTGTTTATCCAACAACCCAGGCGGTGTACGTCATAACGTGCGTGAATAATTATCAGAAGTCTCACCATGCTGAAATTCCGAGTCTCTTTACTTAGCCTGGCGCTGTTGCTGGGTGCGTCCGCAGTCGTACCGGCCGTCGCCAAAACGCCCGCGGTGACCACCGCTGCTGCTCAGCCGCAAATTGCGTCCGGCAGCGCGATGATTGTCGATCTCAACACCAATAAGGTGATTTACGCCAGCCATCCGGACCTGGTGCGACCGATCGCCTCAATTACCAAATTAATGACCGCGATGGTGGTGCTTGATGCCCATCTGCCGCTGGACGAAAAACTGAAAGTGGATATTAGCCACACGCCGGAGATGAAAGGGATCTACTCCCGCGTGCGGCTGAACAGTGAGATCAGCCGTAAAAATATGCTGCTGCTGGCGCTGATGTCGTCTGAAAACCGTGCGGCGGCGAGCCTGGCGCACCACTATCCGGGCGGCTACGACGCGTTTATCCGCGCGATGAACGCGAAAGCCAAAGCGCTGGGGATGAACAATACGCACTATGTTGAACCGACGGGTCTGTCGATCAACAACGTCTCCACGGCGCGCGATCTGACGAAACTGCTGATTGCCAGCAAACAGTACCCGCTGATTGGTCAGCTCAGTACCACCCGCGAAGAGATGGCGACCTTTGCGAACCCGGCCTATACGCTGCCGTTCCGCAATACTAACCATCTGGTATACCGGGATAACTGGAATATTCAGCTAACCAAAACCGGCTTTACCAACGCGGCTGGACACTGTCTGGTGATGCGCACCGTATTTAACGGTAAACCGGTGGCGCTGGTAGTGATGGATGCCTTCGGCAAATATACGCACTTCGCCGACGCGAGCCGCCTGCGGACCTGGATTGAAACAGGAAAAGTGCAGCCTGTCCCGGCCGCGGCATTGACGTATAAAAAGCAGAAAGCGGAGCAGATGGCGACGGCGCAGAACGACTGAGCCGTCTGTCAGCGCCGGGTGGCGGCTTTGTCTTACCCGGCCTACAAACACTAAAAACGGTAACCCAGGTTACCGTTTTGCGTTTATTCCGGCAGCGTCCAGTCACCATCGTTGAGCGGGCGCTGCATAATCACCGTATCCCGCCAGTCGCCTTTCTTGTAGCCTACGCTGCGCAGCTGACCGACAATCACGAAACCATGTTTTTTATGCAGACGTAACGAGCCGGCATTGTTATTGCCATCTCCTACCACGGCAATCATCTGCCGCCACGGCCCTTGCTCGCAGCGTGCGATCAGCGCATCCATCAGTGCCGTGCCAAAACCGCGCCCGGTGATGCTGGCATCCACGTAAATCGACTCTTCCAGGGTATAGCGGTAGGCGTGTCGCGGTCGGTAAGGGGTGGCATAGCAGTAGCCCACCACAATGCCGCGGTACAGCGCGATAAGCCACGGTAAACCGTTCTCCGCCACGCTTTTCATGCGATGACGCATTTCGTCAATAGTCGGGGGGACTTCTTCAAATGACGCGCGCCCGTGAAGCACATGCCAGGCATAGATCGCGGCAATGGCATGCACATCATCGGGACGGGCGTCGCGCACTTCCAGCTCGGTCTCGGATAAAACATCAATAGCCGACATGATGTGCCTGCTCCTCTTATCGAAGGCCGGAGAAACGTTTCTCCGGCGATAAGCGGTTACTCTATTACGATTAAGGAGCGCTTAACAATCTCTCAAATTTGGCTGTAGGAATTAATCAGACGTTTGCGTTATGTGCCGCTCCGCGTCTGCGCTCTCTTTCCAGTATTTCTTCCGCGTTGTTTTACCGATGCCGGGATTCATGCTGTTTGTAGGGTCATTCGCGCGATAAAACTGCTTAAGTGCGTCAGGGGCTTTATAAAGATGTCCGACGTTGTGTTCCGCAGGATATTGTGCGCCGCGTTCGCGCAGAAGGGCGAGCATCTGCTCCTTCAGTTCGTGTGCATCGACCCCTTTCTTGACGATGTAATCCTGATGGAAGACATAGCACATAAAGTGACCGTAATAGAGCTTGTGCACCAGCTTGCTGTCGATTTCCGGCGGCAGGTGTTCAAACCACTCGGTGTCGTTACGCCGCAGGGCGATATCGAGCGCCAGAATATCTTCCACCTCTTCAGAATGTACCGCCTGATATCGGATGGCGGCCCCTGCGGCGGCAAAGCGGTGCAGGAAGGCTTTGCTGCCCTCTTCAGGCGTACAGGCAAAGAAATCCCCTTCGGCGGTTTTAAAGAATTCGGTCAGCCAGGCCTGCGCTTCGGCGATCCCGTCTCCGGCCATTTTCAGCAGCAGGTGATGTTCGTACCTGTCGCGCCAGGTTTTCATCCTCTCCGGCAGATGCGCCGGGAAAACGTTGCCCAGCTTCTGCATAAAGCGGTCGGTGAAGTGGGGTTTGAACAGCGACACTTTCTCCAGCATCGCGTCGGTACGGCCCTTCATGGTGAAGAAGAACGGCATTTTGTCGGTGCCGAGCTTGTCGATCATCAGGAACGTGTCTTTGCCGTAGCGCTCGGCGATGTCGTAAATGTCCCGGTGCATGTATTCGCCCGCCACCGGCAGGTGGGTGAATTCGCCCAGAATATGGCGACGGATCTCCGTCAGAACCTCAGGCTGGTTGGTGCCGATGTAGAATACCTGCTGCTTTTTCTCGGCCGGGAAGGTGTCGAGACGCACCGCAAAAACGGCCAGCTTGCCCGCGCAGCCGGAGGATTCAAACAGGCGATCCGGGTCGGCGTTATAGCGCGCCGGCGTATCGGCATTGATATCCCGCACGCGGGTCACGTAGTCATGATCGTGCGCATGGCGACCGTCGTGCTGAACGTCTTCATCCTTCACGCGATCGTCGTCGAGCTTGCTGAGGATCTGTTCTGGCGTGACGCCGAGATCGATTCCCAGGTGGTTCACCAGCGTCAGCTTGCCGTTTTCGTCAATACGGGCAAACAGGGACATCTCGGTATAGGCGGGGCCGCGCTGCACCAGCGAGCCGCCAGAGTTATTGCAGATCCCACCGACCACCGAGGCGCCAATGCAGGAGGAGCCGATCACCGAGTGCGGTTCGCGGCCCAGCGGCTTAAGCGCTTTCTCGAGGGAGTAGAGCGTCGTGCCGGGGAACGCGAGCACCTGCTCGCCTTTATCCAGCAGGTGCAGCTTGTCGAGGCGCAGGGTGCTGATAATCACGATGTCACGATCGTAATCGTTGCCGTTCGGCGTGGAGCCTTCGGTCAGGCCGGTGTTGGCCGCCTGCATTAAAATAATCTTGTCGGCGGCGACGCAGGCGCTCAGGACGCGCCACAGCTCCAGCAGCGTGCCGGGGAAAACCACCGCCAGCGCGTCGCCCTGACCGGAGCGGAAGCCCTTGCGGTAGCGGGCGGTTTTAGCCGGGTCGGTAAGCAGGTGAGAGGAGCCAACCAGGCGCGACAGTTCGTTAATAAAGGTTTTGTTATCGTCAGTTCGAACAGAAGACATCTTCCACTCCTTGTGGTGGGGCAAATTTCTCGCTGTAAAGCATAGCGCGATTAACTGTTAAGCGGTCGAGTATTCACGAGAAAAATCAGAGAATAACCCTGCAACGATCGGAGGGTTTGTGGCACACTGCGCTTTTCGCACGGTATGGCCGAGATCGTCCGGCGGTTATTGATGAGAGAGTAAAACGACATGAAATGGCTATGTTCTGTAGGTGTCGCCGTCAGCCTGGCGCTGCAACCTGCGCTGGCAGAGGATTTGTTTGGCAATCACCCGCTCACGCCTGAAGCGCGGGACGCGTTTGTCACGGAATTGCTCAAGAAAATGACGGTCGATGAGAAAATCGGCCAGCTGCGTCTGATCAGCGTCGGCCCGGATAACCCGAAAGAGGCCATCCGCGAGATGATCAAAGACGGGCAGGTAGGCGCCATCTTTAATACCGTCACCCGCCAGGATATCCGCAAGATGCAGGACCAGGTGATGGATCTCAGCCGCCTGAAAATTCCCCTGTTCTTTGCCTACGACGTGGTGCACGGCCAGCGTACCGTCTTTCCCATCAGCCTCGGCTTAGCGTCTTCCTTTAACCTCGACGCGGTGAAAACCGTCGGGCGCGTGTCGGCTTATGAAGCGGCGGACGACGGCCTGAACATGACCTGGGCGCCCATGGTGGACGTCTCGCGCGATCCGCGCTGGGGCCGCGGCTCGGAAGGCTTTGGTGAAGATACGTATTTAACCTCCACGATGGGTAAAACCATGGTGGAAGCGATGCAGGGCAAAAGCCCGGCGGACCGCTACTCGGTGATGACCAGCGTCAAACACTTTGCGGCCTACGGCGCGGTGGAGGGCGGTAAAGAGTACAACACCGTCGACATGAGCCCGCAGCGCCTGTTCAACGACTACATGCCGCCGTACAAGGCAGGGCTGGATGCGGGCAGCGGCGCGGTGATGGTGGCGCTGAACTCGCTGAACGGCACGCCTGCGACCTCTGATTCCTGGCTGCTGAAAGACGTGCTGCGCGACCAGTGGGGCTTTAAGGGCATCACCGTTTCCGACCACGGCGCGATTAAAGAGCTGATCAAACACGGTACCGCCTCCGATCCGGAAGACGCGGTGCGCGTGGCGCTCAAGTCCGGCATCAACATGAGCATGAGCGACGAGTATTACAGCAAGTACCTGCCGGGGCTGGTGAAGAGCGGCAAGGTGACGATGGCGGAGCTGGACGATGCCACCCGTCACGTGCTGAACGTGAAATACGACATGGGGCTGTTTAACGATCCGTACAGCCACCTGGGTCCGAAAGACTCCGACCCGGCAGATACCAATGCCGAAAGCCGCCTGCACCGCAAAGAGGCGCGTGACGTCGCGCGCGAAAGCCTGGTGCTGCTGAAGAACCGCCTCGACACGCTGCCGCTGAAAAAATCCGGCACCATTGCCGTGGTGGGTCCGCTGGCCGACAGCAAGCGCGACGTCATGGGCAGCTGGTCTGCCGCGGGCGTGGCTGACCAGTCCGTGACCGTGCTGACCGGTATCAAGAGTGCCGTCGGTGAAAACGCCAAAGTGGTTTACGCCAAAGGGGCGAACGTCACCAACGATAAAGACATCGTGACCTTCCTCAACCAGTACGAGGAAGCGGTGAAGGTCGATCCGCGCACGCCGAAGGAGATGATTGACGAGGCGGTGAACGCCGCGAAGCAGTCTGACGTCGTTGTTGCGGTCGTGGGTGAAGCGCAGGGTATGGCGCACGAAGCCTCCAGCCGTACCGATATCACCATTCCACAGAGCCAGCGCGATCTGATTGCCGCCCTGAAAGCCACCGGCAAGCCGCTGGTGCTGGTGCTGATGAACGGTCGTCCGCTGGCGCTGGTGAAAGAGGACCAGCAGGCTGACGCCATTCTGGAAACCTGGTTCGCCGGTACCGAAGGCGGTAACGCCATCGCCGACGTGCTGTTTGGCGATTACAACCCGTCGGGCAAGCTGCCGATGTCCTTCCCGCGCTCCGTCGGGCAGATCCCGGTGTACTACAGCCACCTGAACACCGGTCGCCCGTACAACGCCGACAAGCCGAACAAGTACACCTCTCGTTACTTCGACGAAGCTAACGGCCCGCTCTATCCGTTTGGTTACGGCCTGAGCTACACCACCTTCAAGGTCTCCGACGTGAAAATGTCGGCGCCGACCCTGAAGCGTGACGGCAAGGTCACCGCCAGCGTTGAGGTGACCAACACCGGCAAGCGCGAAGGGGCTACGGTGATCCAGATGTACGTGCAGGATGTCACCGCGTCGATGAGCCGTCCGGTGAAACAGCTGCGCGGCTTCGAGAAGGTCACGCTGAAGCCGGGGGAAACCAAAACCATCAGCTTCCCGATCGACGTGGATGCGCTGAAGTTCTGGAACCAGCAGATGAAATACGATGCGGAACCGGGCAAGTTTAACGTCTTTATCGGCGTGGACTCCGCCCGCGTGAATAAAGGCGAGTTCGAGCTGCTGTAACCTTTCCCTCCTTTGCCTCCCCCCGTCCTGCGGGGGAGGCGTCTTACCTTATGCTAAAAAGGCATTTTGACGGTTAATTCCGCCGTTTTAAGCTACGCTTTTCTCTCAAGCCTCTGAAAAAGGCAGCAAAAAAATGAGGATAGCGGAATGACGATTGCAAAGGGGATGTTGGGATCTGCGGTGTTACTGGCGGCGCTGAGCCTGCCGTTACAGGCGGCGGAGCCGGTAAAAGTGGGTTCGAAGATCGATACCGAAGGCGCGCTGCTCGGCAATATCATCTTGCAGGTGCTGGAAAGCCACGGCGTGAAAACGGTCAATAAAGTCCAGCTCGGCACCACGCCCGTCGTGCGCGGCGCGATTACCTCCGGCGAGCTGGATATCTACCCGGAATACACCGGCAACGGCGCATTCTTCTTCAAAGATGAAAACGATCCGGCATGGAAAAACGCCAAAGCCGGGTATGAGAAAGTCAAAAAGCTGGACGCGGAACAGAACAAACTGGTCTGGCTGACCCCGGCACCGGCCAACAATACCTGGACTATCGCCGTGCGCAAGGACGTGGCGGAGAAAGGGAAGCTGACTACCCTGGCGGATCTCAGCCGCTACCTGAAAGAGAAGGGCGACTTTAAGCTTGCGGCGTCGGCGGAGTTTATCGAGCGTCCTGACGCGCTGCCCGCGTTTGAAAAAGCCTACGACTTCAAGCTCGACCAGGCGCAGCTTCTCTCGCTGGCGGGCGGGGATACCGCAGTGACCATCAAAGCGGCGGCACAGCAAACCTCCGGCGTTAACGCGGCCATGGCCTACGGCACCGACGGCCCGGTGGCGGCGCTTGGCCTGCAGACCCTGACCGATCCAAAAGGCGTACAGCCAATTTATGCGCCGACCCCGGTGGTGCGTGAGGCGGTGCTGAAAGCGTACCCGGACATTGCAGAATGGCTCAAACCGGTCTTCGAAAAGCTGGATGAAAAAACGCTGCAGCAGCTGAATGCCAGCATTGCCGTCGAGGGGCTGGATGCCAAAAAAGTGGCCGCCGACTTCCTGAAACAACAAGGGCTTGTGAAGTAACGGGAAAAGGCTGTGCCAATAAAATGTCATAACCGCGTCCTGCTGCTGCTGGCCTGCGTAGCCATCGCGGCGGTCGCGTTACCGTTTGTTAACGTTGCCCCAAACCGCCTGATGTCGGGGGAGGGCAAAGCGCTCTGGCAGGTCTGGTCGTTTACGCCGGGGTGGCTGGCGGCGGCGCTGGGCGCGTGGGTGATCCTGTCGCTCTGGCAGGGACGCCCGGCCCAGTGGCTGACGCTGCTTCTCTCTGAAGGGCTGTTTATTCTCCTGTTCTGGAGCGCCGGGCTGGCGGCGACGCATATGGCCTCGGCGGAAAGTCCGCTGGCGAGAACCACTATCGGCAGCGGCCTGTGGCTGTGGCTGGCGCTCTGCCTGCTGGCCTGCAGCGATGCGATTCGTCGACTCATCCCCAGCGCCGTCTGGCGATGGGTGCTCAATGCGCAGATATGGTGTATTCCTTTACTCCTGCTGTTCAGCGGTGAGCTGAACAACCTCTCGCTGTTAAAAGAATACGCCAACCGTCAGGAGGTGTTTGATGATGCCCTCGCGCAGCACCTGACGATCCTCTTCGGTACGCTCTTTCCGGCGCTTCTGGTTGGGATCCCCCTTGGCATGTGGTGCTATCGCCATCCTTCACGCCAGGGCGGGGTTTTTACCGTGCTCAATGTTATCCAGACCATTCCTTCCGTCGCGCTGTTTGGCCTGCTGATTGCGCCGCTGGCCGGGCTGGTGAAGTCGTTTCCGGCGCTGGGAATGCTGGGAATAGCCGGAACGGGATTAACGCCCGCGCTTATCGCGCTGGTGCTGTATGCCCTGCTGCCGCTGGTACGCGGCGTGGTCGCGGGCTTAGGTCAGGTCGCACCTGACGTGCTGGAAAGCGCCCATGCGATGGGAATGAGCGCGCGGCAGTGTTTCTGGAAAATTCAGCTGCCGCTGGCGCTGCCCCTGCTGTTGCGCAGCCTGCGGGTGGTGGCGGTCCAGACCGTCGGCATGGCGGTGATTGCGGCGCTGATTGGCGCGGGCGGCTTTGGCGCGCTGGTCTTCCAGGGGCTGCTGAGCAGTGCCCTGGATCTGGTGTTATTGGGCGTGGTGCCCACGATTGCGCTGGCGGTGGTCGTCGACGCACTGTTTGCCTTATGGCTCGCGCTGCTCGGGAGAAGAGCCAATGATTGAATTTCATGATGTCAGTAAAACCTTTGCCGGTCGCCCCGCGGCGAGCCACCTGAACCTGAACTTTGCCGAGGGCGCGTTTTCCGTGCTGATTGGCACCTCCGGGTCGGGCAAATCCACCACCCTGAAGATGATCAACCGGCTGGTGGAGCATGACAGCGGGCTGATCCGCTTTGCCGGGGAAGAGATCCGCAGCCTGCCGGTGCTGGAGCTGCGCCGTCGGATGGGCTATGCCATTCAGTCCATCGGCCTGTTTCCGCACTGGACGGTGGCGCAGAACATCGCCACCGTGCTGCAGCTGGAGAAATGGTCGCGGACGAAAATCGCCGAACGTGTTGATGAGCTGATGGCTCTGCTGGGGCTAGAGCCCGCGCTGCGCGACCGCTATCCGCACCAGCTTTCCGGTGGGCAGCAGCAGCGCGTGGGCGTGGCGCGCGCGCTGGCGGCCAACCCGCAGGTGCTGCTGATGGACGAACCCTTCGGCGCGCTGGATCCGGTCACGCGCGGGGCGCTGCAGGCGGAGATGACCCGCATTCACCGCATTCTCGGACGCACGATCGTGCTCGTGACGCACGATATTGATGAAGCCCTGCGCCTGGCTGACCATCTGGTGCTGATGGATCATGGCGAAGTGGTGCAGCAGGGCTCGCCGCTTGAGCTGTTAACCTGGCCGAAGAATGACTTTGTGCGCGAGTTTTTTGGCCGCAGCGAGTTGGGCGTCAGGCTGCTCTCCCTGCGAACGGTGAGCGACTATATGCGTCGGGAGGCGGCGCCGGTGAGCGGCGAACCGCTGCAGGCGCAGATGAGCCTGCGGGATGCGCTCTCCGCGTTTGTCGCGCGCCAGTGCGAAGTATTGCCCGTTTCGGATGCCCGGGGCGCGCCGTGCGGCACCTTACACTTTCGCGATCTGCTGGCCGGGGAGGTGACGCGTGAAGGCACTGCGTGATCCGCTTCTCTGGCTGGTAGCGCTCTTTGTCGGCTTACTGTTTCTGATGCCCCACAGCGCGGCGCTGTTTAACAGTCTCTTTCCCGGGCTGCCGCGGCCGGTATATCAGCAGGAGAGCTTCATTAATCTCGCCCTGGCGCATCTCTGGCTGGTGGCGCTCTCAAGCGCCATCGCGGTTGTGCTGGGCGTGGGGGCGGGCATCGCGGTCACGCGGCCCGCGGGCCGGGAGTTTCGCCCGCTGGTGGAGACGATTGCGGCCATCGGACAGACGTTTCCCCCGGTGGCGGTGCTGGCGATAGCGGTGCCGGTGATGGGCTTTGGCCAACAGCCTGCCATCATTGCGCTGATTCTGTACGGCGTATTGCCGGTGCTGCAGGGCACGCTGGCGGGCCTCGCGGCGGTACCTGCGTCCGTGCTGAGCGTGGCGGAAGGGATGGGGATGAGTCGCGGCCAGCGGCTGCGCAAGGTTGAACTGCCGCTAGCGGCACCGGTTATCATTGCCGGGATCCGCACGTCGGTCATCATTAACATCGGGACGGCGACCATTGCGTCGACGGTCGGCGCTAATACGCTGGGCACGCCGATCATTATCGGCTTAAGCGGGTTTAATACGGCGTATATTGTGCAGGGAGCGCTGCTGGTTGCGCTGGCGGCAATCGTCGTCGATCGCGCTTTTGAGCGGCTGGCGCTGTACCTCAGCCGACACCGCCGCGAACAATAAACGAGTACCCTGCCAGCATCACGCCGCCGATACCGCTTACGGCCATCAGGACAAAAAGGGTAATAATGGCCAGTTTGGTTGCCTTCATCATGTGCTCCTGTTGTTAACGGAACAATTATACGGTGAAGCGCAGCTGTTAATGAACCATTAAATGCCGTTATGGCTCATCCGGACCAAGGGAATAGACCGGGTAACCATTCTCACGCCATTCCGTCAGCAGCTGTTGCTGCGAGGCGGACGGCACTTCGCCACACCAGACCAGCAGGGTCTGGCCGTCGAAAAACTCAGGTCTGAGCTGCGCCAGCGAGTGCGCCAGAACATCCACGCGCCAGCCCTTCTGGGTGGCAATCCACGCTTCCAGCCACAGGCGGGTGGTATCGTGTACGTTCCAGCCGACAACCAGCGCATCTTTTCCGGCTTTGTTCTTCGCTGAGGCAAGGCAGACGGCAATGTAGTTGATCAGCACGCCGTCGAGCATGCTGAGCAGCGCCTGCAGGGTGGACTGCTGGCACTGCAGGCGTCGCCGGAGCGGAATGAAAAGATGGGAGATCAGCGTCTGCGCCGGGTAATCGCGACCCTGCTCTTTTATCCATCCACGCAGGCGCTGCAGGTTGCCCGCCTGCAGGAGCCGCAGCAGGGTTTCCTGTTGTTCGCGCCAGAGATGTTGCGTATCCGGGTCGTCGTGGCTCAGCAGGGACTTCACTTTCCCAACCTGCACGCCGTTGTCGATCCAGCTTTTGATTTCGCGAATGCGGTCGATATCGTCATCATTAAAAAGGCGATGCCCACCGTCGGTCCTCTGCGGTTTGAGTAATCCATACCGTCGCTGCCACGCCCGTAGGGTAACGGGATTGATATCACAAAGGAGTGCCACTTCACCGATCGTGTAAAGCGCCATATTCGCCCCCTGGCTTACGCGTCCCCAGCTTAACTGTAGACCCACTTTGCCGAACCAGGAAGAATTGATTGTTTTTTACGCAAAGAATGCGAAGCGTATGCGATATTCTGAAAAAGGTGTGATAACGGGCACGATTTTGCGCTTTTTTGGGATGCTTCAAAGAAAGTTGAGCCGCATCCGTGTATGTTACGCGTTTTTTAGCGTGTGCGGTTTTGAGTATGTACGAGTTTAACCTGGTGCTGCTGTTGCTTCAGCAGATGTGTGTGTTTCTGGTCATTGCCTGGCTGATGAGCAAAACGCGCCTGTTTATCCCGCTGATGCAGGTCACCGTCCGTCTGCCGCACAAATTCCTCTGCTACGTCGTATTTTCCATATTCTGCATTATGGGGACCTGGTTTGGTCTTCATATCGAAGACTCTATTGCCAATACGCGCGCTATCGGCGCGGTGATGGGCGGGCTGCTCGGCGGTCCCGTCGTCGGGGGGCTTGTCGGTTTAACCGGGGGGCTGCATCGCTATTCCATGGGCGGGATGACGGCGCTGAGCTGTATGATCTCCACGATCGTTGAAGGGCTTCTCGGCGGCCTGGTGCACAGCTATATGATTAAGCGCGGTCGCCCGGATAAAGTCTTCAGCCCGCTCACCGCCGGAGCCATTACCTTTGTGGCCGAAATGGCGCAGATGGCGATCATCCTGCTGATTGCCCGTCCGTTTGAGGATGCGCTGCACCTGGTCAGCAGCATTGCCGCTCCGATGATGGTGACCAATACCGTGGGCGCGGCGCTGTTTATGCGCATCCTGCTCGACAAGCGCGCCATGTTTGAGAAGTACACCTCGGCCTTTTCCGCCACGGCGCTGAAGGTTGCCGCCTCGACCGAAGGGATCCTGCGCCAGGGGTTTAACGAAGAGAACAGCATGAAGGTGGCTCAGGTGCTCTACAAGGAGCTGGATATCGGCGCGGTCGCGATAACCGATCGGGAAAAGCTGCTGGCCTTTACCGGTACGGGCGACGATCACCATCTGCCGGGCAAACCGATCTCCTCAGCCTATACGCTGCGCGCCATCGAAACCGGCGAGGTGGTGTATGCCGACGGTAACGAAGTGCCTTACCGCTGTTCGCTGCATCCCCAGTGCAAGCTGGGCTCCACGCTGGTGATTCCGCTTCGCGGCGAGAATCAGCGGGTGATGGGCACCATCAAGCTGTATGAGGCGAAAAACCGTCTGTTCAGCTCCATCAACCGCACGCTGGGGGAGGGGATCGCCCAGCTGCTGTCCGCGCAAATCCTCGCCGGGCAGTATGAGCGGCAGAAAGCCCTGCTGACGCAGTCGGAGATTAAGCTGCTGCATGCGCAGGTCAATCCGCATTTCCTGTTCAACGCCCTCAATACGCTCAAAGCGGTGATCCGCCGCGACAGCGATCAGGCCGCCCAACTGGTGCAGTTTCTGTCGACCTTTTTCCGCAAGAACCTGAAGCGGCCGTCGGAGATCGTGACCCTCGCCGATGAGATTGAGCACGTGAATGCCTATCTGCAGATTGAGCAGGCGCGTTTCCAGTCGCGTCTGCAGGTGTCGCTCTCCGTGCCGGACGAGCTGGCGTATCAGCATCTTCCGGCCTTTACCCTGCAGCCGATTGTGGAAAACGCCATTAAGCACGGTACATCACAGCTGCTGGGAAGGGGGGAGATAACCATTGCCGCCAGCCGATTCAACCATCACCTGGTGCTGGATATTGAAGATAATGCCGGGCTTTATCAGCCTTCCGCCTCCGGCGGTTTAGGGATGAGCCTGGTGGATAAACGCCTGCGCGCCCATTTTGGCGATGACTGTGGCATTACCGTCGCCTGCGAGCCCGACCGATTTACCCGTATTACCCTACGACTGCCGCTGGAGGAAAACGCATGTTAAAAGTGCTGATTGTGGATGACGAGCCGCTGGCACGGGAAAACCTGCGCGTTCTGCTGCAGGAGCAGCCGGATATTGAGATTGTGGGGGAGTGCGCGAACGCCATTGAGGCTATCGGCGCGGTGCACAAGCTGCGCCCGGACGTGCTGTTCCTCGATATTCAGATGCCCCGCATCAGCGGGCTGGAGATGGTCGGCATGCTTGACCCGGAACATCGCCCCTACATCGTGTTTCTGACGGCGTTCGACGAATATGCCGTTAAGGCCTTTGAGGAGCATGCGTTTGATTATTTACTCAAGCCGATTGAAGAGAAGCGTCTGGATAAAACGCTCACCCGTTTACGCCAGGAGCGCACCGTGCAGGACGTCACGCTGCTGGCGGAGAACCAGCAGCCGCTGAAGTTTATCCCCTGCACCGGGCACAGCCGGATCTATCTTCTGCAGATGGATGATGTGGCCTTTGTCAGCAGCCGCCTGAGCGGGGTATTTGTTACCAGCGCGGAAGGGAACGAAGGGTTTACCGAGCTGACCCTGCGCACGCTGGAGAGCCGCACGCCGCTGATTCGCTGTCACCGCCAGTACCTGGTGAATATGGCGCATCTGAAGGAGATCCGCCTGGAAGATAACGGCCAGGCCGAGCTGGTGCTGCGCGCCGGGCAAACCGTCCCGGTCAGCCGCCGCTACCTGAAGAGTTTGAAAGAGGCGATTGGGCTGTAAAGCTGGTACACTGCGCGCCATTGCATCATCGACATTCGAAGGCTCTATGCTAAGTAACGATATTCTTCGTAGCCTGCGCTACACCCTGAAAGCGAACAATAACGACATGGTGCGCATTCTTGCGCTGTCCGACATGGAATCCACGTCTGCGAGTTTTGACACGTGGATGACCAAAGAAGACGAAGAGGGGTTTGTCCGCTGTCCTGATATCATTCTGTCGGGCTTCCTGAACGGCCTGATTTACGATAAGCGTGGCAAGGATCCGGCCGCGCCAGAGCTGGCGCTGGAGCGTCGGGTGAACAACAACACGGTGCTGAAAAAGCTGCGTATCGCGTTCTCGCTGAAAACGGACGATATCGTGGCGATCATGACCGAGCAAAAATTCCGCGTATCCGTGCCGGAAGTGACCGCCATGATGCGCGCACCGGATCATAAAAACTACCGCGAGTGTGGCGACCAGTTCCTGCGTAATTTCCTGCGCGGGCTGACCCACCGGGTGCATCACCCGAAGGCGTGATGTTTAGCCGGGTGGCGGCTTCGCCTTACCCGGCCTACAAAACCCGTAGGCCCGTGCAGGCGTAGCGCCGCCGGGCAAAAAAAGCCGGAGATAATCTCCGGCTTTTTTGTTATTTCACCTGCTGACCCGGCTTCGCGCCTTCGTCAGGGCTTAACAGGAAGATATCTTTCCCGCCAGGGCCTGCGGCCATCACCATCCCCTCAGAGATGCCGAAGCGCATTTTACGCGGCGCCAGGTTCGCCACCATCACGGTCTGACGGCCGATCAGCACCTGCGGATCCGGATACGCAGAGCGGATCCCGGAGAAGACGTTGCGCTTCTCGCCGCCCAGATCCAGCGTCAGGCGCAGCAGCTTGTCAGAGCCGTCCACGAACTCCGCGTTCTCGATCAGCGCCACGCGCAGGTCGACTTTGGCGAAATCATCGAAGGTAATGGTTTCCTGAATCGGATCGTCCGCCAGCGGGCCGGTGACCGGTGCCGCAGCCGCCTTCACTTCTTCTTTGGATGCTTCTACCAGGGCTTCAACCTGCTTCATCTCGATGCGGTTGTACAGCGCCTTGAAGGTGTTCACCTTATGGCCGAGCAGCGGCTGCTGGATTGCATCCCAGGTCAGTTCGGTGTTCAGGAACGCTTCAGCGCGGGCTGCCAGCTGTGGCAGAACCGGCTTCAGCCAGGTCATCAGCACGCGGAACATGTTCAGACCCATGGTGCAGATCGCCTGCAGGTCGGCGTCACGGCCTTCCTGTTTCGCGACCACCCACGGGGCCTGCTCGTCCACATAGCGGTTGGCAACGTCGGCCAGCGCCATGATTTCACGAATCGCTTTACCGAATTCACGGCTTTCCCAGGCTTCGCCAACCGCAGCGGCGGCATCGGTGAAGGTTTTATACAGCACCGGATCGGCCAGTTCGGCAGAAAGCACGCCGTCAAAGCGCTTGGCAATAAAGCCCGCGTTACGGGACGCCAGGTTCACCACCTTGTTGACGATGTCCGCGTTCACGCGCTGCACGAAATCTTCCAGGTTCAGGTCGATATCGTCGATGCGGGAAGAGAGCTTCGCGGTGTAGTAGTAGCGCAGGCTGTCCGCGTCGAAGTGGTTCAGCCAGGTGCTGGCCTTGATGAACGTCCCGCGGGACTTGGACATCTTGGCGCCGTTCACCGTCACGTAGCCGTGAACAAACAGGTTGGTTGGCTTGCGGAAGTTGCTGCCTTCCAGCATGGCCGGCCAGAACAGGCTGTGGAAGTAAACGATGTCTTTGCCGATGAAGTGGTACAGCTCGGCGGTAGAGTCTTTCTTCCAGTATTCGTCGAAGCTGACGGTGTCGCCACGCTTGTCGCACAGGTTCTTGAAGGAGCCCATGTAGCCGATTGGCGCGTCCAGCCAGACGTAGAAGTATTTGCCCGGTGCGTTCGGGATTTCGAAGCCGAAATACGGCGCATCGCGGGAGATATCCCACTGCTGCAGGCCGGATTCGAACCACTCCTGCATCTTGTTCGCTACCTGCTCCTGCAGCGCGCCGCTGCGGGTCCACGCCTGCAGCATTTCGCTGAAGGACGGCAGGTCGAAGAAGAAGTGCTCGGAGTCACGCATCACAGGCGTGGCGCCGGAAACCACGGATTTCGGCTCGATAAGCTCGGTTGGGCTGTAGGTCGCGCCGCACACTTCGCAGTTATCGCCGTACTGGTCCGGGGATTTACATTTCGGACAGGTGCCTTTGACGAAGCGGTCCGGCAGGAACATGCCTTTTTCCGGATCGTACAGCTGAGAGATGGTGCGGTTTTTGATAAAACCGTTCTCTTTCAGACGGGTGTAGATCAGCTCCGACAGCTCGCGGTTTTCGTCGCTGTGCGTGGAGTGATAGTTGTCATAGCTGATGTCAAAGCCAGCAAAATCGGTCTGATGCTCCTGACTCATTTCGGCAATCATCTGCTCCGGGGAGATCCCCAGCTGCTGTGCTTTCAGCATGATCGGCGTGCCGTGGGCATCGTCCGCACAGATGAAGTTAACCTCGTGGCCGCGCATTCGCTGGTAACGGACCCAGACATCAGCCTGGATATGCTCCAGCATGTGGCCGAGGTGGATTGAGCCGTTGGCGTACGGCAGTGCGCACGTTACCAGAATTTTCTTCGCGACTTGAGTCATAGTAGGCATTACTTCTTTTAACTGTGAAAAGGGTTTTTGATATTACCAAAAGGGGCATTATTAAGTAAGCACAAACCACGGCCTTTCAGGTAAACTTGTTCATCTAAGGTCTTATTCACAAGAACAAAGGAGTCGGGATGAGTTCTCAATCCCAGGCCAAATCACCGGAAGCCTTACGAGCAATGGTCGCCGGGACGCTGGCTAACTTTCAGCATCCAACCCTGAAGCACAATCTCACTACGCTGAAAGCGTTACACCACGTTGCCTGGCTGGACGACACGCTGCACGTTGAGCTGCAGATGCCGTTCGTCTGGACCAGCGCCTTTGACGCGCTGAAAGAGCAGACCAGCGCCGAGCTGCTGCGCATTACTGGCGCGAAGGCGATCGACTGGAAGCTGAGCCACAGCATCGCCACGCTGAAGCGCGTGAAAAACCAGCCTGGCGTCAACGGCGTGAAAAACATCATTGCCGTCAGCTCGGGCAAGGGCGGGGTGGGGAAATCCTCTACCGCCGTAAACCTGGCGCTGGCGCTGGCAGCGGAAGGGGCAAAGGTCGGTATTCTGGATGCCGACATCTACGGCCCGTCTATTCCAAACATGCTGGGCGCGGAAAACCAGCGTCCAACCTCACCGGACGGCACCCACATGGCGCCGATCATGGCGCACGGTCTGGCGACCAATTCCATCGGTTACCTGGTGACTGACGATAACGCCATGGTCTGGCGCGGCCCGATGGCCAGCAAAGCGCTGCTGCAGATGCTGCAGGAGACGATGTGGCCGGATCTGGATTACCTGGTGCTGGACATGCCGCCGGGGACCGGTGACATCCAGCTCACGCTGGCGCAGAACATTCCGGTGACGGGTGCCGTTGTGGTGACGACTCCGCAGGATATCGCGCTGATCGACGCCAAAAAAGGCATCGTGATGTTCGAGAAGGTGGAAGTGCCGGTGCTCGGTATCGTTGAGAACATGAGCATGCACATCTGCAGCAACTGCGGTCACCATGAACCTATCTTCGGTACGGGCGGGGCAGAAAAACTGGCTGCGAAGTATCACACCCAACTGCTGGGACAGATGCCGCTGCACATTACCCTGCGTGAAGATCTGGACAGCGGCAAGCCGACGGTGGTCAGCCGTCCGGACAGCGAATTTGCAGAGATGTATCGTCAGCTGGCGGGACGCGTTGCGGCGCAGCTTTACTGGCAGGGCGAAGTCATCCCGGGCGAAATCGCGTTCCGCGCGGTGTAATACCTCTTCTTCGCTTAGTGCCGGGTGGCGGCTTCGCCTTACCCGGCCTACGAAATACGGTTTTGTAGGTCAGGTAAGCGAAGCGCCACCTGACTTTACCCAAGCCGATAGTGCATCAAATAATACTCTCCCTCCGGAGAATCCCCCGTCGCCTCAATGTGCCAGCCGTGCCGCTGGTAAAACGCGACAGCCCGCGCATTCTTCACCAGACACTTAAGCGAACCCGTACTGGTAAACGTCTTCTGCACCTGTTCCAGAAGCATTTTCCCGACGCCGTGGCTTTGATACTGCGGGTCAACAAAGAGGTTGTGCAGAAAATTATCGTTCGCCCAGACGGAGGCAAAGCCCAGGCGATGGCCGTTCTGTGTGGCAACCCAAATCACTTCGTCACGGGTGGCCGCGTCAAAGTCTTCAAGCTGCCAGTCTGAGCTGTCCAGCCATGGCCAGGCCTCACGCCGGGCGTGGAGAAAGAGCGTGCGCAGGAAAGGACGATCGCTTTCCTGCCAGGGGCGGATCAGAATGGTCTTAGCGGTGATAGAAAATATCTCCGTTATAGGCTTTGTAGATTTTGCCGTCCGCATCGCCGATCAGCACGTAGTTCTCGCCCATGTAGGTCCAGTGGGTTCCAGCATCCGGAGCCGGCAGGTTACGCAGCTGGTACTGTTTGATGGTGTACTCCGGCGTTTGATACTGCGCCGGCGCCGTGTCGCCAATCTTGAATTTCGTGAAGTCAGCGATGAACTCTTGTTCTTCATAGGCCTTGATGCCGGAGGGTGCAGCGGCCGTTTGCGGGGCAGAGAATGCGGATCCCGCCAGAGACAGTAATACACCCAGAAGCAGCAGTTTACGCTTAGCCATTTTTTCTCCAGTGATATCGTTACAGATACTTTTCGTCTGCGGGACGTCGAAAGCGAAGCAGACAATCCATTTTAAGTATCAACGCAGGGTATGTTTGAAAAAAAATGTAACAAAAGTGGACGGTTTTGTGTAGCCCAATTGCGTGATGTTTATCAGTATCGGGAATATTGTCGATGCATTATATTTTTAATATTTATCATTTCATTAATTAATTCTGAAAATAACTTTCCATATCAAAGTTAGAACGCGAGGCGAATGCTTTCTCTCTGAAGAGCATTTAATATTGCCTCCGGATGAAGCGTGCTGACATCCGTTTTTTTAACCAGGTCGAGTATAGGATCTGTTTTTTAAAACGCGGGTGAGGTGTGTTTTATAAGGACAGGAAGTTCATCTCTCATAAGCATAATTGATTACATTTCATGGGGTTGGATTGGGTCTTTTTACAGGCTTAACGATAAACGCAACGTTAAAAAGAAATATTTATATTAATGAAAAGTACAACTGCATTTTCGCTGTTATTTCTCAGTATTAGTCAGTTAACAGGGTGTGTTTTTTCACCTGGTCAGAACTTAAGTGTGTCAGGTAAGAAAGTTATTTCGGCGAAAGAGGCAAATTATCAGCTTGATAAGCGCGTGGAAATTTTTCCGCTGACGCCGGAGTGGATTGAAAAACTGCGCCCGCCCGTGTCGAAATCTCAGGCAAATCCTAATCTGGACAAGCAGATCAAAAACTGGGAATACCGTATTGGCGCAGGCGACATCCTGACGGTCACCGTCTGGGATCATCCTGAGTTAACAACGCCCGCAGGACAATATCGTAGCGCGAGCGATACAGGCAACTGGGTCAACGCTGACGGTACGCTCTTTTATCCCTATGTCGGTAAACTGCGGGTGGCAGGAAAAACGGTTTCACAGGTACGTGAAGAGATTACGGCTCGACTGGATAGCGTCATTGAGAGTCCGCAGGTGGACGTCAGCGTAGCCTCCTTCCGTTCACAAAAAGCCTACGTCACCGGAGAGGTGGAAAAATCGGGTCAACAGCCTATAACCAATATTCCGCTGACGGTGATGGATGCGATTAACGCCGCGGGTGGGCTCTCGGCGGATGCCGACTGGCGTAACGTCGTGCTCACACACAATGGACAGGACGCCCACCTCTCACTCTATGCCCTGATGCAGCATGGCGATTTGACCCAAAATAAGCTGCTTTATCCTGGCGATATCCTGTTTGTTCCCCGGAACGACGCGCTCAAAGTGTTCGTAATGGGCGAGGTGGTGAAACAGAGCACCCTTAAGATGGATCGTAGCGGCATGACGTTGGCCGAGGCCCTGGGCAATGCCGGGGGGCTTAACCAAAATATGGCCGATGCAACCGGCATTTTTGTTATTCGCCAGGTATCGAAAAAAGGTGACACCGACAAAATCGCCAATATCTATCAGCTGAATGCGGAAGATGCTTCAGCCATGGTGTTGGGTACGGAATTCCAGCTTGAGCCGTATGACATTGTCTACGTCACCACGGCACCGATATCGCGCTGGAATCGCGTGATCTCCCAACTGGTGCCCACCATCAGCGGCGTACATGACCTGACCGAAACCGTTCGTAACATCCGATCGTGGCCGTAGTCATGTTCCATTCAATCTTAGTGGTCTGCACCGGCAATATTTGCCGCTCACCCATTGGTGAGCGGCTATTGCGTCAGCAATTACCCGGCAGGCAGGTCACCTCTGCAGGTATTTTCGGACTAGAAGGACGCCCGGCGGATGCGAGTGCGCAGGCTGTGGCCTTGCGTCACGGCCTTTCGCTGGAGGGGCACGTTGCCCGCAGGGTGACGTGCAGTCTGTTGCAACAGTCCGACTTGATTCTGGTGATGGAGCCGGAACACCTTCGTTTTATTGCCACAATGGCCCCGGAGAACCGGGGAAAATCGCTGCTATTTGGACAATGGCTGGAAACCCAGGACATTCCCGACCCGTATCGCAAAAGCCGTGAAGCCTTTGAATATGTTTTCGGGCAATTGGGGAAAGCCAGTCAGGAATGGGCTCGTCGTTTGAGTTAACAAGGAATGAAGCCGTAATGTCGTCTTCTAAATCAGACAAATATAGTGCTGCGACACCGCAGAATAACGAAATGGATCTCATTCAGTTGCTTGCTGAGATGTTCGATCACCGGGTAATGATCGCGTGCGTTACGCTTCTGTTCACGGTATGTGCGGGGATCTACGCCTTCAGCGTCACGCCGGTTTATCAGGCTGATGCCCTGGTGCAGGTCGAAGCGAAGCAGGGCAACGCGCTGCTCAAGAACCTGACCTCGCTCAGATCCGATCTCTCACCCGATGTCGCTCCAGAACTTTTACTCCTTAAATCACGGATGGTCCTCGGACAGACCGTTGATCGGTTAGGGCTGACCTACGAGGTTAATAGGCGCTTGTTCCCCGTCATTGGGGCTTTCTGGGAGCACGTTCACGGGCGCAACCCCGCTGAAATCACGATTGGCTCGCTGAATATTCCGTCTGTGGAGGGGGATCCACAAACGCTTTTACTCACTGTTCTCGAGCAAGGGCGATATCGTCTTGAGGGACAAACGCTTGAGGCAGAGGGCGTTGTTGGAAAAGCGCTACTTAAAGAGGGCGTCTCTCTTCTGGTGACCTCCCTCAATGCGGCTCCGGGAACCCAGTTTACCCTCAACATCGTTACCAGGCTTGAGGCGATCAACGCCATTCAGAGCAGACTGACGGTTGTGGAGTCGTCGAAACAGAGTGGAATGATCGCCTTAACGTTAACGGGTGACGATCCCGGCAAGACCGCTACGGTACTTAATACGATTGCCGAAAATTTTCTCAGCCAGAACATTGCGCGCCAGGAAGCTAAAGATTCCCGTAGCCTCACGTTCTTACAGGATCAGTTACCTAAAATCAGTCGCGAACTGGATGAAGCCGAGGCACGACTGAATGCTTATCGAGAGCAAAGCGATTCGGTCGATTTATCTCTTGAGGCAAAGTCGGTTCTTGATCAGGTAGTTAACGTGGAAAATCAGCTTAACGAGCTGACGTTTCGCGAGGCAGAGGTATCCCAGCTGTTCAAAAAGGACCATCCCACCTACCGTGCTTTACTGGAGAAAAAACAAACGCTTGAGCGGGAACGCGCGCGCCTGTATAGCCGCGTCTCCTCCATGCCATCCACGCAGCAGGAAATATTACGCCTGAGTCGTGATGTTGAATCCGGGCGCGCCGTATACATGCAGTTGCTGACGCGTCAGCAAGAGCTGAGCATCTCGCGCTCCAGCGCTATCGGGAATGTGCGGATCATAGACCCGGCGGTGACGCAGCCTGCCCCAGTCAAACCGCGCAAAGCCCTCATCATTCTGTTTGGTATGATGATAGGGCTGCTCCTCTCTGCCGGAACGGTTTTAGTGCGTTCCGCCTTCAAGCGGGGCATTACCTCGTCAGAACAACTGGAAGAGTTCGGGATGCCGCTGCTGGTAACGCTTCCGCGCTCGGTATGGTTATGGAAAAAAACGCACCTGCGCAGGAGAAACCTGTTTACTTCCCACTGGAAGCACAGGATATCCAACGTGCCTTTCCTGCCCATTGACCGTCCGGCTGATACGTTTGTCGAGGCGATGCGTGGGCTGCGCACCAGTTTGCATTTTACCATGATGGATACCGCAAACCGGGTTGTCGTGGTGTCTGGCCCCACGCAGGACTGCGGAAAGACGCTGGTCAGTACTTCACTGGCGTCGATTGTGGCACAGGCCGGACAGCGGGTGCTGTTTATTGATGCGGATATGCGTAAAGGGTATGTCCACAATGTGTTCAGGCTGAACAATCATCGGGGGTTGTCCTGCGTGCTCGACGGAACCGTTGAGTGGCAGGAGGCGGTTCAACGCTTTGAGAAAGGCGGTTTTGATGTACTGACCTGCGGACCTCAACCTACGCATCCCGTTGACCTGCTCATGAGTGAACGCTTCCAGGTTGTGATGGCGCAGATTGAAAAGCGGTATGACATCGTGATTATCGACACTCCACCTGTGCTTGCCGTGACGGATGCTTTGCTGATCGCCAGAGCAGCAGCCACAACGCTGCTGGTCGCCCGCTTTGGTAAAACCAGCGTGAAAGAGATCGAGACCAGCCTTAAGCGTATGGAACGGATGAACGTAAAGGTAAATGGCGTGATCCTCAATGACATTGTGAAATCGGCGGCGCTCTATTACAACTCGGGGTATAGCGCTTACGACTATGGCTATACCCGGGAGTAACCCTGGCGCGACATTTCTTTACAGCGTGATGGTGTATTGCCCGTTAAGATGACCTTCGTTAAAACACGAGGTCACAATGGATAACCGCAAAATCAATCGACTGCGCCGCTGGGCGCGGGAAGGAGTCATACTCGTTCTGCTGACGCTGGCCGTGGCGTGGGGAGTTGATCAATACCGAAAACCGACACTCCCCGCCAGTTTTAGTGCAACGCCGATGACGAGCATCGACGGAAAAATGCATGATATTGCGGCGCTCAGCCAGGAGCGTCCGCTGCTGATCTACGTCTGGGCGACCTGGTGCAGCATTTGCCGTTACACCACGCCTGCGGTTAATCAGCTGGCAGAAGAGGGCGGGAACGTGGTGAGTATCGCCATGCGCTCTGGTGATAACGCAAAGCTTGCACGCTGGGTTGACAAGAAACAGCTTAAAATGCCGGTGATAAACGATGAAAACGGTGCGCTGTCGCAGGCGTGGCAGGTGAGCGTGACGCCGACGTTAGTCATTGTATCGAAGGGGAACGTGGTCAGTACCACAACGGGCTGGACGAGCTACTGGGGATTAAAAATCAGGATGTGGTGGGCGGGCTTATAAGAATAACCCCTCTCCCGGCGGGAGAGGGGTTTTATATTACTTAGCCAGAACTTCCTGCGCGGTGCGCTCAACCAGAGACAGCAGGATTTTGATATCTTCCAGCGTCACGGTTGGGTTCAGCAGCGTCAGCTTCAGGCAGGTCACGCCGTTATGCTCGGTCACACCGACGTTTGCACGGCCGGATTCCAGCAGTGCGTCACCAATTTTCTGGTTCAGCAGGGCGATGCCCGCGTCATCCGTCTGCACCTGTCCGCGGAAGCGGAACAGCACGCTTGCCAGCTGCGGCTGCATAACCAGTTCCAGCGCAGGCTGCGCTTTCACGTACGCCGCAACCTGCTGTGCCAGGGTCACGCCGTGATCGATGATCGCCGCGTATTGCTCCTGACCCAGCGCTTCCAGGCTCATCCACAGCTTCAGCGCGTCGAAACGACGGGTGGTCTGCAGAGATTTGGAGACCAGGTTCGGCACGCCGGCTTCTTCGTCGAACTCAGAGTTCAGGTAAGCCGCCTGATAGCGCATCAGCTCATAGTGGCGCGCTTCTTTCAGCAGGAAGGCGCCGCAGCTGATGGTCTGGAAGAACTGCTTGTGGAAGTCCAGGGTGACGGAATCCACCAGCTCAATGCCGTCCAGGTAGTGACGATACTGCTCAGACATCAGCAGCGCGCCGCCCCAGGCCGCATCAACGTGTACCCAGATGTTCTGCTTCGCCGCCAGTTCAGCAATGGCGCGCAGCGGATCGATAGCACCGGCATCGGTGGTACCTGCCGTTGCGACGATCGCCAGAATCTGCTCGCCGTTCGCATTGCACTGTTCGATTTTCGCCGCCAGATCGGTCAGATCCATGCGGGAGAATTCGTCCGTTTTCACCTGCACCACGGACTGGTAGCCCAGACCCATCAGCGCCATGTTTTTCTGCACGGAGAAGTGCGCGTTTTCAGAGCACAGTACGCGGATCTTACGCAGATCGCCCACCAGACCGTCCTGCTGAACGGAGTGACCCTGACGCGCAAAGAACGCATCGCGCGCCAGCATCAGGCCCATCAGGTTGCTCTGGGTTCCGCCGCTGGTGAAGACACCGGCGTCACCAGCCTGATAACCCACGCGGGTACGCAGCCACTCGATCAGTTTGATCTCGATGATGGTTGCGGACGGGCTTTGATCCCAGGAGTCCATACTCTGGTTAGTGGCGTTGATCAGCACTTCCGCCGCCTGGCTTACGACCAGGCTTGGGCAGTGCAGGTGCGCCACACACTGCGGGTGATGAACGGACAGGCTGTCTTTCAGGAAGAACTCCACGGCGCGTTCAATCGCCGCTTCGTTGCCCAGCCCTTTCGGGTTGAAATCCAGCTTAATACGGTCGCGCAGTTCCGCGACCGTTTTGCCCTGGTACATCTCAGGCTGTTTTAGCCACTGCATCACAGCCTGAGTGCTTTGTTCAATCGCCTGCTGGTAAGCTTCAATGCTCTGCGCAGAGGAGAACAAAATTGGGTTTGAATCAGACATCGTAATCAATAACTCCGGTTACGCCGGGCGAACGCCCGCAGCAAGCAGTGCCTGCTCAAATTTATCCAGGAAGATCTTCAGCTCTTCATCGCTGATCAGCAGAGAAGGCAGCAGACGCAGAACGATACCGTTACGACCACCGCGCTCCAGAATCAGACCGGCTTCGAAGCACTTCTTCTGAATCAGTGCAGACAGCTCGCCGTCGCCCGGGAAGCAGCCCATGTGGTCAGCGGCTTCGTGCGGCTTAACGATCTCAATACCGATCATCATGCCCAGACCGCGCACGTGGCCGATAACCGGATAACGTTTCGCCATCTCTTTCAGCTGGCCTTTCAGCCATTCGCCCTGTGCCGCCACTTTGCCTGCGATGTTCTGGTCTTTCAGGATTTTCAGCGTCGTCAGACCGGTTGCCATCGCCAGCTGGTTGCCGCGGAAGGTACCGGTGTGGTGACCTGGCGCCCATGCGTCGAACTGCTTTTTGATGCCGAGCACGGCCAGCGGCAGACCGCCACCGACTGCTTTAGACATCACGATGATGTCTGGCTCGATGCCCGCGTGTTCGAAGGCGAAGAATTTACCGGTACGGGCAAAGCCAGCCTGAACTTCGTCGAGGATCAGCAGAATGCCGTGTTCCTGAGTCACTTTACGGATGCGCTGCAGCCACTCAGCCGGAGCCGGGTTCACGCCGCCTTCGCCCTGAACCGCTTCCAGGATCACCGCAGCAGGTTTACGCACGCCGCTTTCAACGTCGTTGATCAGGTTATCGAAGTAGTAAGTCAGCGCTTTCACGCCCGCTTCACCACCGATACCCAGCGGGCAACGGTATTCGTGCGGGTAAGGCATGAACTGCACTTCTGGCATCATACCGTCTACCGCTTCTTTCGGTGACAGGTTGCCGGTCACGGACAGTGCGCCGTGGGTCATGCCGTGGTAACCACCAGAGAAGCTGATGATACCGCTACGGCCGGTCACTTTTTTCGCCAGCTTCAGCGCTGCTTCAACGGCGTCAGCACCGGATGGACCGGTGAACTGCAGGCAGTACTCTTTGCCCTGACCAGGCAGCAGAGAGAGCAGGTATTCGGAAAACGCGTCTTTCAGAGGCGTAGTCAGATCCAGAGTATGTAACGGCAAGCCGCTGGTAATGACATTTTGGATGCTTTTCAGCACATCAGGATGGTTATGGCCAAGCGCAAGGGTCCCTGCACCTGCTAAACAGTCAAGGTATTCTTTATTATCTGCATCGGTGATCCACACGCCTTCTGCTTTAGTGATGGCTAAAGGCAGTTTGCGCGGATAACTCCTGACGTTAGATTCAAACTCGGCCTGACGGGCCAGATAGGTTTCGTTGCTTTTGTGGGCATCTACGGTGTCAATACGGACTTTATCCGTCATCATATCACTCCTACAACCGCCGCTTCGTTATGAGCCACGATTGAATAAAAAGTTAAAAAACAGAAGGGGCCTGAAAAAAACGCCGCCAATATAGAGCCTTTTGCCACAGGGCTCAATGGTTAATTTGTTTACTGTTTTGTGACACGTGTGTATAGCGAGGAAATATCCCCTTTTTTAAAATGAAAATTGTATTTTATGCCAAATAAAAACAGGTAGTTACAGGCTATTTGCCCGGTGTGTAAAGCCGCAGAAAAGAGTGTGACAAATCGTGCCATTGAACGGCATAAAAGGAGGGAAGCTTTGCCTGTTTATCCCGCAGGTGCAGAAAACGGTGCTCACGTTGCCTGTGCAACGGAATCACGCAGTAAAAATGGACTTTCTACGCGCGTGGTTTCCTGATGTTCTTCACCGTTAATAATATGCAGGGCGCTCAGGCGACCAATTTCATAGTGCGGCAGTTGTACCGTCGTGAGAGGAGGAAGGAACAACTCCCCAATGCCAACCATATTGTCATAGCCGATCACCGCGACGTCGTCCGGTATACGAAGCCCTTGTCCCAGTAGCGTCTGGTACACCATAAACGCGATACGATCGTTACCGCAGATAACGGCGTCGAACCTGGGAATGCCATTCTGCATGTGCGCCAGCAACACGGCCGGAATGTCGCGATAGTGCTCATCGCCGAGTGCCATATAGCAGTGCTCCAGGCTGTCCGGATCGAGCCCCGCTTCACGGCATGCACGCTCCAGCCCCTGACGACGGCGGGTTGTGGCCAGATGCCCCTCAGGTAAATGCAGGCAGAGAGGGCGTCGATAACCCTCCGCGAGTAACGCCCGCACGGCGGTATATTGCCCTTGCTCATCATCGGGAATATAGCTGGCGACCTTTTCGCCGTCGCTTTCGCAGTTGGCCAGCACGCAGGGAAGGGTGAGGAGTTTGGCCGGGAGAGGAACCTGACGTAACCCCATGGTGGTGTAGATAATTCCGTCGGGCCGATGAGAGAGGAGAAGGTCGACAATGGCGTCCGGATTGTCATCGGTAAACATATTCATCACGAAGCTGTTCCAGCCGTGCATTCTGGCCGTCTCTTCAATAGACAGCGTGATCTCCACCGAGAACGGCGTCGTCACCGTATCGAGCGCCAGTACCCCTATGGTTTTAGGCGAGGCATGCGCGCCGCGTATTTTCTTGGCGGACAGATCGGGCACGTAGCTGGTCTGCTCAATAGCCAGCTGAACGCGCGCCAGCGTTTCCGGCTTAAGGCGCTCGGGGCTGTTCAGCGCGCGGGAGACCGTCATCAGCGATACGTTAGCCAGCTTTGCGACGTCCTTCAGGGAAGCCATTGTCTTACTCCGTTAATGCTCTGCGTGAAAGGGTATACAACTAAGTCGCTGATGTAAAAGAAAGGCTGATGCCCAGGCCGGGTCATGTTTACCTCAGTGATGAATATTTGATCGCGATCTCATTCTCTTGATGTTAACGTTAACTTTCGTGATTAACATCTTAAATTTCAACCAAACAGCATGAGAAAGCGTAAATGTTAACGTTACCATTGCGTCATTACTCCAACATGAGAATGTCATGATGAAAACGCATCACTCTCACAGCTACCCTTTATTAAGCGCATTACTGTTTTTCTTTTTTGTCACGTGGTCATCTTCCGGCTCGTTGCTCTCTATATGGCTTCACCAGGAGGTGGGGTTAAAGGCAGGGGATACGGGGGTCATCTATGCCGTGCTGTCTGTCTCCGCGCTGTGCGCGCAAATCTGCTACGGCTTCATTCAGGACAAACTCGGCCTGCGAAAAAACCTGCTCTGGTTTCTGACCAGCCTGCTCATTCTTTCCGGTCCGGCCTTCCTGCTGTTTGGTTATCTGCTGCAGATTAACGTGTTACTCGGCAGTATTTTCGGCGGGATTTATATCGGGCTGACGTTTAACGGCGGGATTGGTGTACTGGAATCCTATACCGAGCGCGTGGCCCGCCAGAGTCAGTTTGAGTTTGGCAAGGCGAGGATGTGGGGATCCCTTGGCTGGGCGGTGGCAACCTTTTTTGCCGGTCTGCTGTTCAACATCAATCCGAAGCTGAACTTCGCGGTGGCGAGCTGCGCCGGGCTGGTGTTTTTTGTGTTGCTGGCGCGCCTAAGAGTCTCTTCCGCGCCGCACGCCATGCAGGAGGCGGTATCCGGCGGTAAGGTCACGCTGGAGGATGCCTTACGTCTGTTGACGCTGCCGCGCTTCTGGGCGCTGGTGTTTTTCGTTATTGGCACCTGTATTTATGGCGTCTACGACCAGCAGTTCCCGGTCTATTTCTCCTCACAGTTCCCGACGCTGCAGGAAGGAAACGCCATGTACGGCTATCTCAACTCCTTCCAGGTTTTCCTGGAAGCGGCGGGCATGTTCTGCGCCCCGTGGCTGGTGAATCGCCTCGGTGCGAAAAACGGCCTGATTTTCGCCGGAATGGTGATGGCGATGCGTATGGTGGCATCGGGTCTGGTTGAGGGACCGGTATTGATCTCCATTACCAAGCTATTGCACGCGGTTGAACTACCCGTTTTGCTGGTCTCCATCTTTAAATACAACAGCCTGCATTTTGATAAGCGGCTCTCTTCCACCCTCTATCTGGTGGGCTTTGCCTGTACAAGCTCGGTGATTGCCTCGGTGCTGTCGCCGCTGGCAGGTTACAGCTATGAGAAATACGGCTTTGCCCAGTCCTATCTCATCATGGGGCTACTGGTCTTCAGCACCACGTTTATCTCCATCTTCCTGTTGCGCTCGGGTAAGTCCTCTTCTGACCCGCTCATGCCGCAACCTTCCACCATCTGATCGAAAGAGTAGAGAAATGATGTATTCCATTACGAAAGCAGAACAGGAACTGCAGTCCAGGCGCGAAGGGCTTAACCTGCGCTGGTACCCCCGTTACCACCTCGCCGCGCGTGCTGGCTGGATGAACGACCCGAACGGCCTGATCTGGTTTGACGGCTGGTATCACGCCTTTTATCAGCACCATCCGTATTCGACCCAGTGGGGGCCAATGCACTGGGGCCATGCGCGCAGCAAAGATTTAGTTCGCTGGGAGCACCTACCGGTTGCGCTGGCTCCGGAAGGGCCAGACGACAAGGACGGCTGTTTTTCCGGCTCAGCGGTGGTGGATGGCGACACGCTGGCGCTGATCTACACCGGCCACAAATTCCACGGCGATCCAGACGATGAGGCTAATCTCTACCAGGTGCAGTGCCTGGCAACCAGCCGTGACGGCATCCATTTTGTGCGGCACGGGACCGTCATTGATACACCGCCCGGGCTGCATCACTTCCGCGATCCGAAGGTATGGCGTGAAGGGGCGTGGTGGTACATGGTCGTTGGCGCGCGCGAGGGGGATACGGGCCAGGTGCGTGTGTACCGGTCTGCCGATCTGCGCGAGTGGCAGGACAGGGGCGTGCTCGCGGTGGCTGAAAAAGAGCTGGGTTATATGTGGGAATGCCCGGACTTTTTCACTCTCAATGGTAAACGCGTGCTAATGTTTTCGCCTCAGGGACTGGCGGCAGACGGATTTAAACATCGCAATCTCTTCCAGAGCGGCTATCTGGTAGGCGAATGGCAGCCTGGTCAGCCCTTTATGCGTGAAGGTGAATTTGTGGAGATGGACGACGGGCATGATTTCTATGCGCCGCAAAGCTTCCTGACGCCTGACGGCCGCCGCATCGTTATCGGCTGGCTGGACATGTGGGAATCCCCGCAGCCGGAACAGGAGGATGGCTGGGCAGGTATGCTCTCCTTACCTCGCGAGCTGACGCTGAGTGCCGATAACCATCTGCAAATGCAGCCAGCCAGAGAAGTTGAAAGCCTGCGCGGGGCGTGGTTCCCCTGGCCGATAAGTACGCTTAATAACCAGCAGATGACGCTGGTGGAACACTGCGATGCGATGGAGGTCATTCTGCAGTGGGATTGCGCCAACAGCAGTGCGGAGCAGTACGGCATTCGTCTTGGCGACGGGTTACGCCTTTATGTTGATGCGCAGATGCAGCGCCTGGTGCTGGAGCGAGACTATCCGCAGTATGGCCTGTGCGGGACCCGAAGCGTCGCGCTTAACCTTAGCAACGCGCTTAATCTTCGTTTGTTCTTTGATAGCTCTTCCGTGGAAGTGTTTGTAAACGAGGGTGAGGCGTGCCTCAGCAGCCGTATATATCCTGATGCCGACTGCCGCGAGCTGGCGTTATTTGCCTGGACGGGAGGGGCATCGCTTATTCATGGCGGGGCGTGGCTGCTGGAGTAAATCTATTAACGAGCTAAAACAAAGCCCCATAAACATGGGGCTACGTAAATCTTATCAGGTGGTAGCGTCCTGTAAAGATCACATTTTTGATAATTGTGCGTTTACAACTCTCTCTTTTTCGACAACCAGCTGCATAATATAGCTACCCTTGTGCCATGAACCTTTATTTGGCTTCCAGCCTTTCGAAAGCAGATATTCAGCAGCATCAGAGACAGGCTTATTCATAACGTGATCCGCATCACCTGATAACTTTTTTAAATCACCGCTTACTTTGGCTGGCTTGCTATCACAATGACCCGCAGCATCCATCACCTGAGTGCAGCCTTCAGGAAGGCGCCTGTGCGCTGACTGTGCAAGTTGAGCAGCATTCTCTAAAGCCTGTTTTTCAGCCGCAGCGTTAATGGCTGTGGTGCGGTTTTGCTCTGCAATATAACAAGCATCTTTACTCACTCCTTTGCTTTGACAATCAGCCATCCGTTGAGCTGGTGAGGAACACGCAGCAAGAGATAATATAGCCGCTACCATCATTAACTTTTTCATTATTGCCTCAGTAATTACAATTATAAATATAGGTGCCTAACATCAAGCCGATCCATATCCCTAATAAAATAAAAGTGAGATACAAAACAGCGGAAATAAAAATGTACTTTGTCATTTTTGTGCTAGCAGCAATGTATTGAGTTATAGCCAGCTAATTAAACTCAATGGTGAGTTTTTTGCTGGTTGGCGGTTTGCTGGCATTTTAATATAATATTGTTAAATCACCATCCGTAAGATGCGGACGCCGCAACAATTTCATCACCGTTGGATGTACCTGATGTAGAGAGGGTAGCGGCTATATTCTCAGCGAACTTATGACGGTAACCGACTGCGTAACCTTGCGCATCTTTGAAGTTGGCAGCACCGACGGCAACCGCGTTATCTGTATCAACGTAATGCAAACCAGCAAGAGAAGCAGCGCCAGCGATACCAGCACGATATTCCTTGCGATCCTCATTCTGCTGATTCTCCAGAGAAGAGAACTTAGCGTTATTTTGACTCTCTAACGCAGTAATACGTGATTCATGATTCGCTAATTGTGCGCTGTGATTCTGAATCGTCGTTTCTTGTGCTTGCTGGCGTGACTGAACGTTAGCAACAGCAGCTTTGTTAGCAGCGGCTACCGTTTGTGCATCAACCGCTAAAGATTGCGCATAAGCGCCCGTATTAAATGCCTGAGTCGCTTTGTCAGAGGCATCCTGAAGGGCGTGATCTTGTCTATCCTGATCGGCGTCGAAAATGCTTTTATCTACCTTACCTGCCAGCGCTTGAGTGTTAGCATCTGCTTTGTTGTTCGCATTGGTAGCGGTGAGTTCAGCTTTATCTACTCTTGTGTTTGTATCAATGATTGCTTGACCGTTAGTAATAACGCCTTGTAAAGCCGCATCTGCTTTATTATTAGTGTTATCAATCAATATATTCTGTTTGTTATCAGTGATTGTCTGACCTGCTTTGTTATCATCGACTTTCTGATTAAGGATAGCGTTAGCTTGAGTGTTAGCGTTTACGCCATCTTGAGCGGTATTAGCTGTATCTTGTGCTTTATTAATAGCTGTATTTGCTCTTTCAATATCGCCCTGAAGGTTATAGATTTGCCCGTCTTGCTTAATGTTACTCCCCTCGATGTTATCAAGGTTGTAGGCGGTTTTATCGGTACCCTGAATTTGAATGTGAGCACCTGGATTATTGACGTTATCGTCAAGGTTTACGTTTACTTCCGCTGCATTTGCAGTATTCATTGAACCAGCGAACACAAAACCAAAAACAGCGATAGCTGTTGTATTTAAATAGTTCATTTTAAAGCTCTCATCATCACTACAAGAAAAAATAAAGTAAGGGCGCTATCCTGGCGGGAAGATACAACGTCTTGTTATATCTGAATTAATTCACGATTAACGGTGGAAATTTTGGTTTGATAACTTATTTCGTAACGTGCAGTAACTATCTATGAATGTGTAATTTTGATTATTGATCTAAATCATAAATAGCAGGAATAGCTAAACGAGTCGATCCAGAAAGGCCTGGCCTAATAATCTTATAATACAATAAGATAGCCTTTCATAATGGATGAGAGTGAAATTAGATATAAAACACCAATACATTAATTGTATTTAAGTGTTTTGATTAAAATGGGTTAATAATACACATGACAGTTTATGTAAATTTATGGGTTTTTGCCGATTATTTATTATCGAACCTTTAGTAAGCTTCGAATGAAAATGAACTCAGCTCATTTTTGTTCCGGGATATACCAGGAAAAAATATTTATGTTGAAGATGCTAGCGAAAAGTGTCTAGGAAGATTCATAACGCGAACGCTGCCGTGATAAATCAAAACTCCTTGCGCCTGGCCTGTGGCCACGGTTACACTGATTGAGAACATTGATTTTAATAAATCATTGTTTTAAAAGTATTTTGACTCGGGGTGCCCTTCTTTGTGAAGGCTGAGAAATACCCGTATTACCTGATCTGGATAATGCCAGCGTAGGGAAGTCAGATGCCTTCCCGGTCATCGCTTCTTCACGCAAGGCAGGAGCGAACCCATGCAGCCTGACCTGCTCGATTTACACGTTTTACACCACTTCCGAACCCGTTCTCCGCTGACCCATTGTATGACCAATGACGTCGTACAGACCTTTACGGCCAACGTTTTGCTGGCGCTTGGCGCATCTCCGGCGATGGTGATCGAGGCCGAAGAGGCCGAGCAGTTTGCCGCGATAGCCGATGCGCTGCTGGTTAACGTTGGCACGCTGACCGCGCTGCGCGCCCAGTCGATGCGTCGTGCAATTGAAAGTGCGGTAGCGGCAGGCAAACCCTGGACGCTGGACCCGGTTGCCGTGGGCGCCCTGGCGTTCCGCACTCGGTTTTGCCATCAAATCCTTGCCCTGAAACCGGCCGCCATTCGCGGCAATGCTTCCGAAATCCTTGCCCTCGCGGGGATGAGCGCGGGCGGGCGCGGCGTCGATACGACCGATACCGCCGCCAGCGCGGTGCCTGCTGCCCAGGCGCTGGCCCGGCAGATCAATACGATTGTGGTGGTCACCGGCGAGGTGGACTACATCACGGACGGGCAACGTACCCGAACGGTAACCGGCGGTGACCCGCTGATGACGCGCGTGGTGGGCACCGGGTGCGCGCTCTCTGCCGTTGTGGCGGCGAGCTGCTCGCTGCCGGGTGACCGGCTGGATAACATCGCCGCCGCCTGCGGATGGATGAAGCGGGCCGGAACGGTGGCCGTTGCGCACTCGCGCGGCCCGGGCAGTTTTGCCAGCGCGTTCCTCGACGCGCTCTACACGCTGGAGGAGCAGGCATGAAACGGATTAACGCCCTGACCATTGCCGGCACCGATCCCAGCGGCGGCGCGGGTATCCAGGCAGACCTGAAAACCTTCTCGGCGCTGGGCGCGTACGGCTGCTCGGTCATCACCGCGCTGGTGGCGCAAAACACGTGCGGCGTGCAGTCGGTCTACCGCATCGAGCCAGATTTTGTTGCCGCGCAGCTGGATTCGGTGTTCAGCGATGTGCGTATTGATACCACCAAGATCGGCATGCTGGCCGAAACGGACATTGTGGAAGCGGTGGCCGAACGGCTTAAGCGCTATCAGGTGCAAAACGTGGTGCTGGATACCGTCATGCTGGCAAAAAGCGGCGATCCGCTGCTCTCCGCCTCCGCCGTCGAGACGCTGCGCAATAAGCTGCTGCCGCAGGCAGCGCTCATCACGCCCAATCTTCCGGAAGCCGCCGCGCTGCTGGGCGCGCCGCACGCGCAAACTGAACGGGAAATGAAAGAGCAGGGCAATGCGCTGCTGGCGATGGGCTGCGGGGCGGTGCTGATGAAGGGCGGGCATCTTGATGATCCGGAAAGTCCGGACTGGCTCTTCACCCGCGACGGCGAACTACGCTTTACCGCGCCGCGCGTGCAGACCAAAAATACCCACGGCACGGGTTGTACGCTCTCGGCCGCACTGGCGGCGCTGCGCCCACGTCATGAAAGCTGGGCCGATACGGTTAGCGAAGCAAAAGCCTGGCTCTCGGCGGCGCTGGCAAAAGCTGATACTCTGGAAGTCGGTCACGGTATTGGGCCGGTACACCATTTTCATGCATGGTGGTAAGCCAGTATACTGGCAGAATACATCACGCCTGAGAAAACAGAGATGGAACAAGCGCATACCCGGTTAATCGCTCAACTGAATGAACGGATCGCCGCGCCCGACAACACGCCGCTGTACCTGAAGTTTGCCGAAACGGTAAAAAATGCTGTGCGCAGCGGGGTGCTGGAGCACGGGAATATTTTGCCCGGCGAGCGCGATCTGAGCCAGTTGACCGGGGTGTCGCGCATTACCGTGCGTAAAGCGATGCAGGCGCTGGAAGAAGAGGGCGTGGTGACGCGCGCCCGTGGCTATGGCACGCAAATCAACAATATCTTCGAATATTCGCTGAAAGAGGCGCGCGGTTTTTCCCAGCAGGTGGTGCTGCGCGGCAAGAAGCCGAATACGCTCTGGGTCAACAAGCGGGTGGTGAAGTGTCCGGAAGAGGTGGCCAACCACCTGTCGATCTCCCCGGAGAGCGAGGTCTTTTTGCTCAAGCGCATTCGCTATGTCGATGACGATGCGGTGTCGATTGAAGAGTCCTGGGTCCCCGTCGGGTTAATTCCCGACCCGGATGCGATTGGCATTTCGCTCTATGACTACTTCCGCAGTCAGAATATCTTCCCGCAGCGCACCCGCTCAAGGGTGAGCGCCCGCATGCCCGACAGCGAGTTTCAGACGCACATTAAGATGGACGAAAAAATACCGGTGCTGGTGATCAAGCAGGTCGCGCTTGACCAGCAGCACCGACCGATTGAGTACAGCATCAGCTACTGTCGCAGCGATCTATACGTCTTTGTGTGCGAGGAGTAGTGCCTCGCGCGTCGGGGCGCAATCCCCGCCGCGGTGGCTGACCACCCATGACGCCACGGCATTCCCCAGCAGAACGGCATCTGCCAGTGACCATCCCGCAGCCAGCCCGGCCAGCGTGCCGCCCGCGTGGCTGTCGCCTGCACCAATGGTATCCACAACCGTCGCCGGAAACGCCGGAACAACGCCCGAGGCGTCACCGTCATACCACGTAGCACCGTCTTTATCATGGCGCACGATCAGCGCGGCGCCGAAGCGCTGCTGCCACTCCGCACCGAGGTTTTCAGCCTCCACACCCAGTCTTTCAGCCGCGAGCCCCGCTTCCTGACGATTGAGCGACACGATTGGCCTGCAGGCCATGATTCTCTCCATCAGCGCATCAGGAACATCCGCGATGCGTGGGCCGAAATCGATAAAGGCCGTCACGTCCTGTAATCCCTCCAGCCAGCCTGTCAGCAGCTCGCCGCACGGCGAGGCCAGCTGGTAGCCGGAGAGATAAACCAGGCTGTTTTGCGGAACGTGAAGCGCATCCAGCCAGCGCTGCTGCCACTGGTTTTCCACGCCGCTAAAGGACATAAAGGTGCGCTCGCCGTCTGGCTCCACCAGCGCCAGACACCAGCCGTTGTCGCCGGTTTCAGCCTCTACGGCGCTGTGCAGATCCTGCTTCGCCATGGCGTTGCGGATAATATCCGCCCAAACGCCATGGCCGACGGGAAGGGCATTTTGCGCGGCGATCCCGAGGCGTTTCAGGGCGATGGCAATGTTCAGCGCGCAGCCGCCAATATTCACGCCCTGCTGCTTAAGTTCGATATCGCACCCGCGCCAGGGCAGGGCGTAGGCGTCGGCGATGACGTCAATCACCGCGGCGCCCAGCACCGTCACCGGGCGCGTGGCGTGCAGATTTTCGAGACGTTGGGCAAATGCCTTCATACGCCCTCCCTTTGCTCCCTGAAGTGCAGCAGTTTCTCGCAATAATGGCCGAAGTTGAGCTGGTTGACGGCGTCGAGTTCGGCTTTGAGCGCCGGATCAATCGCCTGCACGCCGTGGAGCGCGCCGCAGATGGCCGTCGCCATGGCGCCAATAGTGTCCGTATCACCGCCAAGATTGGCGCATAAGATGGCGCAGCGGTTCGGGTCGGTTCCCGCCAGTTCCACCATCGCAATGGCCGCCGGAACGGACTCAATGGTGCTGGTTCCCGCGCCAATCAGCTGATAAACCTGCTCGCTGGCGGACTCAATACCGTTGGCTTCCCGTACGGTCTTTAGCGCCAGTTCAATACGCGCCGCCAGCGACGCGCTGAAGGTGGTGGTTTTCATCTCCTGCGCATAGCGGGCGATCCCCGGCAGGGCATCAACGATGTTCTGCCAGCTTTCGCCGTCGATGGCGCGGGAAACCGCCCAGGCCATCACCACCGCGCCGGCAATCGCGAGGTCCGATTTATGGGTCGGGCTGGAGGCCTGCGCCACCTGTTCAACAAAGTGTTCCAGCCGCGTCGCCGGAAGGAGACAGCCCAGCGGGGAGGCGCGCATCGCCGCCCCGTTGGTCACGCCGTTGTTTTCCAGCGCGCTGACCGGCTTCCCGTCACGAATCGCATTAAGCGCGATTTTGGAGGTCGGGCCGAGCACGTTCTTGTTGAACGCGTCGAAATCAAGCGCCCAGTTCAGGATATGCTTGCCGATAACGTCCGCATTAATTTCCCCGTCGCACTCGATAATCGCATCGGCCAGGCACAGCGCCATTGAGGTATCGTCGGTGAACTCTGCCTGCCTGAAATAGCAGGCCGCGTTATTTTCTGCCGGGCCGGGTAAAAAGCGGTCGATCCAGCCGAAGTGCGCCTTGACGCGCTTTCTCGGCCACAGCTCCGACGGCATGCCCATCGCATCCCCTAACGCCTGCCCGTAAAGGGCACCGAGAATACGTTCTTGTTTCATTTAACTTCCCCTTGTGTCAGCGCGGCATCGCCATCAACCACCGCAATTGCAGCGATCTCTTTGTCCGATTCGCGGAAAAACAGCATAAACAGCACGGCAATCACGGCAATCATGATTGCGCCAAATGTCCACATTCCGGCCCAGTTGAAGGTCAGCCCCTTCACCGGCTCTTTGTAGGCGAACATTTTTTCCATCATCACGCCGCCCAGGCGGTAACCCAGCAGGCTACCAAAGCCCTGACAGCAGAGCGTAATCAGGCCCTGCGCGGCGGTGCGCATATGCACCGGCGCTTTTTTATCCACGTAGATATACGCGGTGACGTAGTAGAAGTCGTAGCTCACGCCGTGCAGCAGAATGCCGAGGAACAGCAGGGCGTAGGTGAAGTATTGTTCCGCACCGCCGTAAACGAAGAACCCGTAGCGGATGGCGGCGGTAATCAGACCCAGCAGTAAGACCTTCTTAATACCAAAGCGTTTGGTAAAGAACGGCAGCGCCAGCATAAAGAAGATTTCCGAGAACTGGCCGAGCGTCATCCAGCCGGTGGCGTTTTTCATCCCCACTTCAGTGAGATAGCCGTTGGCGAAAATGTAGTAGAAGGCCAGCGGCATGGCGAACAGGAACGAGCAGAAGAAGAACACGAGGAAGTTTCTGTCGCGCAGCAGGATCAGCGCGTCCAGCCCCAGCATCACTTTAAAGTCCAGCTTGCCGGTACTTTTTGGCGGTGTGTTCGGCAGGAAGAGGGCAAACACGCCGAGCAGGGCGGAGCTGGCGGCGGTCATCAGCAGGGGAATATTGGTATCGGAAATATCGCTATAGCCCAGCATCTGCGGCAGGAAGCCGCACGCCAGACCGGAGGCTATCCAGCCGAGGGTGCCCATCACGCGGATACGCGGGAAGTCGGCCTCGACGTCGTCCACGTTCGCGAAGGCAATGCTGTTGGTCAGCGCGATGGTGGGCATGTAGGTCAGGGAGTAAACCAGCAGCAGCGGGAAGAAGGTGCTGAACTGGGTTTGCTGTGCCGCGAAGTACATCAGAATCGCGCCGGCAAACATCAGCACCGCCAGCACTTTCTGCGCGGCGAAGAAGCGGTCCGTCAGCGAGCCGACCAGAATTGGGGAGAGGATAGCGGCAATGGCGGTACAGGCATAAGACCAGCCGATTTCCCCGGCGGTAAAACCGCTTTTGCTCAGCCACAGCCACAGCGGCACAAACCACGCGCCCCAGATAAACCATTCAACAAACATCATGAATGACAGTTGGACTTTCGTTTTCATTTTTTAATCCTGCATGTCAGAGAGGGTACGCCTTTAACATACCATTCAATAATACCTTTTAAATACCTTTGTGGCGATTGTTTGATCAATGTAACAGTTTTGTTGTACACGAATCGAGCCAGCAGATTGTGCTGAAAAAAATTGCAAAGGGTGGAAAATCTGTTAAGTCGGTACCAGGCTTAGTCTGCCCATAAAAGATGGGACTGGATAAACGCACACCGACATGACGTCGAACTTACGGGAGTATCACATGACTGATATTGCGCAGTTGCTTGGCAAAGACGCCGACAGCCTTTTACAGCATCGTTGTATGACCATTCCAGCCGACCAGCTTTACCTGCCTGGTCATGACTACGTTGACCGCGTGATGGTCGATAACAACCGTCCGCCTGCCGTGCTAAGAAATATGCAGACGCTCTATAACACCGGGCGGCTCGGCGGCACCGGATATCTCTCTATTCTGCCGGTAGACCAGGGCGTTGAGCACTCGGCGGGCGCCTCCTTCGCGGCGAATCCGCTCTATTTCGATCCGAAGAACATTGTTGAGCTGGCGATTGAAGCGGGCTGTAACTGCGTGGCGTCCACCTACGGCGTGCTGGCCTCCGTCTCGCGTCGCTATGCCCACCGCATTCCGTTCCTCGTGAAGCTGAACCACAATGAAACCCTGAGCTACCCCACCGAATATGACCAGACGCTCTATGCCAGCGTCGAGCAGGCGTTCAATATGGGGGCGGTTGCCGTTGGGGCGACCATCTATTTCGGCTCAGAACAGTCTCGTCGTCAGATTGAAGAGATCTCTGCGGCGTTTGAGCGCGCGCACGAGCTGGGTATGGTGACCGTGCTGTGGGCGTACCTGCGCAACTCGGCCTTCAAAAAAGACGGCGTGGATTACCACGTGTCGGCTGACCTGACCGGCCAGGCGAACCATCTGGCGGCGACCATTGGCGCGGATATCGTGAAGCAGAAAATGGCCGAGAATAATGGCGGATATAAAGCAGTGAACTTTGGTTACACCGATGACCGCGTTTACAGCAAACTGACCAGCGATAACCCGATCGACCTGGTGCGCTACCAGCTGGCGAACTGCTACATGGGCCGCGCAGGGCTGATTAACTCCGGCGGCGCGGCGGGCGGCGATACTGACCTGTCAGACGCGGTACGTACGGCGGTTATCAACAAACGCGCGGGCGGCATGGGGCTGATCCTTGGCCGTAAGGCGTTTAAGAAATCGATGGCTGACGGCGTGAAGCTGATCAATGCAGTACAGGACGTTTATCTGGACAGCAAAGTCACGATTGCCTGACCTGAGGGCTAAGCGTAGGCCGGGTAAGGCGTAGCCGCCACCCGGCAATACCATCAGCGCAAAAGCACACAGTCCGGCGGCAACCGACACTGCAGCGCGCCGGGCAACACTTCAATGCGGAACTGCGTCCCGCTGAGCGGTTCCCCGTCGAGGTTAAAGGTCATCCCGTGCGGGGCATTTACCTCAAACCATGCGGATTTCCCGTCAATGATATTCGGACTCTCTTCCGGCTGCGTCAGCGTGGTAAACAGCGCGGGCAGCAGGCCGTCGCCCGTGAAAATCCGCAGCTGTAGCTGACCGTCATTGATCAGCGCCTCCGGGCACAGCTGCTGCCCGCCGCCGGCCTGACGACCATTACCGATGCCAATCACCAGCGCGTCGCCCTGCCACTGAAAATCCTCGCCGCGAATTTCGCAGCGGTCAGGCTTGAGGGTATCCATGCGCATCAGACCGTGGATCAGATACGACACGCCGCCCAGCGCCGCCTTCAGTTTTTCCGGCGTTTCGCTGGTGATGCGCGTGCCGAACCCGCCGGTGGCCATATTGATAAAGCAGGTTTTGTCATTCACCTGCGCAATATCTACCGCGGTCGCTTTACCGAGGATCGCCAGCTGAAGCGCTTTCTCTAACGCCTCGGGGATCCCGGCGCTGGTGGCAAAATCATTGGCGGTGCCGAGCGGTAAAACACCCATCACCGGGCGGTCTGCCGGGGGCAGGCCGATCAGCGCTGACGCGATCTCATTGATGGTGCCATCGCCGCCGCCGGAAATGATGGTCTCAACGCCAAGCCCGAGGGCTTCATTGATATAGCGTGCCGCGTCGCCTTTTTCCCATGTTACTCTGACGTGGATGCGCGCGCCGTCGTCACGCAAACCCTGAATGGCCTGACGCAGCAGATCGTTGCCTGCACTTTTGCCGTTGAGAATCAATAAACTGTCTGGATAGGTTGCCATCCGCGCTGCTCCCTTTTTTAGCGTTAGTAAGAGTGTATAGCAGAGAGGGAAAAAGCGGGTAAGAACAGGATGAAAGGAACAAAACAGGCACAAAAGCGCGTTACACTTCAGCGATGAGATTAATGTAATCACAGGAAAGTGATGATGAATAAAATTTTGGTAAGCGCTTGCCTGATGGGATTCAGGGTCCGTTATAACGGAAGTGAAAAAGCGCGAATGAATGAGCAACTCGCTCGCTGGCAACAGGAACAACGTCTGGTTATCCACTGCCCAGAGCTTGCAGCCGGGTTGCCTGTGCCTCGTCCACCGGCAGAGATTATGTCTGCTGATGGGAAAAACGTGATGCTCGGGCAAGCCAGAATTATGGAAAATACCGGGCAGGATGTGACCGCACATTATCAGCTTGCAGCCTGGCTCGCGCTACGCGCTGCTCAGGCGTCGGGGTGTAGCGCTGCATTGTTAACCGATGGCAGCCCAACGTGCGGCAGTGAGTTTATTTATGACGGATCGTTTCGCGGTATACAGAAAGCGGGGAGGGGGGTTGCTGCGTCGTTGCTCGCTGAGAATGGGATCGCCGTGTTCTCAGAGAAGCAAATCGACGAACTCATTGCCTGGATTGAGGAGAGAGAAGGCAAAAAATAAGCCCGCGTAAGGGAGATTACGCAGGCTAAGGAGGTGGTTCCTGGTACAGCTAGCATTTATGGGTTATGTTTTTCAGCGGGGGGATAATACCCGTATTGAACGAAGCGGTATGTGATCCGATTCTAAGAATTATCCCAGCGCGAAAAAATTTCCCTGATTGACTATTTGCCGTGTGGGTTTCGGGTGCTTTCACCGTTGAAGTTACGCATCAGCAGTGCGAACTTCAGCTCCACCTCTTCCGGAACCGGCAGCCAGACGGTGTGCCCGTCGCCCGGCGCGACCTCAATCGCTTCGCCTTTGCCGTTTTCCAGATGCTCCAGCGTGAAGTTCATGTTGCCCTGCGGGGTCATCAGCTCCAGGCTGTCGCCTTTGGTAAACTTGTTTTTTACCGCGACGGCCGCCAGCGCGCCTTTGCGCTCGCCGGTGAAGTCACCGACAAACTGCTGGCGCTCGGAAACGGAGTAGCCGTGCTCGTAGTTCTGGTAGTCGTCGTGGGTGTGACGGCGCAGGAAGCCTTCGGTATAGCCGCGATGCGCCAGACCTTCCAGCGTTTCCAGCAGGCTGGTATCGAACGGTTTACCGGCGGCCGCATCGTCGATGGCTTTACGATACACCTGCGCGGTACGCGCGCAGTAGTAATAGGATTTGGTGCGGCCTTCAATCTTCAGGGAGTGCACGCCCATCTGGGTCAGGCGCTCGACGTGGGCGATGGCGCGCAGATCTTTCGAGTTCATGATGTAGGTGCCGTGCTCGTCTTCAAAGGCGGTCATGTACTCGCCCGGACGCTTGGCTTCTTCAATCATAAACACGCTGTCGGTTGGCGCGCCGATGCCCAGCGTAGGCTCGACGTTAGTCACCGGGATCGGCTCATGCTTGTGGACGATGTTGCCGATGTCGTCCTCTTTGCCTTCCTGGACGTTATATTCCCAGCGGCAGGCGTTGGTGCAGGTGCCCTGGTTCGGGTCGCGCTTGTTGATATAGCCGGAGAGCAGGCAGCGGCCGGAGTAGGCCATGCACAGCGCGCCGTGGACAAAGATTTCGATTTCCATATCCGGCACCTGGGTGCGGATCTCTTCGATCTCTTCCAGCGAAAGCTCGCGGGACAGGATGACGCGGGTCAGCCCCATCTGCTTCCAGAATTTAACCGTTGCCCAGTTGACGGCGTTAGCCTGTACGGAGAGGTGAATATCCATCTCCGGGAAGTTCTCCCGAACCAGCATGATTAAACCCGGGTCCGACATGATCAGCGCGTCCGGCCCCATATCCACCACCGGCTTCAGGTCACGGATGAACGTTTTCAGCTTGGCGTTGTGCGGCGCGATGTTGACCACCACGTAGAATTTTTTACCCAGAGCGTGCGCCTCGTTGATGCCGAGCTGCAGGTTCTCGTGGTTGAATTCGTTGTTACGCACGCGCAGCGAGTAGCGCGGCTGGCCCGCATACACGGCGTCGGCGCCATAGGCGAAAGCGTAACGCATATTTTGCAGCGTTCCCGCCGGGGAAAGGAGTTCCGGTTTAAACATGTTTGTTCTCGTTCTGATGACAGGTCAGATCCGCGTGCACCTGGTGCAGCGGTAAGGGGAGATCCCCCACATTAAGGGCGGGCATTGTAGCGCTGCGGGGCAGGGAGGTAAAGTTATTGTGCCGGGTGGCGGTTTCGCCTTACCCGGCCTGGATTGACCAGCGGCTAACTAGGCAATCCTGCACGCATCCGCTTCCCAGCGATACCCCACGCCATACACCGCGCGGATAAACGACTGCTCGGCGTCCAGCGCCTCCAGCTTGCGGCGCAGGTTTTTGATGTGGCTGTCGATGGTGCGGTCGGTCACCACGCGGTAATCGTCATACAGATGGTTCAGCAGCTGTTCGCGGGAGAAGACTTTTCCCGGCTCGTGGGAGAGGGTTTTCAGCAGGCGGAACTCAGCAGGCGTCAGGTCCAGCAGCTTGCCGCGCCAGCTCGCCTGGAAGCGGCTTTCATCCACAATCAGCGGACTTTCGGCGTCCAGCACCTGAAGCTCGCGCTGCGGCCTGCAGCGGCGCAGAATGGTTTTCACGCGGGCGACCACCTCACGCGGGCTGTAGGGTTTGCAGATATAATCGTCAGCGCCGATTTCGAGCCCCAGCAGGCGGTCAATCTCTTCAATTTTGGCGGTCACCATGACGATCGGCACGTCGGAGAAGCGACGAATTTCCCGGCACAGGGTCAATCCATCAACCCCTGGCAGCATTAAATCCAGCAGGATCAGGTCCGGCGGGGTCTGGCGCACGTAGGGCAGCACCTGGTCGCCGTGGCCGATCAGTGACGGGGCATAGCTTGCCGCGCGTAAATAGTCGATCAGCAGCTGTCCCAGCTTGGGTTCGTCTTCGACGATCAAAATGCGCGGCGTGTTTTCGTCAATCGGTAACTCGGTCATACTTCTCTCGATAAATCCCGTTCCAGAGGTAACTCTACTGTAATGCTAACCCCGCCAAAAGGCGAATGGGCGGCGCGGATCGTGCCATTATGCGCCTCGACGATGTTAACGCAAATCGCCAGCCCCAGGCCGGAGCCGCCGCTGGCGCGGTTGCGGGAGCCTTCGGTACGGTAAAAGCGCTCGAACAGTTTTTCCAGCTGCGCGTCCTGCACGCCCGGTGCGGAATCCGCGAAGGTGAGGGCGAAGCGCCCGTATTCCTGTCTGCCGGAGATATGCAGCCCGCCGCCGCTGTCGGTGTAGCGCAGGCTGTTTTCCAGCAGGTTGTTGAACAGCTGCATCAGCCGATCTTTGTCGCCAAACACCACCGCGCTGTCCGGCAGGGAGAGGTCGATTTTCAGGTTGCGGCTGGCAAAGCGCTCGCGGAAGGCACCGCTCGCCACTTCCAGCACGTTAATGACGTCTACGGGCGCCTTCTGGTAGGCCAGCGCGCCTTCGTCGGACATGGAGAGCTGGTGGAGATCGTCCACCAGCTTGGTGAGCGTGCCCACCTCCGCCTGCAGGGAAGCCACCGATTCGGGCGTAAACTGGCGCACGCCGTCCTGAATGGCTTCGAGCTCGCCGCGCAGCACCGCCAGCGGCGTACGCAGCTCGTGTGAAATGTCGGCCATAAAGTCGCGGCGCATCTGCTGGTTCTTCTCCAGGGTGCTGGCGAGCTGGTTAAAGTCCTGCGCCAGCTTGCCCAGTTCGTCCTGGCTGCGGGTATCGACGCGGGTGGTGAAATCCCCGGCGGCCAGCTTGTGCGTGCCCTCCACCAGCCGTTTCACCGGGGCGAGCAGACCGCGCGCCAGCGGGAAGGTGGCGAGCGCGGCGAGCAGCGTGGAGAGGGCGACAATCAGCCAGCTGGTCCGGCGCTGCTGGCGGTCAAAGTTGATGTCGGTGTTGCGCGTCAGGCGCTCCACCGGCGAGGCGATCACCCAGCCTACGGTCGCGTTATTCACTTTAATCGCCCGACGGGTGCCGTCCGGCGGTATCGGCGCGCGCGGGCCAACCAGGGGGCGCATGTCCTGGTCGATCACCCAGAACTGGGTGCGCCAGCCGTGCGGCGGCATGCCCGGGCCCGGACGGTCGTCACCGGTATCGTGCTCCAGCGAGCGCAGAATCTGGAAAATAAAGCGGTCATTATTGCGCAGAAAACGCCAGTTGCCGTGCTGGGCGTACTGTTCACTCAGCGCATCGCTTAAGCCCTGCAAACGCTGCTCATTGCCATGCTTGATGTAATCAATAAAGCCGCGCTCAAAGCTGACCCGCACCGCCCAGTGCATGGTGATCAGCAAAACGATACAGGTGGCAAAAATCGCCAGAAAGAGCTTGCCGGTAATACCCGGACGCCAGAATTTCATGAGCCACTCCTTTTGCCGCGCCTAATCACGACGTTCTTGCTGGTATCATCCGGCACGCGGGCGAAGATGAACGCGGGCAGGGCGATGATGACCGCCATGCTGAGGTAGGTATACATAAAGACCTGATGCGCCACCGGCGTGTCGACGCTGAGATGGTGCTGGCCGTACATGCCGAGCAGCAACCCCGCGATCGTCACGCCCACGCTCATGGAGAGCTGCATAATCATCGACAGCAGGCTGTTGCCGCTGCTCGCCAGATCGTCCGGCAGGTCCTTCAGCGTCAGGGTATTCATCGACGAGAAGCGCATGGAGTTGATGACCCCCTGGCAGAACAGCACCAGCGGCAGGACGTAGTACCAGCCCATCAGCGCCACGGCCATAAACAGCAGGCTGACCAGCGCCAGCCCCAGCGTGGCGGCCACCAGCACGTGACGGTAGCCAAAGCGGTTCACCACCTGCACCACCATCCGCTTCATCCCCATGCTGCCGAGCACCATTGGGATCATCATCAGGCCCGCGTGGAATGGCGAAAAGCCCATGCCAATTTGCAGAAAAACGGGCGTCATAAACGGCAGCATGCCGCTGCCGACGCGTCCGGCAAAGCTGCCGAACAGCCCGAGACGGTAGGTAGGGTTTTTAAACAAGTTCAGGCTGAACAGCGCCTGGTCATTGCCGCGAGCATGCCACAAATACCCTGCAATGGTGGAAATGCCGATAACCACCAGCAACCCGAGCATCAGGGTCGAAATCCCCAGCCCCTTTTGCCCGTCGAGTGCCAGGGTAAGCGTGGCCATGCCCGCCGCCAGCAGAATAAAGCCGAAGAAATCAAAGCGCCGGGTCTGCATTTTGTAGTTCGGCATCAGCGTCAGGGTGGCGATGGCGCCGATGATGCCAACAGGAAGATTGATTAAGAAGATCCAGTGCCAGGAGGCGTACTCCACCAGCATACCGCCCAGCGCAGGCCCAAGCAGCGGCCCCACCTGACCGGGCAGGGTGACAAAGGTCATCGCCGCCATGTACTGCTCACGCGGCACAATCTTCATCACCGTTAGTCGCCCGACGGGCACCATCATCGCCCCGCCGATGCCCTGCAGCACGCGCGCCATGACCAGCTGGTCGAGGGTGTTGGCCTGCGCGCAAAATAGCGAGCCGGAGGTAAACAGCACGATGGCGGTAAAGAAGATATTCCGCACGCCGACCTTATCGGCCAGCCAGCCGCTGGCGGGCAGCATCACGGCAACCGTCAGCACGTAGGAGACAATCACCATGTGCATATGCAGCGGGCTCTCCCCGAGGCTTTTCGCCATGGAGGGGAGGGCGGTGTTGACGATGGTCGTATCCAGCGACTGCATAAAGAAGCCGAAGGCGACTATCCATAATTGCCAGCGAACGTTGCTGGGAAGCTCTGTCATTTACCCGTTTACCGTTTCTCTGTTTTTACGTGAAAAGCGCAGCCGCAGGCGGTCGAAGAACAGATAGACCACCGGCGTGGTGTACAGCGTCAGCAGCTGGCTCATCACCAGGCCGCCGACAATGGTGATCCCCAGCGGCTGGCGCAGTTCGGAACCGTCGCCGCCCGAGATCACCAGCGGCAGCGCGCCAAACAGCGCCGCCAGGGTGGTCATCATGATCGGACGGAAGCGCAGCAGGCAGGCCTGGAAGATGGCCTCTTCCGGCGAGAGGTTGCCGTTGCGCTGGGCGTCCAGCGCGAAGTCCACCATCATGATGGCGTTTTTCTTCACGATGCCGATCAGCAGCATGATCCCGATGAGTGCGATAAGGCTGAACGGCGCGCCGAACAGCTCCAGGGCCAGCAGTGCCCCCACGCCCGCCGACGGCAGCGTCGAGAGGATGGTCAGCGGGTGCACGTAGCTTTCATACAGCACGCCCAGCACAATATAGACCGTAGCGATGGCGGCCAGTATTAAAATCACCTGCGAGTTCATCGTCTCCTGGAATACTTGCGCGGTCCCGGCAAAGCTGCCGCGCACGGTGGACGGTACGCCAAGCTGCGTCATCGCGCGGTTGATTGCGTCGCTGGCCTCGGAAAGTGACGAACCGGCGGGCAGGTTAAAGGAGATGGTCGACGCCGCCGACAGCCCCTGGTGGTTCACCGACAGCGGCGCGTTGGCGGGCTGCCAGCTGGCAAAGTACGAGAGCGGAATCGCCTTGCCGTCGTTGTTAATCACAAACATTTTGTCCAGGGCGCTGATGTCCTGGGTGTAGCGCGGGTCAACCTCCATCACCACCTTGTACTGGTTCATCGGCTGGTAGATGGTGGAGATCTCGCGCTGGCCGAAGGCGTTGTTCAGCAGGCTGTTGGCGGCTTCAACGTTAATGCCCAGCCGCGACATGGTTTCACGGTCGTAGGTCAGGGCCATCTCGGCGCCGTTGTCCTGCTGATCGGAGTTTACGTCCGCCAGTTGGGGCAGGGCGGCCAGCGCCTTGCGGATCTTCGGCTCCCACTCGCGCAGGGCGGCTAAGTCGTCCGAGAGTAACGTGTACTGATAGCTGGCGTTCGCCTGTCGCCCGCCGACGCGGATATCCTGAACGGCCATCAAAAACAGGTTGGCTCCGGGCTCTTTGGCGAGCTTCACCCGCAGGCGGTCAATCACCTGCTGGGCGGTTTCGTTGCGCTCGCCGCGCGGTTTCAGGGTAATAAACATCATCCCGCTGTTGACGCGCGACCCGCCGGTAAAGCCGGTAACGTTATCCACGGCTTTGTCTTCACGAATGATCTTCATAAAGTCCTGCAGCTTGCCGCGCATCGCCTGGAAGGAAATGCTCTGGTCCGCCTGAATGCCGCCCATCAGCACGCCGGTATCCTGCTCCGGGAAGAAAGTTTTCGGGATGGTAATATACAGCCACACGTTGAGCACGATGGTGCCGATCAGCACCAGGCCGACCAGCCTTGTGTGGTTCAGCACCCACTTCAGCGATTTGCCGTAGCCCTCCTGCATCGCCATCAGCACGCGGCCAAAGCCTTTGCGGCGCGGCTGCGAGTGCGGCTTGCTGCGCTTGAGCATCCAGCCGCACATCATCGGCGTGAGCGTCAGCGAGATAATCAGCGAAATGCCGATGGCCACCGACAGGGTGACGGCAAACTCGCGCAGCAGCCTGCCCGGCAGCCCGCCCATCAGCAGCAGCGGCAGAAAGACCGCCACCAGCGACAGGCTCATGGAGAGCACCGTAAAGCCCACCTCGCGCGTGCCCTGCAGCGCGGCCTGCAGCGGCTTCACGCCCGCTTCCAGATGGCGGGAAATGTTTTCCAGCACCACGATGGCGTCATCCACCACGAAGCCGGTGGCAATCGTCAGGGCCATCAGCGACAGGTTGTTGAGGCTAAACCCGCACAGGTACATGGCGGCAAAGGTGCCGATCAGCGAGACCGGCACGGCCACCGCCGGGATCAGCGTCGCGCGGCCGGATCGCAGGAACAGGAACACCACCAGGATCACCAGCGCGACGGAAATCACCAGCGTTTGCTCCACCTCTTCCAGCGAGGCGCGAATGGTCGGGGAGCGATCCTGGGCAATTTGCAGATCGATTGCTGCCGGGATGGTCTCCTGCAGCTCCGGGAGACGGGCGCGAATGCTGTTCACCGTCTCGATAATGTTCGCTTCCGGCAGCTTGCGGATCATCAGCAGAATCGCCGGCTTGGCGTTGGTCATCCCGGCGTTGCGTACGTCCTGCACCGAGTCGGTGACGCTGGCCACGTCGCTTAAGCGCACCGCCGCGCCGTTGTTGTAGTGAATAATGAGCGGCTGATATTCCGCCGCGGTTTTCAGCTCGTCGTTGGTGTGGATCTGCCAGCGGTGGCTGTTGTCCTCAATCGCCCCCTGCGGTTTGCGTACGTTGGCGTTGCTGATGGCGGAGCGCACGTCGTCCAGCGACACGCCCTGGTTGAACAGCGCCTGCGGGTTTAACCCCACGCGCACCGCGGGCAGGGAACTCCCGCCGACGCTCACGTCCCCGACGCCGTTAATTTGTGAGATGGTCTGCGCCAGCTGGGTGGACGCAAAGTCGTACAGCTGCCCCTGCGAGTACGTATCCGAGGTCAGCGTCAGGATCATGATCGGCGCATCGGACGGGTTGGCCTTGCGGTAGGTCGGGCGGCTCGGCATCCCGCTCGGCAGCAGGCTCTGTGCAGCGTTAATGGCCGCCTGCACGTCGCGCGCCGCGCCGTTGATATCCCGGTCGAAGCTGAATTCCAGAATAATGCGCGTGCTGCCCAGCGAGCTGCTGGAGGTCATCTCGTTGACCCCCGCAATCCGCCCGAGCGAACGCTCCAGCGGCGTGGCAACGGACGAGGCCATGGTTTCCGGCGAGGCGCCCGGCAGCGAGGCGCTGACCATGATCACCGGGAAGTCCACCTGCGGCAGGGGGGCCACCGGCAGCAGCCGGAAGCCCAGCACGCCGCAGAGGGTAATGGCGAGCGAGATGAGAATCGTCGCCACCGGGCGATAAATGAAGAGGGCGAAAAACTTCACTTATGCCTCCTCTTCACGTTTCGGGAAGCGGCTTTTGGTCCACAGCGCCAGGCGGTCAAACAGCAGGTAGATCACCGGCGTGGTGAACAGCGTCAGCACCTGGCTCACCAGCAGACCGCCGACCATGCCGATACCCAGCGGACGGCGCAGCTCCGCGCCGACGCCCGTGCTGAGCATCAGCGGCAGCGCGCCCAGCAGGGCGGCCAGCGTGGTCATCAGGATGGGGCGAAAACGCAGCAGGCAGGCCTGGAAAATCGCATCGCGCGGCGACATGCCCTGCTCGCGCTCGGCGGCCAGGGCGAAGTCGATCATCATGATGGCGTTTTTCTTCACGATCCCGATGAGCAGGATGATGCCGATGATGGCAATCACGTCCAGCTCGCTGCCCGCCAGCATTAATGCCAGCAGTGCCCCCACGCCCGCCGTCGGCAGGGTAGAGAGGATGGTGATCGGGTGGATAAAGCTCTCGTACAGCACGCCGAGCACGATGTACATCGCCACGACCGCCGCCACGATCAGCCAGATGGTGTTACCCAGCGCGGCCTGGAACGCCAGGGTGCTGCCCTGGAACTGGGTCTGAATATCAGCCGGGAAGCTTACCGCTTTTTCCGCCGCCTGAATGGCCTCCACCGCTTCACCCAGAGAGTAATTGTCCGGCACGTTAAAGGAGATGGTGGTGGACGGGAACTGATCCAGATGGTTAATCGACAGCGGGGTATAGCGCTCCTCCACCGTGGCGATAGCGCTCAGCGGCACAATGCCACCGTCTTTGCTGGTCAGGCGCACCGAGTCCAGCCCCGCCAGGCCGGGCGTGTTGTCGGTGTTGTGCTCCAGCACCACGCGATACTGGTTCGCCTGAGTGTAGATGGTGGAGATCAGACGCTGACCGAAGGCGTTGTACAGGGCGTTATCCACGTCCGCCATGGTGATGCCCAGACGGCTGGCGGCGTCGCGGTTGACGTTCACATACGCGGCCAGCCCTTTGTCCTGCCAGTCGCTGCTGACGTCGGCGAGCTGCGGCAGGGTTTTGAGTTTATCCACCAGCTGCGGCACCCAGGTGCTGAGCGCGTCCAGCGAGGTGGCCTGCAGCGTGAACTGGTACTGCGTGCGGCTGACCTGGGTATCGATGGTCAAATCCTGAATCGGCTGCAGGTAAAGCTCAACGCCCGGCACGCGGGCCACGGCGCTTTGCAGCCGCTCAATGACGGCGTTGACGCGATCGTCGCGCTCATCCAGCGGCTTAAGGTTGATCTGCAGACGCGCGCTGTTCAGCGACGGGTTGGTGCCGTCCACGCCGACGTAAGCGGTCAGGCTCTCTACCGCCGGATCCTTCATGATGATGTCAGATACCTGCTGCTGGCGCTGCGCCATATTGGCAAAAGAGACCGACTGTGGGGCCTGAAGCGTGCCCTGAATAATGCCGTTGTCCTGGATCGGGAAGAAGCCTTTCGGAATGAAAATCCACAGCATCACGCTGAGCGCCAGGGTTCCCAGCGCCACGCCGAGCGTGGCCCACGGGTGGTTGAGGACTTTCGCCAGCACGCGACCGTAGGCGGCAATAATGCGCTCGAACATGCGCTCGGAGGCGCGCGAGAAGCGGTTTTGCTTGCGCAGGGACTCATGGCTCAGCATGCGGGCGCACATCATCGGCGTCAGGGTCAGCGACACCACGGCAGAGATCAGAATGGCAACCGCCAGCGTCACGGCAAACTCGCGGAACAGCCGCCCGACGATATCGCCCATAAACAGCAGCGGGATCAGCACCGCAATCAGCGAGAAGGTCAGCGAGATAATGGTAAAGCCGATTTCTCCTGCGCCCTTCAGCGCGGCCGCCAGCGGTTTCTCACCTTTCTCGATATAGCGCGAGATGTTCTCGATGACGACGATAGCGTCATCCACCACGAACCCGGTGGCGATGGTGAGCGCCATCAGCGTCAGGTTGTTGATCGAAAAATCGAGGAACACCATCACCGCAAAGGTGCCGACCAGCGAGAGCGGTACGGCGACGGCGGGAATAATGGTCGCCGGAACGTTGCGCAGGAACAGGTAAATGATCATCACCACCAGCGCAATCGCCAGCATCAGCTCGAACTGGGTGTCGGTGACCGACGCGCGAATGTTGGTGGTACGGTCGGAAAGCACCTTCACGCTGACCGACTTCGGCAGGCTTTCGATCAGCTGCGGCAGCATGGTGCGGATGCTGTCGGCGGTTTCGATGATGTTTGCGCCCGGCTGGCGCTGCACGTTCATCACGATCGCCTGCTGCCTGTTGGCCCAGGCCCCCAGCCAGCTGTTTTCCGCGCCTTGTTCTACGGTCGCCACGTCGCCCAGACGCACCGGCGCGCCGTTCTGGTAGGCGATAATCAGCTGACGATATTCGTCGGCGGACTGCATCTGGTCGTTCGCCGAGAGCGTGACGGCGCGGGTTGGGCCGTCCAGCGAGCCCTTCGCCGAGTTGACGTTGGCATTGCTGATGGCGCTGCGGATGGTTTCGCTGGTGAGCCCCAGCGCAGCGATGGCCTGCGCGTTAAGCTTGACGCGCACCGCCGGACGCTGTCCGCCCGCCAGGGTGACGAGGCCGACGCCGGAGACCTGAGAAATTTTCTGCGCCACGCGCGTTTCGACCATGTCTTCGACCTGGGTCATTGGCATGGCGGAGGAGGTGACGGCCAGCGTCATGATCGGCGGATCCGCCGGGTTCACCTTGCTGTAGACCGGCGGGTTAGGCAGGTCTGACGGCAGCAGGTTGGTGGCGGCGTTGATGGCGGCCTGCACCTCCTGCTCGGCGACGTCCAGCGACAGCGTCAGCTGGAACTGCAGCGTCACGACGGACGCCCCACCGGAACTCTGGGAGGACATCTGTTTTAGCCCCGACATCTGGCCGAACTGGCGCTCCAGCGGGGCGGTGATGGCGGACGTCACGACATCCGGGCTGGCGCCGGGATAGAGCGTCACCACCTGAATGGTGGGATAGTCCACCTCGGGCAGCGCCGAGACGGGCAGAAAGCGATAGCCGATAATCCCGGCGAGCAGGATCGCCACCATAAGCAGCGTGGTGGCGACAGGACGGAGGATAAACAGGCGTGACGGCCCACCTGTGGAGCCCGGCGGCAGCACCTGCATCAGGAGGTCGCTCCCTGTTTCGCCGGCTCAACCACTTCCACTTTGGCGCCTTCGGTCAGACGGTCAATGCCGTCGGTGACCACGCGGTCGCCTGCGGAAAGCCCGGCGCTGATGACCACCGTCTGGCTGTCCTGGATACCGGTTTTTACGAGGTGCTTGCTGACCTTATTGTCGCTGTTAAGCACCCAGACAAAGTTGCCTTCATTACCCATCTGCAGCGCTGCGGTGGGGATCACCACCGCGTTCTCTTCGGTAGCGACCAGCATGCGCGCATTGACGAACTGGTTCGGGAAGAGGGCATCGTCCTGGTTATTAAAGCGCGCCTTCAGCTTGATGGTGCCGGTGGTGGTGTCGATCTGGTTATCCAGACTGAGCAGAGACCCTTCACTCAGCTTCTGCGTGTTGGTGCGGTCCCAGGCTTCCACCACCAGGCCTTTACCGGCTTTTTGCGCCTGCATGACGGTCGCGATATCGCTTTCCGGCAGGGTAAAGACTAAATCAATCGGGTGGGTCTGGGTGATCACCACGATGCCCGTGGTGTCGCCGCTGGAGATTTGGTTGCCGATATCGACCTGCTTCAGGCCGACGCGTCCGTCAATCGGCGCGGTGATGCGGCTCCAGTCCAGCTGCAGCTGGGCGCTGGCCACCGCGGCTTCGTCCGCTTTGATCGTGCCCTGCGTTTCACTGACCAGCGACTGCTGGGTATCCAGCTCCTGACGGGACACCAGGTTTGTTTTCACCAGCTGCTGGTAGCGGGCTAAATCGCGCCGGGCGTTGGCGAGGGTCGCGTTGTCTTTCGCGAGCTGTCCCTGCGCCTGGGCAAGGGTGACCTTAAACTGGCTCGGGTCGATTTCCGCCAGCAGATCGCCCGCTTTGACCTGCTGACCTTCCTGGAAGTGGATCGCGATGAGCTGGCCGTCGACGCGGCTGCGCACCGTGGCGGTGTTGGCAGCGGTAATGGTCCCGAGACCGGTGAGATAGCGAGGAACGGCTCTATTCACCGCCGTCGCCGCCTGAACCGGCGCCAGCGCGCCACCGCGCATGCCGTGACGACCTCCACCCGTTGGGCGCTGGGTCTGGCTGGTGGCGCCGGCCGGTGCGGCGGTGTTCGCGGATTGACTGTGCCAGTACCAGGCGGCGGCAAGGGCCACCACAATGATGCCAGCGGCGATTGCCCAGCGGGATTTGTTACTGCCTTTCATCGTTATACGTTCTCATCCTGAATACTTCGGGGAATGATACTAGTTTAGTCAGGCAACACAGCGGAAAAATGGAGGAAATATGGAAGACTGTCGGGAATTGTCTGAGTATTGCCGGGTGACGCTTCGGTATGAACCGGAAACATGGGTAACACTTTAGACCGGATACATGGGTAACAGTTATAACTGGCATAGAAGAGGAGACTCGCTATGCCCTGGACTGAGACCCGACCTATGCAACGCCTTGATTTTATCCGTGCCTGCCATGCAGGTACGGACTCCTTCTCCGCTCTTTGCCGTCTTTTTGGTATCAGCCGCAAAACCGGCTACAAATGGCTTCAGCGTTTTGACCCTTCTGACCTGTCCTCTCTCTCTGACCGGTCGCGCGCACCATGCTCTCACTCCCGGACGGTTCCTGATGAGGTCGTCGGACACCTGACTGCCCTGCGTCAGAAACACCCTGACTGGGGCCCGAAAAAACTGCGGATGTGGCTCCTCAATCATCACGTCGATTTTACCGTTCCTGCTGCCAGCACTGTCGGCGATATCCTCAAGCGTGAAGGCCTGGTACCTGACAGAAAGAGAAAGCGCAGAACGCCGGGGAATCGCCGGCCCCTGACCAGCCTCAGTGAAAACAATCAGGTCTGGAGCGCTGATTTTAAAGGCAAGTTCAGGCTGCTGAGCAGAGAGTACTGTCATCCCTTTACCCTGACCGACAACCACAGCCGGTATCTGCTGAGCTGCCGTGGAACGGACCGTGAGAGCGAGCCCTTCGTCAGGCACTGTCTGACGGAGGCGTTCCTGGAGTACGGTCTGCCGGACGTTCTGAGAACCGATAATGGTCAGCCCTTCGCAGGGACGGGTATCGCCGGGTTAAGTCGCCTTGCCGTCTGGCTGATAAAGCTGGGCGTCAGACCGGAGCGTATCCGGCGGGGCCATCCCGAAGAGAACGGGCGGCACGAACGCATGCACCGTTCCCTGAAAAGTGCGCTGGCGCAGGGGAACACCTTCATGACGATGGAAGAACAACAGCGGTGGTTCAGTGACTACCGGGAAGAATTTAACTACGAAAGACCGCATGAAGCCCTGGCGGGTGCAACGCCCGGAACGGTGTGGCACCCCTCGAAGCGACAGTGGGATGGCCGTGTTCCTGACTATGCCTATCCGTCAGGAGGAACGGTCTACAGGGTGAAATCGAGGGGGACACTCTATATGGGGAAAAAGGGGACGGTGTTCCTGAGTGAAGCGCTGACTGATGAGTACATCATGCTGGAAGAACAGGATGATGGCCTGGAGGCCATCATCTTCAACGGAATAACGCTTGCGTACTACGACCGAAAAACCCAGAGTGTGGTGCGGATAGACTAAAAGTGTTACCTATGTTCCCGGTCTGATCTGTCACCTATGTATCCGGTCATACACTTCGCTTACCCGGCCTACAAGGTAAATGCGAACGGCAACGGATGTTGCCGTTTTTGGTGTTTTGTGGGAGAGGGCACCAGACCGCACTACAACAACACACGTTTTGTAGGCCGGGTAAGGCGAAGCCGCCACCCGGCACAACCGCACTAGCTAAACATCACCTGCGCCCAGCGCGCCAGCCCTGCGGTAACGGAGCCAAAGTCATCGCCACCCGCGATTGGTATTCCCGGCAGCTGTTCGGCCAGCGCTTTCTTGATCAGCGGTGAACGAGCGCTACCGCCGGTCAGGTAAATCACGTCCGGCTTCTCTTTGCCGTTCTCCAGCGCGAGCTGCACCTGTTCCAGAATGCGCTGCAGCGGCTGGGCAAGCGCCGTCTCCAGCCCGTCCTGCAAAATGGCAGTGGCCAGTTCGTCACTGATAAACGGCAGGGAGACCGCATGTTCAGCGCGGTCGGACAGGGCGATTTTGCTCTCTTCCGCCGTACGCACCACGCGGTAGCTCAGACGCTGACGCCACACTTTATAGAGCAGGGCGACCTTTTCGCCGTCCTGGGCATCGCGCACCAGATCGTTAAGGAAGCGGCCGTTGGCGGTGCTGTAAAAATCACTCTGCGCAGGCACGTCGTTGATGGCAATCGCGTTCCACCACGGCAGGATCGGCAGCGCGATGCCTTTTTCGGTTTGCCCCCCCATGCCGAGCAGCGGCATCAGGCTCTTGAAGGCCAGGGCGATATCCAGATCGTTACCGCCCACGCGGCAGCCGCTGTGCCCGAGCAGGCTGTTTTCACGATCGCGACGGCGATGCCACTGCGGCCCCATCAGCAGCAGCGAGCAGTCCGTCGTGCCCCCGCCGATATCCACGACCAGTACGCGCTTCTCTTCCGTCAGCGTGGCTTCGAAGTCCAGCCCTGCGGCAACCGGCTCATACTGGAATACCACGTCGCGGAAGCCTGCACGGTGCGCCGCGCGCTCCAGGATCCCCTGCGCCTGCTGGTTGGCCTCGTCGCCGCCCAGCCCCTGGAAGTTGATCGGGCGGCCAATCACCGCCTGGGTAATCGCATCGGAGACCTGCGTCTGCGCCTGCTGGCGAATATGCAGCATCATCGCGCACACCAGGTCTTCGAACAGCGCGACCTGCTGCGGCTTCAGGCCGCTGGCGCCGAGGAAGGATTTTGGCGACTTAACGAAATAGACCTCTTCGGGGTCTTCAATGTAGTGCCCGAGCGAGGCGAGGCCGAACTGCACGCTGGAGGGCGTAACGTCGATGTCCTCCTCGCGGTTAAAGCTGACCGCCCGGCGCAGCAGCGCCTGGGTCTCCGCCGCCGTGGCCGGAACCTGATGGTGGCGGAACAGCCACTCGCTCACCGCTTCACGCGTCGGTGCGCAGAGCATTGACGGCAGCAGCGTGCTCTCTTTTTCCATCTTCAGGAGCCGTGGCTGCCCGTCTTGCATAATCGCAACCGAGCAGTTTGCCGTACCGTAGTCAAATCCAATAAACACGATGAATCCCCATGCCGGTGAGAAGGGGCGAGACTTTAACGAAATGTCTGCATGGCGACAACAGGAATATGAAAGCAAGGCAAAACAGGGTCTTTACGTTTATGCTGATAACACTAAAAAAGGAGCAACGATGTATACCCTCACCTGGCTTCCCCCTTATGACTGGCAGTGGATGTTTGGTTTTCTTGGCGCGCGCGCGGTAACGGGCATTGAAACCGTCACCAACGATTACTATGAGCGCAGTTTTGCCTGCGAGGGGCATCAGGGGATTTTCCGCGTGACGCCGGATATTGCCAGCCATACGCTGAGCGTGACGCTCAGCCAGGGGTTAATTCCGGTTGCGCAGGCGTGTCTTGAACGCATCGAACGCCTGTTCGATCTCCGCTGTAACCCGCAGCAAATAGCAGAAACGCTGGGCGAACTCGGTGCTGCAAGGCCAGGCTTGCGTTTACCGGGGGCGATGGATGCGTACGAGCAGGGCGTCCGGGCGATCCTCGGGCAGCTGGTGAGCGTGGCGATGGCGGCGAAGCTGGCGTCACGCGTGGTGGCGCTCTGTGGCGAACCGGTGGCGGACTGTCCGGGCTATCTCTGCTTCCCCACGCCCCAGGCGCTGGCGGCAGCGGACCCGCTGGCGCTGAAGGCGTTGGGCATGCCGCTAAAGCGCGCGGAGTCGCTGATTCATCTGGCGCAGTCGGTTATCGACGGAACGTTTCCGCTTTCCCTGCCCGCGAATACAGAAGAGGGGATGAAGGCGTTACAGCAGCGGCCGGGGATAGGGCGCTGGACGGCAAATTATCTGGCCCTGCGCGGCTGGCAGGCGAAAGATGTGTTTCTGCCGGATGATTACCTGATTAAACAGCGCTTCGCCGGAATGACGCCCGCGCAAATTCGTCGTTATGCCGAACGCTGGAAGCCGTGGCGCTCCTACGCGCTGCTGCACATCTGGTATACCGACGGCTGGGCACCGTCAGTTGATGGCGAAATAGCTGGTGTTGAGCAGAAGATCTAATGGCTGCGGCTCGGCGATGGTGTCACCAAAGATAAAATCGATGCCGATGCCGGAGAGCGTATCCATCATGATGGGCTGGTTACAGGGGCCCGCGATAGTTTTCATTCCCACACGCTGGGCGTGGCCCTGAACAATGGTCACCATCATCTCATCCATCAGATTGCCATACACGTTGGTTACCACCTCTGCATCCAGCATCAGATAGTCGGCCATATTCGCGGTCAGGTGGGTAAAGACGTTCATGTCGCGTCCCACCTGGCTGAAGATCACGCGGCAGCCCGCCTGGCGAAGCTTTTGCAGACCCCTGTGCAGGTTTTTATCCGGGTTGCACACCACATCGGCAGAGATAACCAGATGCAGCAGACGGCCCGGCATCGGGCTTTTATCCAGCAGGTCGAGCAGTTCATCGACCAGCGTCACGCTGGCTAAACCGGCCTCCGAGAGCGGCAGCGCCACGCCCATGCCTTTACTGGCGATCTGGGTGGCATAGGTGCGGAAAAATTCGCTAAAGATCCGTCTGTCGAGGGCGTGCAGAAGCTCAGGCTCGGCCAGACCCGAGCGGAAGGCATGCTCTTCCTGAACTTCGCCCTGGCTGGTCCACAGGCGTAACGACAGCAGCCAGAAATTACTGCTCTCCGGGATGCGCGGGGAGGCGACGCTGCGGGCAATCATCATCAGATGATTGTCTTTAATCATGTGCCACTGTTCATCAAGCGACATCATGCTGCGCGTGTGGTGATCCCGCTCCTGCTGGGGTTCGTACACCGTCACCATGCCACGCCCGCTGTTTTTTGAGGCGTAACAGGCAATGTCCGCCTGCGACATGATCTCCGACGCCTGATGGTTATTTTCATCAATCAGCGTGATGCCGGCGCTGGCGCCGATCCGGTGCAGGCGGCCTTCCCACATAAAGTGATAGTCGTTGATGGCATGAATCAGGCGACCGGCGATATAGCGCGCGCTTTCCAGGTTGCAGTCCGGTAACAGTAACCCGAACTCGTCCCCGCCCAGACGCGCCAGCACGTCGCTGGAGCGGAGCATGGTCAACATCAGGGAAGCCAGTTCCCGCAGCAGGGCATCACCCGCGGCGTGGCCAGCCGTGTCGTTGACGGCTTTGAAGCGATCGAGGTCGATAAACACCAGGGCATGGCGCTGGCGAGTTTCGCGAACGGTCTGCAAGAGCCGTTTGAGATGGTTTTCGAAGCTGACCCGGTTTGCCAGATGGGTCAGGGCATCGTGGGAGGCGCTGTAGCTTAGCTGGCGCAGCATTTTGCGCGACTCGGTCACGTCCTGAATCACGATCACCGAGCCAATATTCTGTCCATCCAGCGTGCTGAGCGGCGTAATGCTGTAGTGGATATCATAATTGCCGCCGGTACGGCAGTTCAGCACCACATCCTGATCGATATCGGAACGGGACATATCGCCGCTGTGAATATTCTCCATCAGCGGCCCTTTTTCGCCGAAGGTAATGTGTAACACCTTCAGGATCGGCTGGCCGATAGCCTCGGTCTGGAGCCAGCCGCTCATTTTCTCCGCGACCGGGTTCATAAAGGTGACGTTCATGTTGATATCGGTGCACAGCACCGCTTCACCGATGGAGTCGAGGGTAATGTGCAGACGCTCTTTTTCCTGGAAGAGGGCCTCGTTAAGCTGCTTAACCTCGGTCATGTCCATGTTGATGCCGAGCAGCCGTTCAACTTCCCCCTGCTTATTGAGCACCCGGTTTGCCAGGGAGCGAATATGACGCACGCCTTCCTTCACGCGGATGCGGAATTCCAGCTTAAACGGCAGGCGGGAAATTAGGGAGTCCCGCAGCACCTGCTCAGCGTGGACGCGATCCTCCGGCAGCATCGTGTCGTGCCAGAGCTGCCAGGTGGGCTTGATGTGCGGCGGTATTTCATAGAGCTCAAACATCCGCTTATCCCAGCTGATAATGTCGGGTTCCAGATCCCACTCCCAGATGCCGATGCCCCCGGCTTCGTTAGCCAGCGTAATGCGCTCCATCAGGCGCTTATTGACCCATTCGGTCTGCTTCAGATCGTTAATGTCTTCAATCTGGGCGATAAAATAGAGCGGCGAGCCGTCGGCATGGCGCACCACGGAGACGGCAAGAAGCGCCCAGACCACTTCCCCGTCGCGGGTGTAATAGCGCTTTTCGAGGGAGTAGGTATTGATCTCGCCGTTGACCAGCTGTTCGAGCTGCTCAAGGTCGGTATTCAGATCTTCTGGCCAGGTGAGCTGCTGGAAGGTCAGCGACTGAAGCTCCGTCTGGCTGTAGCCGAGGAAATTGCACAGCGCCTTGTTAGCCTGAAGCCATTTGCCTTCAATGCTGACCAGCGCCATGCCGATGGCGGAATATTCCATCGCGTTACGAAAGCGCTCTTCGCTTTCGGTGATATGTTTGCGTTCGGCGCGGAAGGCGTACATCACCATGGTCATCACGTTAGCGGGCAGGAGCAGCATCAGGAACGGCAGCCAGGGGGCGTTCAGCATCGGCCCGGCGTGCTGGGTGGTCAGCGCCAGAGGATTGCGGGCAATCATCAGCGACACCACCATCACGGTGACCAGAAACACCATGAACGCTTCCATCCGCGGCAGGCGCACGGCGCTCCACATCAGCAGAACGATCACGCAGGTGAAGGGCCACGGCAGCCAGGTGATGGCTGCCCAACTGAGCGCTAACGTCACGGCCAGCGTGGTCAGCGTTTCCAGCAGCAATCGCGGGTCACGGTGGCGCAGCAGATAATGCGGCTTAAATAACAGCCCCAGTGGCACCAGTGCCAGGGCGCCAATGGCTTCTGACAACACCCAGACGAAGAAATTACGCAGGGGCTCAGAGCCGGGTGCCAGCAGAGACACCAGAATGCCGCCCATCAGTGGCGGCACCAGCGCGCTGCCGATGGCCACGCGGATCCAGTCATTCAGATTCTGCAGCGGGTTGTACCACGGGAGCCATTTACGCAGGAACAGCGCGCCGATAACGGCCTCAATGAAGTTGACCGCAGGGTAGATGAGGCTGACCGAACCCCAGGAGAACAGCATCCATGAGGCCAGAATATTGCCGAACGAACAGGCCAGGGCAATGCCCGGCCACATTTTTCCGGCATGGCGGTAAAACGCCACCATCATAATGGCGGTGGGAAACCAGAGCGGGGCCAGCAGGGTGCCGAAGCGGGTGAGCTCCAGCGAAAATAAGGTAAAGATAAAGGTGACCAGGCCCAGACAGACAAGTCGTAATAAAGGATGTGGGGTGGTCACCAAAACCCGCTGGTATTGTTTATTCATTACCGCTTTATCCAGAGACGCCATGCCGTCAGGGAAGAAGATGTCCGAACGCGTGAATTTGATAATTTGGTTTATGCTAGTACAAACAATTTACAATTCATATGGTGACCGCTCAGAATTTGACAACACAGACTTATTAAATACTTACTCCGTGAAAAAAATCGGGTAAGCGGCGAAAAAATGCGCATTTAAATTTCATTCAGGGAATAACTCGTCACTTTTCGGTCAGTCTCGCAGAACCTGAGTATTCGACTGGTATCACGCCCGCGAAATCCCTATAATTGCCGCGTTTGACGCTCCGGCGTCGTCCTTCCTTTACATCCAGGTTAATCAGGTCGCTAAATTTATGACTGATAAGTCTCATCAGTGCGTCATTATAGGCATCGCCGGCGCATCGGCTTCAGGTAAAAGTCTAATTGCCAGTACGCTTTATCGCGAACTGCGTGAACAAGTAGGTGATGAGCATATCGGCGTCATTCCCGAAGACAGCTATTACAAAGATCAATCCCATCTGTCGATGGAAGAGCGCGTTAAAACGAACTATGACCACCCAAATGCGATGGATCACAGCCTGCTGTTCCAGCATTTAGAAGCGCTTAAGAGCGGCCAGGCGATCGAACTGCCCGTTTACAGTTACGTAGAACATACCCGCACCCAGGAAACGATCCGCATCGAGCCGAAAAAGGTCATTATCCTTGAAGGCATCCTGCTGCTGACCGACGCCCGCCTGCGTGAATCCATGAACTTCTCGATTTTCGTCGATACCCCGCTGGATATTTGCCTGATGCGCCGCATCAAGCGTGACGTTAATGAACGTGGCCGCTCAATGGACTCCGTGATGGCGCAATATCAGAAAACGGTCCGCCCGATGTTCCTGCAGTTTATTGAGCCCTCCAAACAATACGCCGATATCATCGTGCCGCGCGGGGGTAAAAACCGCATCGCGATCGATATCTTAAAAGCGAAAATCAGCCAGTTTTTTGAATAAGCCGCGTGAATTGTGTACCGTTCAGAGATAACCTGGTTTTACCCTGAGCGCTTACCGGCTCAGGGTACGATGCATGAAAGGAGAAAAAGGCATGCGTCTTTGTGATCGCGATATTGAAGCCTGGCTGGATGAAGGCCGTTTGTCTATTACCCCACGTCCACCTGTTGAGCGTATCAATGGGGTGACCGTCGATGTCCGGTTGGGGAATAAATTCCGCACCTTTAGCGGCCATACCGCACCGTTCATTGACCTCAGCGGACCGAAGGACGAAGTCAGCGCCGCGCTCGATCGCGTGATGAGTGACGAAATCGTAATCGAAGATGGCGAAGCCTTTTATCTGCATCCGGGTGAACTGGCGCTGGCGGTAACGTTTGAATCCGTCACCCTGCCTGCGGACCTCGTCGGCTGGCTTGACGGCCGTTCTTCGCTGGCGCGACTGGGACTGATGGTACACGTGACCGCGCACCGTATCGATCCAGGCTGGTCGGGCCGTATTGTGCTGGAATTCTTCAATGCCGGTAAATTGCCGCTGGCGCTTCGTCCGGGGATGATGATCGGCGCGTTAAGTTTTGAACCGCTGTCAGGCCCGGCAGACAGGCCGTATAACCGCCGTCAGGACGCAAAATATCGCGACCAGCAGGGTGCGGTTGCCAGCCGTATTGATAAAGACTGATCGTTAGTCCATTGAGGATGCCATGAGAAGAGTTCTGACAACGCTGATGATTTTGCTGGTGGTGCTGGTGGCTGGCCTTTCGGCGTTGGTTCTGCTGGTTAACCCTAACGACTTCCGCGCGTACATGGTGCGGCAGGTTGAGGCACGCAGTGGTTATCAACTGAAGCTGGACGGGCCGCTGCGCTGGCACGTCTGGCCGCAGCTCAGCATTCTCTCTGGCCGCATGTCGCTCACGGCGCCGGGGGCGTCCCAGCCGCTGGTGTCCGCAGACAACATGCGCCTTGATGTGGCGCTGATCCCGCTCATTTCCCATCAGCTGCAGGTGAATCAGGTGATGCTGAAAGGCGCGGTGATTCAGCTCACCCCGCAAACTGAAGCTGTCCGTGATGCCAACGCGCCGGTGGCACCGCGTGAAAATACCCTGCCTGATGAACCGTCTGATACTGGCTGGTCCTTTGATATTGGCAAACTGAAAGTGGCCGATAGCGTGCTGGTTTTCCAGCATGAGCACGAAGAGCTGGTCACCGTTCGCAACATTAATCTGCAGATGGAACAGGATGAGCACCATCTTGCATCGGTGGAATTCAGCGGGCGCGTGAACCGCGATCAGCGGGATCTGACGCTGTCGTTGAATGCTAATGTAAATGCGTCAGACTATCCGCATCAGCTCACGGCGAACATCCAGCAGCTTAACTGGCAGCTGACGGGGGCCAATCTGCCCACCCAGGGGATCGCCGGTCAGGGGACGCTGCAGGCCGTGTGGCGTGAGGAACAAAAACAGCTGGAGCTGGATAATCTCAACCTGCAGGCAAATGACAGTAGCCTGAAGGGGCAGGCGAGCGTCACCTTTGAAGAGAAGCCGAAGTGGGTGCTGAATCTGCAATTTGACAAGCTCAACCTGGAAAACCTGATGCCACCTCTGCCAGCCAGCGCCACGGACAGCGAGGCGACGCAGACGGGGCAAAGCCAGGCACCGGTATCACGTCCGGTTATTTCGTCGAATCTCGATCAACCTGACTATAACGCTCTGCGCGGATTCACGGCGGATATTCTGCTGAAAGCCACCAGCCTGCGCTGGCGCGGCATGGACTTTACCGACGTGAGCAGCCAGATGTTTAACCATAACGGTTTGCTGGTGATCTCCGAACTGAGCGGCAAGATGGGCGCAGGACACCTCTCACTGCCCGGCACGCTGGATGTCCGTAAAGACGTTGCCAGCGCCGAATTCCAGCCGCGTCTCGATAACGTTGAGATAGGGACCATCCTGACCGCGTTTAACTACCCGATCTCTCTGACGGGGCAGTTGACGCTCGCGGGTGATTTCTCCGGCACGAAAATTGATGCCGATGCTTTCCGCCGCGAGTGGCAGGGGCAGGCGCATCTTGATCTGAAAAACTCCCGTATGGAAGGGCTTAACTTCCAGCAGCTGGTACAGCAGGCGGTTGAGCGCAGCAGCGATGTGAAGGCCCAGGAGAACTACGACAGTGCCACGCGCCTCGACAGCTTCACCACGGGCCTGACGCTGAACAACGGACAACTCTCTCTCGACGGAATGCAGGGTACCTCTTCACTCTTATCCTTAACGGGCGAGGGTAAGCTGGATCTGGTCAAAGAGACGGCGGACACGCGCTTTAACGTGCGGGTACTTTCCGGCTGGCAGGGCGAAAGCAAGCTCATTGACTTCCTGAAAGAGACGCCGGTCCCATTGAGCGTATACGGCAAATGGCAGGCCCTGAATTACAGTCTGCAGGTGGATCAGATCCTGCGTAAGCATCTGCAGGATGAAGCGAAACGTCGACTCAGCGGCTGGGCGGATCGTAATAAAGATTCACAGGACGGCAAGGATGTGAAGAAGCTGCTGGATAAGCTTTGATGCCTGTTGCGCCGGGGGGGGGCTTCGCCTTACCCGGCCTACAAAAACCGAATACCGCAGGCTGGGTGAGCGAAACGCCACCCGGCTTTTTTACACCTCAAAATCCAGTTCTTCCTCTTCCCGCAGCGGTATCAGCTGAACCTTCTGCACGCGATGGTTTTCAATCTGGAGCGTTTTAAGCCGATAGTCGCCGACCTGAACCTCTTCCCCCGGCTGTGGGATACGCTGCAAATACTCCATCAGCAGACCGGCAATGGTGTGGTATTCCCGTTTATCATCCAGCGGCAGCGGCACATACTGCACCAGGTCTTCCAGCGGCATATGGCCGTTAGCCGTCCACGAGCCGTCGGCGTTTTTCTGAATGTCGTGGCGGGCGTCAATCTCATCCACCTCGTTTGGCAGATTACCGGCAATGGTTTCCATCACGTCGCTGAGCGTGACCAGCCCTTCCACCGAACCAAACTCATCCACCACAAAGGCAAAGTGGGTGCGCGCGTTACGGAATTGCTCAAGGGCGGAAAGCAACGGCAGCCCCTCCGGGAAGACCAGCGGCTGGCGAACCAGGGCGCGGAGATTGAGCGGCTCACCGTGGAGCTGCTGCTGGAGCAGGTCAATGACGTGTACCACGCCCAATAGCTCCTCTTCCGCTTCCCCGCCGGTCACCACCACGCGGGTGTGCTGGTTTTTATCCAGCAGGGCGCGAATGTGCGCTTCCGGGGCCGTCAGGTCAATATGCTCAATGTCATGCCGCGACGTCATAATGCTGCTTACCGTACGCTGGTTCAGATTGAGCACTCGCTCAATCATCCGTCGTTCCTGCGGGTCAAAGATCTGCCCGTCGCTGTGGTCGGCCAGCATGGCGGAGGATTCGGCGTCCAGCTCCGCATCCTCTTTCTTGCCGCTTAACAGACGCATGACCGTGTCGGCTGTGCGCTGACGCAGAGTCTGATTGGCGGAAAGGAAGCGACGGCGGTTGAATATCGCCAGCTGGTTAAGCGCTTCAATCATGACGGAGAACCCGATGGCGGCATACAGGTAGCCTTTCGGAATATGGAAGCCAAAACCGTCGGCCACCAGGCTGAAGCCAATCATCAGCAGGAAGCTCAGGCAAAGGATAACGATGGTCGGGTGACTGTTCACGAAGCGGGTCAGTGCCTTGCTGGCCATGACCATCAGCGTGATGGCAATAATGACCGCGGCCATCATCACCGCAAGGTGGTCCACCATCCCGACGGCGGTGATCACCGAGTCCAGGGAGAAGACCGCATCCAGCACCACGATTTGCGCGACCACCGGCCAGAATTTTGCTCCGCGGCGCTGGGTCGGGTTCTCGCTGTCTTTGCCTTCCAGCCGCTCGTTGAGCTCCACGGTGGCTTTGAACAGCAGGAATAGCCCGCCAAAGAGCATGATCAGATCGCGGGCGCTAAAGCTCAGACCGTGAATGGAGAACAGAGGCTGAGTGAGCGTGACCAGCCAGGAAATAGAGGCCAGCAGCAGTAAGCGCATCACCATCGCCAGCAGCAGCCCCGTTACGCGCGCGCGATCGCGCTGGGAAGGGGGCAGTTTTTCAGCAAGGATGGCGATAAAAACCAGATTATCAATCCCGAGCACCAGCTCGATGACAACCAGCGTAACCAGCCCGGCCCAGATTGAGGGATCGGCAATCCATTCCATAGTAGTAGCAATACCTTCTGTAACATGACTAATGACACAATTCGATCATGGATAAAGCTGGGGGAAAATGCAATGTCAGTATGAGATTTCTCTCAATAATCATTAAATTAAAACTGGCGGGTATAATAGTTTTAATTTACCCAGGAAATCTGTATTTATCCGAAATAACAAAATTAAGAAATATCGCATTAAAAGATGTTCAATCATAACGCTGTCAACATAAAGAAATTCTTAAAAATAAAGTGCATTTCTAAATAAATTCTTAAAAGTTGACGTTCGGAACCCGTTTTCTTGCCTGTTTTGGGATTAACTGTTACAAGATTATTAGCCTAAAAAAGGATATCTCCCGTTAAGGATTGATGTTTTTTTTGGGCGATTAACGAAATAGTGCCTGCGTATTTTGAATGCTTCATTTATTTCACCAGCAAAAAATTTTTGCGGTTTTTTGCCTGTAATTCATTGTGTTATAGCGTATTGGTAGCTGGAAGCCAAGGGCGGTAGCGTGCCTGAATGTGTGTGGGTGGGCCATGATTACGTTGTCAACAGTGACTGGCCAAATAGCGTTTTTTTTAGGAATGATGCCACTTATATTTTTATTTAATTAGCTACATTCTTAATGCATTTTAGATTCACACGTATTTAAATTGCACAGGATAATTACTCTGCCAAAGTGATAAATAATCAATGATGAACTCCAAAATGAAATTGATGCCATTATTGGTGTCTGTGACCTTGATGAGCGGTTGCACGGTCTTTCCCGGAAGCAATATGTCTACAATGGGCAAGGATGTGATCAAGCAACAGGATGCCGATTTTGATCTCGACAAAATGGTGAATGTTTATCCACTTACGCCTCGTCTGGTCGAACAATTACGCCCACGTCCAAACGTTGCCCAGCCAAATATGTCACTGGACCAGGAAATTGCTTCCTACCAGTATCGCGTAGGGCCTGGAGACGTCATTAACGTGACCGTCTGGGATCACCCCGAACTGACCACGCCAGCGGGCCAGTACCGTAGCTCAAGCGACACCGGTAACTGGGTGCAGTCAGATGGCACCATGTTCTATCCCTACATTGGTAAAGTCCATGTAGCAGGGAAAACGCTTGCCGAGATCCGCAGTGTTATTACCGGCCGCTTAGCGCAGTACATCGCCGATCCGCAGGTGGACGTTAATATCGCCGCATTCCGCTCGCAAAAAGCCTATATCTCCGGCCAGGTGAACAAATCTGGTCAGCAGGCCATCACCAACGTTCCTCTGACCGTGCTGGATGCCATTAACGCCGCTGGCGGGTTAACCGACGGCGCCGACTGGCGCAACGTGGTACTGACCCACAACGGGAAAGAGCAGCGCATTTCGCTGCAGGCGCTGATGCAAAACGGCGATCTGACTCAGAACCGCCTGCTTTATCCGGGCGACATCCTCTATGTACCACGCAATGACGATCTCAAAGTCTTCGTGATGGGTGAAGTGAAGAAACAGAGCACCCTCAAGATGGACTTCAGCGGTATGACGCTGACCGAAGCGCTGGGCAATGCTGAGGGTATCGATCTGACGACCTCTAACGCGACCGGTATCTTCGTGATCCGTCCGCTGAAAGGTGAGGGCAGCGCGAAAGGCAAGATTGCCAACATCTACCAGCTGGATATGTCCGATGCGACCTCTCTGGTGATGGCGACGGAGTTCCGTCTCCAGCCATACGACGTGGTGTATGTCACTACCGCACCGGTTGCCCGCTGGAACCGTCTGATCAACCAGTTGCTGCCAACCATCAGTGGCGTTCGCTACATGACGGATACGGCGCGCGACATTCATACCTGGTAATCCGCGATGTTTAACAAAATTCTGGTGGTATGCGTGGGGAACATTTGCCGTTCCCCTACGGCTGAACGGTTGTTGAAACACTACCAGCCCGAACTGACCGTTGATTCGGCAGGGCTGGGTGCACTGGTCGGTAAAGGTGCCGATGAGCGCGCAATGAGCGTGGCGCGGGACCATCACCTCTCTCTCGACGGGCATGTTGCCCGCCAGGTCACTGGCCGCATGTGCCGTGAGTATGACCTGATTCTGGCGATGGAAAAACGCCATATTCAAGCGCTGTGCGATATCGCTCCGGAGATGCGCGGTAAGGTGATGCTGTTTGGACACTGGGACAATGAACGTGAAATCCCCGATCCATATCGCAAAAGCCATGAGGCTTTCGAGGCGGTTTACACCTTACTTGACCAGTCTGCCCAACAGTGGGCGCAGGCACTGAAAGCTCAGCAGGGATAACAATGACAGAAAAAACAAAACCTTCTGCCGCCCCGACTTCGGGCAGTGATGAAATTGATATTGGGCGCCTGGTTGGCACGGTTATCGAGGCAAAGTGGTGGGTGCTGGGCATTACCGCCGTGTTTGCCGCGGCGGCCGTCGTCTATACGCTGTTCGCCACCCCTATCTACAGCGCCGATGCGCTGGTGCAGATCGAGCAGAATACCGGTAACTCGCTGGTGCAGGACATTGGCTCCGCGCTGGCGAACAAGCCGCCGGCCTCTGACGCTGAAATCCAGCTCATCCAGTCACGTCTGGTGCTGGGTAAAACGGTTCACGACCTTGGGCTCGATATCTCCGTCACCAAAAATACCTTCCCAATCTTTGGTGCGGGCTGGGATCGGCTGATGGGCAGAAGCAACGACACGGTGAAGGTCACTGACTTCGTGCTGCCAAAAGGGGCAGCCGATCAGACCTTTACCCTCACGGTGCTTGGCCCGAAACAGTATCAGTTGACCAGCGACGCGGGCTTTAGCGCGCGCGGTGAAGTCGGACAGATGCTGAGCAAAGACGGCGTCAGCATGATGGTCAGTGCGATCAACGCCCAGGAGGGTGGGGAGTTTACCGTCACCAAATTCTCCACGCTGGGGATGATCAACAACCTGCAAAACAACCTGACCGTCACTGAAAACGGTAAGGACACCGGCGTGCTGAGCATGACCTTTACCGGGGAAGATAAGGATCAGATCCGCGACATCCTGAACAGCATTACCCGCAACTACCTTGAGCAGAACGTTGAGCGTAAGTCGGCTGAAGCGGCGAAAAGCCTGGCGTTCCTGTCGAAACAGCTCCCGGAAGTGCGCGCCCGCCTGGATGATGCCGAGAACAAGCTGAACGCCTACCGCCAGGATAAAGACTCTGTCGACCTGCCGCTGGAGGCGAAATCGGTCCTCGATTCGATGGTCAACATTGACGCTCAGCTCAACGAGCTGACCTTCAAAGAGGCGGAGATCTCCAAGCTTTACACCAAACGTCACCCGGCTTACCGCACGCTGCTGGAGAAACGCCGCACGCTGGAAGAGGAGAAGGCGAAGCTCAATGACCGCGTGACCGCGATGCCGAAAACCCAGCAGGAGATCGTGCGTCTGACCCGCGACGTGGAGTCAGGACAGCAGGTTTACATGCAGCTGCTGAACAAGCAGCAGGAGCTGAAAATCACCGAGGCAAGCACCGTGGGTGACGTGCGCATCGTCGACCCGGCGATTACCCAGCCTGGCGTGCTGAAGCCGAAGAAAGCGCTGATCATTCTCGGCAGCATTATTCTCGGCCTGATGCTCTCCATCGTTGGCGTGCTGCTGCGTTCGCTGTTCAACCGCGGTATCGAAAGCCCGCAGGTGCTGGAAGAGAACGGTATCAACGTCTATGCCAGCATTCCGCTGTCTGAGTGGCAAAAATCCCGTGACAGCGTGAAAACCATCAAAGGCGTTAAGCGTTACAAACAGAGCCAGCTGCTGGCGGTGGGTAACCCAACCGACCTGGCGATTGAAGCGATACGCAGCCTGCGCACCAGTCTGCACTTCGCCATGATGCAGGCTAAAAACAACGTCCTGATGTTAACCGGCGTCAGCCCGTCAATCGGTAAAACCTTCGTCTGCGCCAACCTGGCGGCGGTCGTTAGCCAGACCAACAAGCGCGTGCTGCTGATCGACTGCGATATGCGCAAGGGCTACACCCACGAGCTGCTGGGCACCAATAACGTCAACGGTCTGTCGGAGATCCTGCTTGGCAAAGGTGACATCAGCCAGAGCGCAAAACCGACTACCGTGCCGAAATTTGACCTGATCCCACGTGGGCAGGTGCCGCCTAACCCGTCCGAGCTGCTGATGAGCGAACGCTTTACCGAGCTGGTGGAGTGGGCGAGCAAAAACTACGACCTGGTGCTGATCGATACGCCGCCGATTCTGGCCGTGACCGACGCTGCCGTTGTGGGTCGCCATGCGGGTACGACGCTGATGGTGGCGCGTTACGCGGTGAACACCCTGAAAGAGGTGGAAACCAGCCTGAGCCGCTTCGAGCAGAACGGGATTGAGGTGAAAGGGGTGATCCTGAACTCCATCTTCCGCCGTGCGACCGGGTACCAGGATTACGGGTATTACGAGTACGAATATAAGTCTGACAGCAAATAACAATCCCCCTCACCCTAACCCTCTCCCGAGGGGGGAGGGGCGGGGTGAGGGATCAGGGGAAGATCATGACCACACAACGCCCTTTAGTTTCAATCTATATGCCGACATGGAATCGTCAGCAGCTGGCGATCCGCGCAATCAAGTCGGTGTTACGTCAGGATTACGATAACTGGGAGCTGATCATCGTTGATGACTGCTCTTCCTCGTATGAACAGCTGCAAAAATTCGTGACTGACCTCAACGACCCGCGGGTGGTCTATACCCACAACGAGATTAACTCCGGCGCCTGCGCTGTACGAAATCAGGCGATTATGCAGGCCAAAGGGCAGTATCTGACCGGCATCGACGACGATGACGAATGGACGCCGAACCGCCTGTCTATTTTCCTGTCGCATAAAGAGCAGCTGGTCACGCACGCGTTCCTGTATGCCAACGACTATGTCTGTCAGGGCGAGGTGTACTCGCAGCCTGCCAGCCTGCCGCTCTATCCGAAATCACCGTACTCTCGACGCCTGTTCTACAAGCGCAACATCATTGGTAACCAGGTCTTCACCTGGGCGTGGCGCTTCAAGGAGTGCCTGTTCGATACCGAACTGAAGGCCGCGCAGGATTACGACATCTTCCTGCGGATGGTGGTGGAGTATGGCGAGCCGTGGAAAGTGGAAGAGGCCACGCAGATCCTGCACATCAACCACGGGGAGATGCAGATCACCTCGTCGCCGAAGAAGTTCTCGGGCTACTTCCATTTTTACCGCAAGCACAAGGACAAGTTTGACCGTGCCAGCCGTAAATATCAGCTCTTTACCCTCTATCAGATCCGCAATAAGCGCATGAACTGGCGCACGCTGATGACGCTGTTGTCCATACGTAACGGCAAGCGCCTGGCTGATGGACTTCGGGGGAAATAATGTTTCTGGAAGATTGCCGCGCTAACAGCTGGAGCCTGCGTCCTTGCTGCATGGTTCTGGCGTACCGCATCGCGCATTTTTGCTCGGTGTGGCGTAAGAAAAATATCCTGAACAACATCTGGGCGGCCCCCGTGCTGGTGCTGTACCGCATCATTACCGAATGCTTTTTTGGCTATGAAATTCAGGCCGCTGCCACCATTGGCCGTCGCTTTACCATCCATCACGGCTATGCGGTGGTGATCAACAAGTTCGTGGTCGCCGGGGATGATTTCACCATCCGCCATGGGGTGACCATTGGCAACCGTGGGCCAGACAGCCTGGCCTGCCCGGTCATTGGCAATAACGTCGAGCTGGGCGCGAACGTGGTGATCATTGGCGACATTACGATTGGTAACAACGTCACGATTGGTGCGGGCAGCGTGGTGCTGGACACCATTCCGGATAACGCGCTGGTGGTGGGAGAAAAAGCCCGCGTGAAGGTGATTAAATGAATATTCTGCAATTTAACGTACGCCTCGCAGAAGGCGGAGCGGCAGGGGTGGCGCTGGATCTGCACCAGCGCGCGCTGCAAAAAGGACTTCAGTCTCGTTTTATTTATGGCTATGGCAAGGGCGGCAAGAAAAGCGTCAGTCACGATAACTTCCCGCAGGTGCATAAGCACACGCCGCGTCTGACCTCGATTGCCAATATCGCATTGTTCCGTTTGTTTAACCGCGATCTGTTTGGCAACCTGAATACGCTTTATCGCACGGTGACCCGCACTACCGGCCCGGTTGTGCTGCATTTTCACGTGCTCCACAGCTACTGGCTGAATCTGGAAGAGGTGGTGGCGTTTTGTCAGAAGGTGCAGGCCCACAAGCCCGACACCCGCTTCGTCTGGACGCTGCACGATCACTGGAGCGTAACCGGCCGTTGCGCGTTTACCGACGGCTGCGAAGGCTGGAAAAACAACTGCCAGAAATGCCCGACGCTGAGCAACTATCCGCCGGTGAAGGTGGATCGCGCGCACAAGCTGGTGGCCGGAAAGCGCCAGCTTTTCCGCGACATGCTCTCGCTCGGCTGTACGTTTATCTCCCCGAGCCAGCACGTGGCCGATGCCTTCAACAGTCTGTACGGGGCAGGGCGCTGCCAGATTATTAACAACGGTATCGACGTGGCGACGGAAGCCATTCTCGCCGACCTGACGCCGGTGGCGCAAACCACGGGCAAACCGAAAATCGCTATCGTTGCGCATGACCTGCGTTACGACGGGAAAACCAACCAGCAGCTGGTGCGCGACATGATGGCGCTGGGTGACAAAATTGAACTTCACACCTTCGGCAAATTTTCACCGTTTGAAGGGACTAACGTGGTGAACCACGGGTTTGAAACCGATAAGCGCAAGCTGATGAGCGCGCTGAATGAAATGGATGCGCTGGTGTTCAGCTCCCGCGTGGATAACTACCCGCTGATCCTCTGTGAAGCGCTCTCCATCGGCGTGCCGGTGATTGCCACCCACAGCGATGCGGCACGTGAGGTGCTGGAAAAATCCGGCGGGAAAACTTTTGCGGAGCCGGAGGTTCTGCCGCTGGTGCAATTGCCGAAGGCGCAGATCGCTCAGGCCGTTTTTGGCACCGACCTGGAATCGTTCCGCAACCGCAGCCGCAAGGCCTACAGTGGACAACAGATGCTGGAGGAGTATGTCTCGTTCTATCAGAATCTGTAGTTATCTGCTGCTGCCGCTGATTTACCTGCTGGTCAACGTTAAGATTGCCCAGCTCGGCGAAAGCTTCCCGATAACCATCGTCACCTTCTTGCCCGTTCTGCTTCTGCTGTATGTCGATAAAATCAACCTGAAGAAGCTGATGATTGCCTTAGGGTTGGGTACGGGCCTGACGCTGTTTAACTATATCTTCGGCCAGTCGCTGGATGCCAGTAAATACGTCACCTCGACCATGCTGTTTGTTTATATTGTCATTATTATCGGAATGGTCTGGAGTATTCGCTTTAAAACGATTTCTCCGCACAATTATCGGAAAATCCTCAGGTTCTTTTATATTGCCGTTGCGTTAATTGTTATGCTTGCTGCTATGGAGATGGCGCAAATTATTCTTACCGGCGGCAGCAGCCTGATGGAGATAATTTCGAAATATCTCATTTACAGCAACAGCTATGTATTGAACTTCATCAAGTTCGGCGGGAAGCGTACCACGGCCCTCTATTTTGAACCGGCGTTTTTCGCTTTGGCGTTAATCTCAATTTGGCTCAGCATCAAACAGTTTGGTATCAAAACGCCTAAGACCGATGCTATGATTCTTGCAGGAATCGTTCTGTCTGGATCGTTCTCAGGGGTAATGACATTTATCCTGTTTTACCTGCTGGAATGGGCGTTTCAGTACCTGAACAAAGATGCGATTAAGAAAAAACTGCCGCTGGCGATTATCTCCCTGACGGTATTTATGGTGGGCGTGATATTTGCTTTCCCCTACATCTCAGAACGTCTGGGTGATTTGGGAACGGAAGGGTCCTCGTCCTATTATCGCATCATTGGACCACTGGTGATGGTGGGTTATTCCTTAACCCATATTGATGGTGTAGTAAGATTCGGCTCACTTTACGAATATGTTGCATCATTCGGAATATTTAACGGTGCGGATGTCGGTAAAACCATAGACAATGGTCTGTATCTGTTAATTATTTATTTTTCGTGGTTCGCCGTACTGTTGACGCTGTGGTATCTGTTTAAAGTTTTCAAAATGATGATTAACGCGTTTGGTGATAACCAGAACTTTCGCGTGCAACTTTATCTGTTTACGCCGGTGTCGCTGTTTTTTACCGGGTCAATATTTAGCCCGGAATATGCTTTCTTGATTGTCTGTCCGTTTATTCTGCGCAAAGCGCTTAATATTACGCACGTATGACGAAATGAGGTGATTTATGTTTCTTAGCGTCATTACTGTCGCTTTTCGTAATTACGAAGGGGTGGTAAAAACCTGGCGCTCGCTGCGCAACCTGGCGCGCGATCCAAGCCTCACCTTTGAGTGGATTGTGGTCGACGGCGGCTCGAACGATGGCACGGCAGAGTTTCTGGAAAAACTCAACGGTGAGTTCAACTTACGCTACATCAGCGAGAAAGATAAAGGCATCTACGATGCAATGAACAAAGGCATTAACATGGCGCAAGGCCGTTATGCCATCTTCCTGAATTCGGGTGATATCTTCCATGACGACGTGGCGCTGTTTGCCCGCCAGCTGGCGCGCCAGAAAGAGGACGCCATGTATATTGGCGATGCGCTGCTTGATTTTGGCGACGGACATAAAGTGTGCCGCAGCGCGAAGCCGGGCTGGTATATCTACCACAGCTTACCGGCCAGCCATCAGGCCATTTTCTTCCCGGTAAAAGGTCTGAAAAAACAGCCTTACGATTTGCAGTATAAAGTGTCATCCGATTATGCACTGGCCGCCAGTCTGTATAAATCAGGTTACCCGTTCCGCCGAATTAAAGGGCTGGTATCTGAGTTTTCAATGGGTGGTGTGTCAACCTCGAATAATCTGGAGTTGTGCCAGGATGCCAAAAACGTGCAGCGTAAAATATTACGCGTGCCGGGATTCTGGGCGGAATTATCTTATTTTTTACGCGTGCGTACCACGAGTAAAACGAAAGCCTTATATAACAAAGCCTGAATATAAGGAAACGTAATGCAGGATCTGAACGGTTTCTCCGTACCGAAAGGTTTTCGGGGGGCGGGCGGTATTAAAGTGCAGCTTTGGTGGGCGGTTCAGGCCACCCTATTTGCCTGGTCACCGCAAATACTGTACCGCTGGCGAGCATTTTTATTGCGTCTGTTTGGCGCGAAAATAGGAAAAAACGTAGTCATTCGTCCTTCGGTGAAAATTACCTATCCCTGGAAATTAACGCTTGGGGATTACGCCTGGGTAGGGGATGACGCGGTGTTATATACCCTGGGCGAGATTACGATTGGCGCGAATTCGGTGGTTTCACAGAAATGTTATTTGTGCACCGGCAGCCACGACTTTATGAGTCAGCATTTTGATATTACCGCTTCGCCTATTGTGATCGGTGAAAAATGCTGGCTGGCAACGGATGTTTTTGTTGCACCGGGTGTTTCTGTTGGCGATGGCACGGTAGTCGGTGCCCGCAGCAGCGTTTTTAAATCGCTACCGGCAAATAAAATTTGTCGTGGCAACCCCGCAGTGGTGATACGCGAACGCGTTGAAACTGATTAAATTCATAAGTAGAGGAATATAAACATGTCTAAAGTCGCTCTCATCACCGGCGTTACCGGGCAGGATGGTTCTTACCTGGCAGAGTTACTGCTGGAAAAAGGTTATGAAGTACACGGTATTAAACGTCGTGCGTCTTCATTTAACACCGAACGTGTCGATCATATTTATCAGGATCCTCACGCGGCGAACCCGAAATTCCACCTGCACTACGGCGACCTGACCGATACCTCCAACCTGACCCGTATCCTGCAGGAAGTGCAGCCGGATGAAGTGTACAACCTGGGCGCGATGAGCCACGTTGCGGTCTCCTTCGAGTCTCCGGAATACACCGCTGACGTGGACGCCATGGGTACCCTGCGTCTGCTGGAAGCGATCCGCTTCCTGGGTCTTGAGAAGAAAACCCGTTTCTACCAGGCATCCACCTCTGAGCTGTACGGCCTGGTGCAGGAAATCCCACAGAAAGAGACCACGCCGTTCTACCCACGTTCTCCGTATGCGGTAGCGAAACTGTACGCCTACTGGATCACCGTGAACTACCGTGAATCCTACGGCATGTACGCCTGTAACGGCATTCTGTTCAACCACGAATCTCCACGTCGCGGCGAAACCTTCGTGACCCGTAAAATCACCCGCGCGATCGCCAACATTGCGCAGGGTCTGGAATCGTGCCTGCACCTTGGCAACATGGATTCCCTGCGTGACTGGGGCCATGCCAAAGACTACGTGAAAATGCAGTGGATGATGCTGCAGCAGGAACAGCCAGAAGACTTCGTGATTGCGACCGGCGTGCAGTACTCCGTTCGTCAGTTCGTTGAAATGGCTGCCGCTCAATTGGGCATCAAGCTGCGCTTCGAAGGCACCGGCGTGGAAGAGAAGGGCATCGTGGTTTCCGTGACCGGCCATGACGCACCGGGCGTGAAGCCAGGCGACGTGATTGTGCAGGTTGACCCACGCTACTTCCGTCCTGCTGAAGTGGAAACTCTGCTGGGTGACCCAACCAAAGCGCACGAGAAGCTGGGCTGGAAACCAGAAACCACTCTGCAGGAGATGGTTTCCGAGATGGTAGCCAAAGATCTTGAAGCAGCGAAAAAACACTCTCTGCTCAAATCTCATGGCTACGAGGTTGCCATCGCGCTGGAGTCCTGAGAATGACAAAACAACGTATTTTTGTCGCCGGTCATCGCGGAATGGTGGGTTCCGCGATTGTTCGCCAGCTCGAACAGCGCGGTGACGTCGAAGTGGTTGTCCGCACGCGCGACGAGCTGAACCTGCTCGACAGCCGTGCTGTACAGGACTTCTTTGCGAACGAACGTATTGACCAGGTGTATCTGGCGGCGGCGAAGGTGGGCGGCATTGTAGCCAACAACACCTACCCGGCGGATTTCATCTACGAAAACATGATGATTGAGAGCAACATCATTCACGCGGCGCATCTGCACAACGTGAACAAGCTGCTGTTCCTCGGCTCATCCTGTATTTACCCGAAAATGGCAAAACAGCCGATCGCTGAAAGCGAGCTGCTGCAGGGCACGCTTGAAGCCACCAACGAGCCGTACGCGATTGCCAAAATTGCCGGGATCAAGCTGTGCGAGTCCTACAACCGTCAGTACAACCGCGACTATCGCTCGGTGATGCCGACCAACCTGTACGGACCGCACGACAACTTCCACCCGAGCAATTCGCACGTGATCCCGGCGCTGCTGCGCCGCTTCCACGAGGCGACCGCGGAGAACGCGCCGGATGTGGTGGTGTGGGGCAGCGGTACGCCGATGCGCGAATTCCTGCACGTGGACGACATGGCTGCGGCCAGCATTCACGTGATGGAGCTGGATCGCGAGGTGTGGCAGGAGAACACCGAGCCGATGCTGTCGCACATCAACGTGGGCACCGGCGTGGACTGCACCATTCGCGAGCTGGCGCAGACCATCGCGCAGGTGGTGGGCTACAAAGGCCGCGTGGTGTTTGACGCCACGAAACCGGACGGCACGCCGCGCAAACTGCTGGACGTGACCCGTCTGCATCAGCTGGGCTGGTATCACGAGGTGTCACTGGAGCAGGGGCTGGCCAGCACCTATCAGTGGTTCCTGGAAAACCAGCACCGCTTCCGGGGGTAACGATGTTTTTAAGTCAGGAAGATTTTGCCACGGTAGTGCGTTCCACTCCGCTCATCTCAATTGATTTGATCGTGGAGAACGAACGCGGCGAGTTCTTGCTGGGGAAACGAACCAACCGTCCTGCACAGGGCTTCTGGTTCGTGCCCGGCGGGCGCGTGCAAAAGGATGAGACGCTGACCGATGCGTTTGAGCGTCTCACTCTGGCGGAACTGGGCCTGCAGTTGCCGATGGCAGCGGGCCGGTTTTACGGGGTCTGGCAGCACTTCTATGACGATAACTTTTCGGGTACCGGGTTCTCCACGCACTACATCGTGCTGGGGTTCCGCCTGAAGGTGAGTGAGGCAGACCTGCGTCTGCCTGATTCTCAGCATGACGACTACCGCTGGCAGACGCCAGAGGCGCTGCTGGCGAGCGACAATGTGCATGACAACAGCCGTGCCTATTTCCTCGCTGAACGTCAGTCCGGGGTGCCGGGCTTATGAAGATCCTCGTATACGGAATCAACTACTCGCCGGAATTAACCGGCATCGGAAAATACACCGGCGAGATGGTCGAGTGGATGGCGAGCCAGGGACATGACGTGCGGGTCATTACCGCGCCGCCGTACTACCCGGAGTGGAAAGTAGGGGAGCGCTACTCCAGCTGGCGCTACCGTCGCGAAGAGGGTGCAGCAACCGTCTGGCGCTGCCCGCTGTATGTGCCTAAGCAGCCCTCGACGCTGAAGCGCTTGATTCATCTCGGCAGCTTTGCCCTGAGCAGCTTCTTCCCGCTGATGGCGCAGCGTCGCTGGAAGCCGGATCGCATTATCGGCGTGGTGCCGACGCTGTTTTGCACGCCGGGCATGCGCCTGCTGGGCAAACTCTCCGGCGCGCGCACCCTGCTGCACATTCAGGATTATGAAGTGGACGCCATGCTGGGCCTGGGGATGGCAGGCAAAAGCAAAGGCGGCAAGGTGGCGAAGCTCGCCAGCGCGTTTGAGCGCAGTGGCTTACACAACGTGGACTACGTCTCAACGATCTCGCGCTCCATGATGAACAAAGCGCAGGAGAAAGGTGTCCCGGCGGAGAAGGTGATCTTCTTCCCGAACTGGTCCGAAGTGGCGCGTTTTCGCGACGTGACTGAGCAAGACGCTCAGGCGCTGCGCGGGCAGCTCGGTTTGCCTGAAGATCAAAAAATCATTCTTTACTCAGGCAATATCGGCGAAAAGCAGGGGCTGGAGAGCGTGATCGAGGCGGCTCAACTGCTGAACGAACATCCATGGATGTTTGTGATTGTCGGGCAGGGCGGTGGAAAAGCGCGGCTGGAAAAAATGGTAAGCGTTCGCGGCCTGACCAACGTGAAATTCTTCCCGCTTCAGTCTTACGAGGCATTGCCTGCGCTGCTGAAGATGGGCGACTGCCATCTGGTGGTGCAAAAGCGCGGTGCGGCGGACGCGGTGCTGCCGTCCAAGCTGACCAACATTCTGGCCGTGGGCGGTAACGCAGTGATTACGGCCGAAGCCGAAACTGAATTAGGCCAGCTGTGTGACAGCTATCCGGGGATTGCGGTGTGCGTAGAGCCGGAATCGGTTCCGGCGCTGGTCACCGGCATTGAACAGGCACTTGCCATGCCAAAAGTGAACACGGTGGCACGTGAATATGCCGAACGCACGCTCGAGAAAGAGAACGTGCTGAGCCAATTTATTGCAGATATACGGGGATAAATCATGAGTCAAACCACTTTGTATCCGGTTGTGATGGCTGGTGGCTCTGGTAGCCGGTTGTGGCCGCTGTCCCGCGTGCTCTATCCAAAACAGTTCCTCTGCCTGAAAGGGGATCTCACCATGCTGCAGACGACGGTAAACCGTCTCCACGGCGTGGAGTGTGAAAGCCCGGTGGTGATCTGTAACGAACAGCACCGCTTTATTGTTGCCGAGCAGCTGCGCCAGCTGAACAAACTCACAGAAAATATCATCCTGGAGCCTGCCGGACGCAATACCGCACCGGCTATCGCCCTGGCGGCGCTGGCGGCAAAACGCAGCAGCCCGGACTGTGACCCGCTGATGCTGGTCCTGGCGGCAGACCACGTGATCCAGCAGGAAGAGGCCTTCCGCGACGCGGTGCGTGCGGCCATTCCTTACGCTGAGAGCGGCAAGCTGGTGACCTTCGGCATCGTGCCGGATCTGCCGGAAACCGGCTACGGCTACATTCGTCGCGGCAACGTGACGCCGGGTGAAGGCGACAGCGTGGCGTTTGACGTGGCGCAGTTCGTTGAAAAACCGAATCTGGAAACCGCGCAGGCGTATGTCGCCAGCGGGGAATATTACTGGAACAGCGGGATGTTCCTGTTCCGCGCCGGACGCTATCTGGAAGAGCTGCGCAAATATCGGCCGGATATTCTGAGCGCCTGCGAGAAAGCGATGGCGGTGGTGGATCCGGATCTCGACTTCATCCGCGTGGATGAAGAGGCCTTCCTCGCCTGTCCGGAAGAGTCCATTGACTATGCGGTGATGGAACGCACGGCTGACGCCGTCGTGGTACCGATGGATGCGGGCTGGAGCGATGTTGGATCCTGGTCCTCCCTGTGGGAGATCAGCGCCCATACCCCGGAGGGTAACGTCCATCACGGCGATGTCATTAGCCACAAAACGGAAAACAGCTACGTCTACGCCGAGTCCGGCCTGGTCACCACGGTTGGGGTAAAAGATCTTGTTGTGGTCCAGACCAAAGACGCCGTGCTGATTGCCGACCGTAACGCCGTGCAGGACGTTAAAAAAGTGGTGGAGAAGATCAAGGCGGATGGCCGTCACGAGCACCATATTCATCGCGAAGTCTACCGTCCGTGGGGCAAATATGACTCCATTGACGCCGGTGACCGCTATCAGGTGAAACGCATCACCGTGAAGCCGGGCGAGGGGCTGTCGGTGCAGATGCACCATCACCGCGCCGAGCACTGGGTGGTGGTCGCGGGTACCGCCAAAGTCACCATCGACGGTGAAGTGAAACTGCTGGGCGAAAACGAGTCCATCTATATTCCGCTGGGGGCGACGCACTGTCTGGAGAACCCGGGGAAAATTCCTCTCGACTTAATTGAGGTGCGCTCCGGCTCGTATCTGGAAGAGGACGATATCGTGCGCTTCCAGGACCGCTACGGACGAGTGTAGCTCTCTGCATCATGCCCGGTGGCGCTGCGCTTACCGGGCCTACGAATGACAAAAAAATTAATTTGGCCATTTAGTGGTCAGGACCGACTGTTGCCTGAAAAAGGGGTCATCATGGATAAATTAACCTGTTTTAAAGCCTACGATATTCGCGGCAAGCTGGGCGAAGAGCTGAATGAAGACATTGCGTGGCGCATTGGCCGCGCGTACGGCGAATACTTAAAACCGCAGACCATCGTGCTGGGCGGCGACGTGCGTCTGACCAGTGAATCCCTCAAGCTGGCGCTGGCGAAAGGGCTGCAGGACGCGGGCGTAGACGTGCTGGACATCGGCCTGTCCGGAACCGAAGAGATTTACTTTGCCACCTTCCACCTGGGCGTGGACGGCGGTATTGAAGTGACGGCCAGCCACAATCCGATGGATTACAACGGCATGAAGCTGGTGCGCAAGGGCGCCCGTCCTATCAGCGGCGACACCGGCCTGCGCGACGTGCAGCGTCTGGCGGAAGCCAACGATTTCCCGCCGGTGAACGAGGCGAAGCGCGGTAGCTACAAAAAAATCAACCTGCAGAAAGAGTACATCGACCACCTGCTGGGCTACATCAACGTGGCAAACCTGAAGCCGTTGAAGCTGGTGATTAACTCCGGCAACGGCGCGGCTGGCCCGGTGGTCGATGCCCTTGAAGCGCGCTTTAAAGCACTGAACGTGCCGGTGACCTTCGTCAAAGTGCACAACACCCCGGACGGCAACTTCCCGAACGGCATTCCTAACCCGCTGCTGCCTGAGTGCCGTGACGACACCCGCAACGCGGTGATTGAACACGGCGCGGACATGGGTATCGCCTTTGACGGCGATTTTGACCGCTGCTTCCTGTTCGACGAGAAAGGGCAGTTCATCGAGGGCTACTACATTGTAGGCCTGCTGGCGGAAGCGTTCCTCGAGAAAAACCCTGGCGCGAAGATCATTCATGACCCGCGCCTCTCCTGGAACACCGTCGACGTGGTGTCTGCCGCAGGCGGCACGCCGGTGATGTCCAAAACCGGTCACGCCTTCATCAAAGAGCGCATGCGCGAAGAAGACGCCATCTACGGCGGCGAGATGAGCGCCCACCACTACTTCCGTGACTTTGCCTACTGCGACAGCGGGATGATCCCGTGGCTGCTGGTGACTGAACTGCTGTGCCTGAAGGGGAAAACCCTGGGCGAGCTGGTGCGCGACCGTATGGCGGCGTTCCCGGCGAGCGGAGAGATCAACAGCAAGCTGGCGCAGCCTGCCGAGGCGATTGCCCGCGTGGAGCAGCACTTTGCCATCCACGCGCTGGAAATTGACCGTACCGACGGCATCAGCATGGCGTTCCCGCAGTGGCGCTTTAACCTGCGCTCGTCCAATACCGAGCCGGTGGTGCGCCTGAACGTGGAGTCCCGCGCTGACACCGCGCTCATGGAAGCCCGAACGAAGGACATTCTGGCGCTGTTGAATCAGTAATAACTGCCCCTCCCGGTGGGAGGGGGAACCGAATACAGGAACAACGATGACGAATCTAAAAAAACGCGAACGAGCGAGAACGAATGCATCGTTAATCTCTATGGTGCAGCGTTTTTCTGATATCACCATCATGGTCGGTGGATTGTGGGCGGTGTGTCGGATCAGCGGGCTGCCGTTCTTATATATGCATCTGCTGATGGCCCTGATTGCGCTGGTCGTGTTTCAAATGATCGGCGGTATGACCGATTTCTACCGCTCGTGGCGCGGCGTCAAAATGACCACTGAACTGATGCTGCTGCTGCAGAACTGGACCCTGAGTCTGATCTTCAGCGCAGGCCTGGTGGCATTTAGCCATGATTTTGATAATCGCCTCGTGACCTATCTGAGCTGGTATCTGTTGACCAGCGTCGGCATGGTGGTGTGCCGTTCCCTGATCCGCTTTGGCGCGGGTTGGCTGCGCAACCGGGGCTATAACCGTCGCTTCGTGGCGGTGGCAGGCGATCTGCCGGTTGGGAAAGTGCTGCTCGACAGCTTCCGCAAAGAGCCGTGGTTAGGCTTTGAAGTGGTCGGGATTTATCACGACGCAAAGCCTGGCGGCGTGCCTGCCGACTGGGCGGGCAACTACGATCAGCTGATTGACGATGCCAAAGCCGGCAAAATTCACAACGTCTACATCGCCATGCAGATGAAAGACGAATCCCGCATTAAGCAGCTGATGCGCGAGCTGGCTGATACCACCTGTTCAGTGATCCTGATCCCGGATGTGTTTACCTTCAACATTCTTCACTCCCGTATTGAAGAGGTGAACGGGGTGCCGGTCGTACCGCTGTACGACACGCCTCTGTCCGGTATTAACCGCGTGCTGAAGCGTCTGGAAGATATCGTGCTCTCTTCGCTGATTTTGCTGCTCATCTCCCCGGTGCTGTGCTGCATTGCCCTCGCGGTGAAGCTGAGCTCGCCAGGACCGGTTATCTTCCGTCAGACCCGCTACGGCATGGACGGTAAGCCGATTATGGTGTGGAAATTCCGCTCCATGAAGGTGATGGAGAACGACAAGGTCGTGACCCAGGCCACGCAGAACGATCCGCGCGTCACCCGCGTGGGGAACTTCTTGCGCCGCACCTCGCTGGACGAGCTGCCGCAGTTTATCAACGTCTTTACCGGCGGGATGTCGATTGTTGGCCCGCGTCCGCACGCGGTGGCGCACAACGAGCAGTACCGCTCGCTGATTGAAGGCTACATGCTGCGCCATAAGGTGAAGCCGGGCATCACCGGCTGGGCGCAAATCAACGGCTGGCGCGGCGAAACCGACACGCTGGAAAAAATGGAAAAACGCATCGAGTTCGATCTGGAGTACATCCGCGAGTGGAGCCTCTGGTTCGATATCAAGATTGTTTTTCTGACCATCTTCAAAGGTTTCGTGAACAAAGCGGCGTACTAAGATGAGCTTACGTGAAAAAACCATCAGCGGCGCCAAGTGGTCAGCGATGGCGACCATCGTCATCATTGGCCTCGGCCTGGTGCAGATGACGGTGCTGGCGCGCATTATCGATAATCACCAGTTCGGCCTGCTGACCGTCTCGCTGGTGATCATTGCGCTGGCCGATACGCTGTCTGACTTTGGTATCGCCAACTCGATTATCCAGCGCAAAGAGATCAGCCATCTTGAGCTGACCACGCTCTACTGGCTGAACGTGGGGCTGGGGATTTTCGTGTTTGTGCTGGTGTTCCTGCTGAGCGATACCATCGCCAGCGTGCTGCACAACCCGGATCTCGCCCCGCTGATGCGTACGCTGTCGTTTGCGTTCGTGGTGATCCCCCACGGGCAGCAGTTCCGCGCGCTGATGCAGAAAGAGCTGGAGTTCAATAAGATCGGCATGATCGAGACCAGCGCCGTGCTGGCGGGCTTTACCTTTACCGTCGTGAGCGCCCATTTCTGGCCGCTGGCGATGACCGCCATCCTCGGTTACCTGGTGAACTCTGCCGTGCGCACGCTGCTGTTCGGCTACTTTGGGCGTAAAATTTACCGCCCGGGACTGCATTTCTCTCTTGCGTCCGTCTCGTCCAACCTGCGCTTTGGCGCGTGGCTGACGGCGGACAGCATTATCAACTACGTGAACACCAACCTTTCGACGCTGGTGCTGGCACGTATTCTCGGCGCGAGCGTGGCGGGGGGCTACAACCTGGCCTACAACGTCGCGGTGGTGCCGCCGATGAAGCTGAACCCAATAATCACCCGCGTGCTGTTCCCGGCGTTTGCCAAGATTCAGGACGACACCGAAAAGCTGCGCATTAACTTTTACAAGCTGCTTTCGGTAGTGGGGATCATCAACTTCCCGGTGCTGCTGGGGTTGATGGTGGTGTCCAGCAACTTCGTGCCGCTGGTGTTTGGCGATAAGTGGAACGGCATCATCCCGATCCTGCAGCTGCTGTGCGTGGTGGGGCTGCTGCGCTCCGTGGGAAACCCGATTGGGTCCCTGCTGATGGCAAAAGCGCGCGTGGACATTAGCTTTAAGTTCAACGTATTCAAAACCTTCCTGTTTATTCCGGCAATTATCGTCGGCGGGCACATGGCGGGCGCTATTGGCGTGACGCTGGGCTTCCTGCTGGTGCAGATCGTCAATACCGTCCTGAGCTACTTCATCATGATTAAACCGGTGCTGGGCTCCAGCTACCGTCAGTACATCCTGAGCCTGTGGCTGCCGTTCTATCTCTCATTGCCGACCCTGGCGGTGAGCTACGGCCTGGGCATTATCCTCAGCGGGCATCTGCCGCTGGCCGCGCTGCTGGCGGTGCAGGTTGCCGCGGGGGCGCTGGCATTTGGCGTGATGATTGTGCTGTCGCGCAATGCGCTGGTCGTTGAGATGAAGCGCCAGTTTTGCCGTAACGAAAAAATGAAAACGCTGCTTCGCGCAGGCTAGTTATTTAAGAGGCCATTATGAAATTATTAATTCTTGGCAACCATACCTGCGGCAACCGTGGCGACAGCGCCATCCTGCGCGGTTTACTGGATGCAATTAACACCCTTAAGCCTGAGACCGAAGTGGACGTGATGAGCCGTTATCCTGTCAGCTCATCCTGGTTACTGAACCGCCCGGTAATGGGCGATCCGCTCTACAGCCAGATGAAACAGCATAACAACGCCGCGGGCGTGATGGGCCGCGTGAAGAAAGTACTGCGTCGTCGCTACCAGCATCAGGTGCTGCTTTCCCGCGTGACCGATACCGGCAAGCTGCGCAACATCGCCATCGCGCAGGGCTTTACCGACTTTGTTCGTCTGCTGTCCGGCTATGACGCCATTATTCAGGTCGGCGGTTCGTTCTTCGTCGATCTCTACGGCGTGCCGCAGTTTGAGCATGCGCTTTGTACGTTCATGGCGAAAAAGCCGCTGTTTATGATCGGCCACAGCGTCGGGCCTTTCCAGGATCCGCAGTTTAACCAGCTGGCGAACTATGTGTTTGGCCACTGCGATGCCCTGATCCTGCGTGAGTCGGTCAGCCTTGACATGATGAAGCGCAGCGAGATTGACACGTCGAAAGTTGAGCACGGCGTGGATACCGCCTGGCTGGTGGATCACCAGGACGACAGCTTCCAGCCGAGCTACGCGGTGCAGCACTGGCTCGACGTTACGGCGAAACAGAAAACCGTCGCGATCACCCTGCGCGAGCTGGCGCCATTCGATAAACGTTTAGGCACGACGCAGGCGGCGTATGAGCAAGCGTTCGCCGACGTGGTGAACCGCGTGCTGGACAGCGGGTACCAGGTGCTGGCGCTGTCCACCTGTACCGGTATCGACAGCTACAACAAAGATGACCGCATGGTGGCGCTCAACCTGCGCAACCTGGTGAACGATCCGTCCCGCTATCACGTGGTGATGGACGAGCTGAACGACCTGGAGATGGGCAAGCTGCTCTCCGCCTGCGACCTGACGGTGGGCACGCGCCTGCACTCGGCCATTATCTCCATGAACTTTGGCACGCCGGCCATTGCCATTAACTACGAGCACAAGTCCGCGGGCATTATGCAGCAGCTCGGTATGCCGGAAATGGCGGTGGATATCCGTCATCTGCTGGACGGATCGCTCGGCGCCATGGTGGGCGACACGCTCGGCCAACTGCCTGCGATCAATGAACGTCTGGCGGTGGCGGTGAAAGCCGAGCGCGAGAAGGGCATTGGGATGGTGAAATCGGTACTTGACCGCGTGCGGGAGGGGAAATGAAGGTTGGTTTCTTCTTACTGAAATTTCCGCTGTCGTCTGAGACCTTTGTTCTGAACCAAATCACCGCGTTTATCGATATGGGATATGACGTGGAGATTATCGCCCTGCAAAAGGGCGATACCCAAAACACCCATGCGGCGTATACCCAGTATGGGCTGGAGGCAAAAACCCGCTGGCTGCAGGACGAGCCGTCCGGGAAGCTGAGTAAGCTGCGCCACCGCGCCAGCCGGACCTTACGTGGGATCCATCGCGCGTCGACGTGGCGTGCGCTGAATGTTTCCCGCTATGGGTCGGAATCACGCAATTTAATTCTCTCGGCCATCTGCGGGCAAACGGCGCAGCCGTATCGTGCTGACGTGTTTATCGCCCACTTTGGCCCGGCAGGCGTGACCGCCGCGAAGCTACGCGAACTGGGCGTGATTGACGGTAAAATTGCGACCATTTTCCACGGTATCGACATCTCCAGCCGTGAAGTGCTGAACCATTATACGCCGGAGTACCAGCAGCTTTTCCGCCGCGGCGACATGATGCTGCCCATCAGTGAACTGTGGGCCGGACGCCTGAAAAGCATGGGCTGCCCGGGAGAGAAAATTGCCGTTTCGCGCATGGGCGTGGATTTAACGCGCTTTACCCGCCGTCCGGTGAAGGTGCCGGGCAAGCGGCTGCAGATCATCTCCGTCGCGCGTCTGACCGAGAAGAAAGGTCTGCATGTGGCGATTGAAGCCTGCCGCCAGCTGAAAGCGCGCGGGGTGGATTTCCACTACCGCATTCTCGGGATTGGGCCGTGGGAGCGTCGTCTGCGCACGCTTATCGAACAGTATCAGCTGGAAGATGTTGTAGAGATGCCGGGCTTCAAGCCAAGCCACGAGGTCAAGGCCATGCTCGATGAGGCTGATGTATTTCTGCTGCCTTCCGTAACGGGTGCCGATGGCGATATGGAGGGCATTCCGGTGGCGCTGATGGAGGCGATGGCCGTCGGGATACCGGTGGTCTCGACCATTCACAGCGGGATCCCAGAGCTGATTAAGTCAGACCATTCCGGCTGGCTGGTGCCGGAGAATAACGCCATGGCGCTCGCCGATCGCTTAGCTGCCTTCAGCGATATCGACCAGCAGGCGCTGGAGCCCGTGCTCCATAATGCCCGACAAAAAGTTGAAACCGATTTTAACCAGCAGGTGATTAACCGTCAGTTAGCCAGCCTGCTGCAAACGTTGTAACGCCGAGGATGTATGCTGAAAAAGATTACCCGACGCACCTTTGTTTCGTCTCTGTCCGTTCTGGCGGCTACGCCGCTGCTGTCGTCCCGCATTGCGCGGGCGGCAAGCGGAAGAACGGTCTCTGTTAATCAGTACAATAACAACGACTGGATCGCGGCCTTTAAGCAGGCGTTTAATGACGGGGACACGGTCGTTGTCCCTGCCGGGCTGACCTGTGAAAACATCAACACGGGTATTTTCATTCCCGACGGTAAAACGCTGCTGATCCGCGGGGCGTTAACAGGCAATGGCCGCGGCCGCTTTGTTCTGCAGGAAGGCAGCAAAGTGATAGGGGAAGGCGAGGGACGGACAGAGAATATCACTCTCGATGTACGTGGCTCCGACTGCGTAATTAAAGGGCTGGCCATGAGCGGTTTTGGTCCTGTGACGCAAATCTACATCGGCGGTAAGAAACCGAGCGTGATGCGCAATCTGGTGATTGATAATATCAGCGTGAGTCAGGCCAACTACGCCATCCTGCGCCAGGGATTCCACAACCAGGTGGACGGCGCCCGCATCACCAACAGCAAATTTAGCCATCTGCAGGGCGATGCGATCGAATGGAACGTCGCCATCAACGATCGCAATATCCTGATTTCCGACCATGTCATCGACAACATCAACTGCACCAACGGCAAGATCAACTGGGGCATCGGCATTGGCCTTGCCGGGAGCACCTACGACAACGACTACCCGGAAAAGCAAACCGTTAAGAACTTCGTGGTGGCCAACATCACCGGCAGCAACTGTCGTCAGCTGGTGCACGTGGAAAACGGAAAACACTTTATTATCCGCAATATTAAGGCCAAAAATATCACCCCAGACTTCAGTAAAAAGGCGGGAATAGACAACGCCACGGTGGCGATTTATGGCTGTGATAATTTCATTATTGATAATGTCGACATGGTCAACAGTGCGGGAATGTTAATCGGCTATGGGGTCATAAAAGGCGATTATTTGTCCATCCCGCAGAACTTTAAGCTCAATAATATTCACCTCGATAACCGCCAGCTTGCGTATAAATTGCGCGGAATACAGATTTCATCCGGTAACGCGACCTCGTTTGTGGCGATTACCAACGTGGAAATGCAGCGTGCTACGCTGGAACTGCACAACAAGCCGCAGCATCTTTTTTTACGCAATATCAATGTCATGCAGGAAGCTGCCGTGGGGCCTGCCCTGAAGATAAACTTCGATCTGCGCAAGGATGTGCGAGGAAAATTCATGGCGAAAGACGAGACGCTGCTGTCGCTGGCGAACATAAAAGCCGTTAATGAGAAGGGGCAAAGCTCGGTGGATATTGACCGTGTCGACCAGCAGGTGGTGAATGTGGAAAGGCTGAACTTTGCGCTTCCGCACAGATAATCGACAATAATCTGTTTTGAGACTATTCCTGGCATAAAAGCGCGATCGAATCAGATTACAACTACAGAAATATGTGATGCTAAGGCGTAACATTGCTTAAGGGTTACGGCAAATCATGCTGGCGAAAACAGGTTTAAGAGCTATAATTCGTCAACCATTTTAAGGTGGAAGAAATAATGATTAATTTGAAAGCAGTCATTCCGGTAGCAGGCCTGGGCATGCATATGCTGCCAGCCACAAAAGCCATTCCTAAAGAGATGCTGCCGATCGTCGATAAGCCAATGATTCAGTACATTGTCGACGAGATTGTTGCTGCAGGGATCAAAGAAATCGTCCTGGTTACGCACTCGTCCAAGAATGCGGTAGAAAACCACTTCGACACCTCTTACGAACTCGAAGCGTTGCTAGAACAGCGCGTTAAGCGTCAGCTGCTGGCGGAAGTGCAGTCTATTTGTCCGCCGGGCGTGACCATCATGAACGTGCGTCAGGCGCAGCCGCTGGGTCTGGGACACTCTATTCTTTGTGCCCGTCCGGTGGTGGGTGATAACCCGTTCATCGTTGTGCTGCCGGATATCATTATTGATAACGCGTCCGCCGATCCGCTGCGATACAACCTGGCGGCAATGGTGGCACGTTTCAACGAAACGGGCCGTAGCCAGGTGCTGGCGAAGCGCATGAAAGGCGATCTCTCCGAGTACTCCGTAATTCAGACCAAAGAAGCGCTGGAGACGGAAGGGCAGGTGAGCCGCATCGTTGAGTTCATCGAAAAACCGGATCAGCCGCAGACGCTGGATTCTGACCTGATGGCGGTGGGTCGCTATGTTCTGAATGCCGATATCTGGGCGGAACTGGAAAAAACCGAGCCAGGCGCCTGGGATCGTATCCAGCTCACCGATGCGATTGCCGAGCTGGCGAAAAAACAGTCTGTTGACGCGATGCTGATGACCGGTGAGAGCTATGACTGCGGTAAGAAAATGGGCTATATGCAGGCGTTTGTGAACTATGGACTGCGCAACCTGAAGGAAGGGGCGAAGTTCCGTAAGAGAATTGAGAAATTACTGACAGAATAAGTCGCAAGATTGTTAAACATAAATGGGTAGCAATGAGCGTATTTGGGCTGTTTACAGCTTAAGCAATCGCTCTTGCTACCTTTTTTTTTGTAAGAATATCAATAGGTAAAATGAGGCTATCCGGAATGTTGCTTCCTGGTTTAGACAGAGATTTTTCCTTGTTTTCATGACTGTTTAAGGGGAGAATAGCGGATTAGCATTTTGTGCCTACATCGGTAAAATCAGGCCTCTGTTCTCACCTTGGGAACAGTTAACATTGTTATTGTTTTCAGTACACTGGTAGCTGGAGAGCCAGGGGCGGTAGCGTGTTCAGAATTCAGCATGCCTTTGCTGACTCCTCAGAAGTGAAGTTTGAAATTTAACATTGCGAAGCAATACGGAATAGTCTTGTGAAAATACTCGTCACTGGTGGTGCAGGTTTTATTGGATCTGCTGTTGTACGTCATATTATTAATAACACCAACGATTCAGTGGTTAACGTTGATAAATTAACCTACGCAGGTAATCTGGAATCGCTGGCAGAAATCGAAAATAATCCCCGTTATGCCTTTGAGCGAGCAGACATCTGTGACGGTAGCGCCATGGCGCGCATTTTCGCGCAACATCAGCCGGATGCGGTAATGCATCTTGCAGCTGAAAGCCATGTTGACCGTTCCATCACGGGGCCTGCGGCCTTTATCGAAACCAACATTATCGGCACCTATGTGCTGCTCGAAGCGGCGCGTCAGTACTGGTCGCAACTGGAAGACGCGCGCAAGTCGGCGTTTCGTTTCCATCATATTTCTACGGATGAAGTGTACGGCGATCTGCCGCATCCCGATGAACTGCCGGCCGGTAGCGATCTGCCGCTTTTCACCGAGACTACGCCATATTCCCCAAGCAGCCCCTACTCCTCTTCTAAAGCATCCAGCGATCATTTAGTGCGTGCGTGGCGTCGTACCTACGGCCTGCCGACGCTCGTGACCAACTGCTCAAATAACTATGGCCCGTATCATTTCCCGGAAAAACTAATCCCGCTCATTATCCTTAACGCTCTGGCAGGTAAACCACTTCCGGTGTATGGCAATGGCGAGCAAATTCGCGACTGGTTGTTCGTGGAAGATCATGCTCGCGCGCTTTACAAAGTGGTGACTGAAGGAACGATTGGCGAAACCTATAACATCGGTGGTCATAACGAGCGTAAAAACATCGACGTCGTGAAAACAATCTGCGCCATTCTGGACAAAATCATTGCCGATAAACCGGCAGGCATTACCCATTACGCCGATCTGATTACCTATGTAACCGACCGCCCGGGACATGACCTGCGCTACGCTATTGATGCCAGCAAAATTAAAAACGATCTGGGATGGGTGCCTCAGGAAACCTTTGAGTCAGGTATCCGTAAAACGGTTGAGTGGTATTTGAAAAACGAAAGCTGGTGGAAGCGTGTAATGGATGGCTCCTATGCGGGCGAACGTCTGGGACTGGCAGAATAAAAAGGAAATTATGATGAAAGGTATTGTGCTCGCTGGCGGTTCCGGAACCCGTCTCTATCCGATTACCCAGGGCGTGTCTAAGCAGTTATTGCCTGTTTATGATAAGCCAATGATTTTCTACCCCATTTCTGTGCTGATGCTGGCTGGCATCCGTGAGATTTTGGTGATTACCACTCCCGAGGATATGCCCGCGTTCAAACGTTTGCTGGGTGATGGCTCGCAGTTTGGCATTAGCTTATCTTACGCAGTACAGCCCTCTCCGGATGGTCTGGCACAGGCATTTATCATTGGAGAAGAGTTCATTAACAATGAGCCTTGCGCCCTGGTGCTGGGAGATAACATCTATTTCGGTCAGAGCTTCGGTAAGAAACTGGAAGCGGCATCGCAAATGACAAGCGGAGCGATGGTCTTTGGTTATCAGGTGCAGGATCCTGAACGCTTTGGCGTCGTGGAATTTGATGCGAACTATAAAGCGCTGTCTATCGAAGAGAAACCGTTAAAACCCAAATCAAACTGGGCGGTCACCGGGCTCTATTTCTATGATAAGCATGTCGTAGAGATGGCAAAACAGGTAAAACCCTCAGCACGCGGCGAGCTTGAAATTACCACGCTTAACCAGATGTATCTTGAGCAGGGGAATCTGCAGGTTGAACTATTAGGGCGCGGATTTGCCTGGCTGGATACCGGTACCCATGACAGCCTAGTGGAAGCGTCACAGTTTATTCATACCATTGAAAAGCGTCAGGGTATGAAGGTGGCATGCCTGGAAGAGATTGCGTTCCGCAAGGGATGGTTGAATGTAGAGCAGGTAACTGCCCAAGCTAAAATGTTAGCTAAAACCGATTATGGGCGCTATCTGCAAATGCTGATCGGCGAGAAAAAATAAGTTTAAGGCGCTGACGAGATAAAATGAAAATCTTATTAATTGGCAAAAATGGCCAAGTTGGTTGGGAATTGCAACGATCTCTTGTGACATTAGGGGATGTGGTTGCAGTTGATTATTTTGATAACACGCTATGCGGAGACTTATCAAATCCCCAAGGAATTGCACAAACTATTCAAACAGTAAAACCGGATGTAATCGTCAATGCAGCGGCACATACTGCTGTAGATAAAGCAGAGACAGAACAAGAACTATCTCGTTTATTGAATGCAGATAGTGTAGAAGTAATTGCTAAAGAGTCAGCAAAACTAGGGGCGTTACTGATTCACTACTCTACTGATTACGTATTCAATGGCGAAGGTACGCATTATCGTAACGAAGATGAACAGACTGGTCCGTTAAATGTTTATGGCGAAACTAAGCTTGCTGGGGAACTCGCGGTAGCTAAACATAATGCACGCCATTTTATTTTTCGAACTAGCTGGGTTTATGCAACGCGTGGTGCGAATTTCGCTAAGACCATGCTGCGTTTAGCAAAAGAGAAAGAAAAATTATCTATTATTAACGATCAATTTGGTGCTCCGACAGGAGCCGAACTTCTTGCTGACGCTACAGCAATTGCAATTCGCACGGCAGTGCACAATCAAAAACTCTTTGGAACTTATCATTTGGTCGCCAGCGGTGAAACGACCTGGTTTGATTATGCGCAATATGTTTTCTCCATAGCTAAAGAGTTGGGTGAAACACTTTCAATAAAAGAAGTAATAGGTGTTGATACATCCGCTTATCCAACGCCAGCAAAAAGACCTCACAATTCGCGTTTGTCAAATAAGAAATTCCAGACTGCATTTGAGGTACAATTACCAGACTGGAAAGTTGGTGTTAAACGTGTCGTTACTGAAATACTCGGTAAGTAATGTAGAGATGTGACAATGAATGTAATTAATACAGCAATTCCAGATGTGTTTATTTTTGAACCAAAAGTATTTGGTGATGCACGTGGATTTTTCTTTGAAAGTTTTAATCAGAAAATTTTCGAAGAGATAGTAGGTCGAAAAGTAGAATTTGTTCAGGATAACCACTCGCAATCCCAGAGAGGAGTGCTTCGTGGACTACATTACCAGTTGACTCCCCATTCTCAGGGAAAGTTGGTTCGTTGTGTTGAAGGTGCCGTATTTGATGTCGCTGTCGATATCCGTAAAAACTCAGCTACATTTGGCAAATGGGTTGGAGCAGTTTTAAGTGCTGAGAATAAGCATCAATTATGGATTCCAGAAGGTTTTGCACATGGTTTTCTGACACTTAGTGAGACTGCACAGTTTCTTTATAAAGCGACAAATTTTTATGCCCCACAATCAGAGCGTAGTATTATCTGGAACGATCCAGATATTGCAATTGAGTGGCCAACAGTCGAAGCTATAATTCTCTCTGCAAAAGATGAGCAGGGTTTGCCTTTATCTAAAGCAGAGTTGTATCTCTAACTGTATGATATCCGATAACAATATTGCCGTCTTAATATGTACGTTTAATGGCAGCAAATTCCTTCGTAAGCAACTTGATTCGATTATTTCTCAAACGTATACATCTTGGGAAATTTTTGCTTCAGATGATGGTTCTACTGATGACACTCTCGATATTCTTAAGGAATATCAGGCTCGTCTGGGAAAGAACAAATTGCATATCATTAAAGGGCCAGGCAAGGGATTTGCCTGGAATTTTCTCACGCTACTACAGAAATGTGGTGGGGCGTATGATTATTATGCTTTCAGCGATCAAGATGATGAATGGCTAAGTGATAAGCTGGAACGGAGTTTAGGAAAAATAAGCTCTTTAGAAATAGACAATACAAAGGTCCCAGCATTACATTGCGGCAGGACAATGCTTGTTAATGAAAAAGATGAATGCATCGGATACTCCCCATTATTTTGTAAAAAGCCTTCTTTCCGTAATGCGCTGATACAAAGTATAGCTGGCGGTAATACGATGTTATTTAATCAGGCTGCACGTAATATTATAAACTTAACTCCTCACGATTTTAAGATTGTTTCGCACGATTGGTGGGTTTATATTTTAATTTCGGGCTGCAATGGTATTATTCTTTATGATGAAGTACCAACAATAAAATATCGTCAACATACTAATAATATAATAGGCTCTAATCTCGGATGGCGTGCACGCTTGCGAAGAATCAATGGATTATTCGATGGCCATTTTCGTGACTGGATACAATGCAATTTAAATGCGTTAAATGCAATGCCGTTGCAATTATCAAAAGAAAGTCGTTGGATATTAGAAAATTTCATTGAAGCCAGATCATCACATCTCATTACTCGCATAATAAAATTCAGTAAAATTAAACTATATAGACAAACTTCTTTCGGTACAATTGCATTCTTAATAGCGGTTCTTTTCAAGAAGATTTGATTCTTCAGCAAAATTACTATGAGGTATAATAGTGCTGCAACATGAAAATCATAGTTCTTCACTATGGTCATTAATAAGTTGTCTTTACAGAAACAAAAATGTTATTTTTGAGATGAGTAAAAGGGATATTGTAAGTCGTTATAAAGGATCATTTATTGGTATATTCTGGTCTCTGATAAATCCTATATTTATGCTAACAGTCTATACATTTGTATTTTCTGTTGTTTTTAAGGCTCGATGGGGACATGGTGCGGCAGATGAACCTAAGACCCAATTCGCATTAATACTATTTGTTGGAATGATCATTCATGGCTTTCTGGCTGAGAATTTAATGCGTGCGCCTGGTCTAATTTTACAACATGCAAATTACGTTAAAAAAGTAATCTTTCCATTAGAAATATTGCCGGTCGTAACTTTATTGTCTGTACTTTTTCATACTTTCATTAGTTTCGCCGTATTGATTTTGGCTTTTACGATCTTTAACGGTATACCACATTGGACTGTATTACTGGCACCACTTATTTTCCTTCCTATGATTATCTTTACTGTTGCTGCTTCATGGTTCTTATCAGCACTTGGTGTTTATCTTCGCGATATAGGGCAAATTATTGGCATTATCACTACGTTATTGCTGTTCCTTGCTCCTGTGTTTTATCCGTTGTCTGCTTTACCACCGGTGTTCCAACATATTGTAATGATTAACCCACTAACTTTTATTATTGAGGAATCACGGAAGGTAATTATTTGGGGAGGGACGCCAGACTTTAAAGGTTTAGCTATTTATACTGTAGCATCAATAGTTTGCCTATGGTTAAGTTATATCTGGTTCCAGAAAACAAGAAAAGGATTCGCAGATGTCATCTGATAATTATGCGATTGAAGTCAAAAATATTAGCAAATGTTATCAGGTATACAATAAACCTGTGCAAAGATTAAAACAAATCCTCTTCGGGAAGCAAAAAGAACACACGGAACGTGTCCAACGCGTAAATTATGATGAGTTCTGGGCATTACAGGATATTAACTTTGTTTTACCAAGAGGAGAGACCCTGGGGGTAGTGGGAAAAAATGGCTCTGGCAAATCAACGCTATTACAGATAATTGCCGGGACACTTACGCCTACTTCAGGCTCTGTTACTATTAATGGTCGTGTAGCGGCACTACTAGAGCTCGGTGCAGGTTTTAATAATGAATTCACAGGACGAGAAAACGTTTATCTTAATGCCTCTCTATTAGGTTTAAGCAAGGAACAGGTTGATAATAAACTGGATGATATTTTAGCTTTCGCTGATATTGGCCATTTTATTGACTCCGCAGTTCGCTCATACTCCAGTGGGATGTTGGTTCGTCTCGCTTTTGCTATCCAGGCACAGCTAGATCCTGAAATATTAATTGTGGATGAGGCACTTGCCGTTGGGGATGCAAAATTTCAAGCAAAATGCTTTAATCGACTTAAAAAATTAAAAGAAAACGGAACTTCAATACTTTTTGTTTCACATGCGACAGAGCAGATTGTAACGCATTGCGATAGAGCTATTTTACTTAATGATGGCTTGCTGTTAGCACAGGATCGACCAAAAGTGGTAGTGAATCAGTATCTAGATCTACTATTTGGAAAAAATAGCAAAGCCAAGCAAGCAGAAAAAAATGTTGTAGAAAATAATAGCAATATTTCACTTTCAGATAACTCTCCCAATGTTAATTGGGAAGATAACCAAGGATATGAAAAACGCTTAAATTATAATCCTTCTGAATATCGTTGGGGGGATAAATGTGCCGAAATCTCAGATTTTATACTGGCGCAGGGTAAAGAAATATATCCAGTAATTCTTAATAACAAACAAAATATTAGTTTTAAATTTAGGATAAAATTTTTCCAGGAAATTGTACGTCCTATCTTTGGGTTTGCAGTAAAAACCAAAGATGGTGTAACTATTTATAATACTAACACTGAGTTGCAAAGTATTATCATTGCTGATATTACAAAGGCCGGGCAAGAACTTAATATAAATGTCTTGATGCCCCAACAACTCTATCAAGGTGATTATTTCATTTCTGTTGGAATAGCAAGCTGTGATGCCAATGGTGAGGTTATTCCGCACGATCGGCGCTACGATTCAATACATATTACTGTTGAACCGACAGAAGAATTCATCGGTCTGGTTGATTTAAGGGCTAAGATAAGCTGTGATGAAAAATAATTTAACGACGAAATTAAATGACTCTTCGTTTATCTTTAACGATGACATCAAAGTTTGGACGAAAGAGAAAGTAGCTCCCTTCATGTATAGTGATGGCGATGAAGCGGAAAATTATCTTATTTCTGTACTCGAACAGACCCAAGACCATAGTGTTTTTTCAGACGAACTAAAGCCATGGATTAAGGATTGGCCTTCATTATATCATTTATCTTCACGTCGTTCTAATCTCTTACAACCCTTTAAAAGTTGGTTCAATGGTAAACGAGTCTTGGAAATTGGTTGTGGCTGTGGAGCAATCACTCGTTTCCTTGCCGAAGCTGGTGCGACGGTAATTTCCGTAGAAGGTAGTATTCGTCGTGCACGGATTGCCAGCAAGCGATGCGCTGACTTAGAAAATGTCACTGTAATTTGTTGTCCTAGTGACCAGCTACCCGATTTAGGAGAGTTTGACGCTGTCATGCTTATTGGGGTGCTGGAATATGCATCGATGTTTCTCGGAACTGACGGTGATACAACGTTATTACAGAATTGCCGTGAACGACTAAATAACAACGGATGCTTATTTGTCGCTATCGAGAATAAAATTGGCGCAAAATATCTTGCTGGTGCAAATGAAGATCATCTCGCGGTACCAATGGTGGGGGTTAATGACGCATATAAAGATAAATCTGTCAGAACCTATGCGCGACAAGAATTGATTAACAAACTTACTGGTGCAGGATTCCCTCAGACGCAAGAGTTTGTACCTTTGCCTGATTATAAACTCCCTGTCACCGTTGTATCACCTATAGGTACGACAAAATATTCCCCACAACTTTCATCGCTCGCTGTAGAATCTGTTGCTGCAGATATGCAAGGCGTAGCAGATTATCATTTTTCTCTTGAACAATTTAATCATGTTGTTTGGCAAAATTCTTTGGCGCCAGAATTAAGCAACTCTTTTTTAATGGTTGCTGGAAACAATATTTCAGAAATTTTTAATCAGAGAATTTTAGCTTGGCACTACTCTGATGCCAGGTCGCAAGAAAATAACAAAGAAACCGTTTTTAAACTTGATGATAATGAACAAATAAATGTAATTAGCAAATCGCTATCTATTGAAAACGACGAAATATCTATTAATGAACCTTTTTATCAAGGTGAAAGTTTATGGCGTGAAGTTGTTCGTATTGTTAACCTGCGTGATTGGACAGTGTCTGAGTTGACAGATGTATTTATAAAATGGCTAAAAGTTATTGCTTCACCAAGTGATGATGTAATTCCATCCTTTGAGAATACAATCTCTAACGATTATTTTGATGCACTTCCATTTAATATTATTAACGACGGAAATGGTGGCTACACTATTTTTGATAGGGAATGGGACAACGGTAAAACTAGCAAGTTTGGTCTGATTGCCTGGCGTGGAGTATTCCACTCGCTCTTTCGAATTAAATCATACGAATCATCTTCATCAGTATTTGCCAAAACTTATTTTGATCTGGCTTCCCAGGTATTGCAGCATATTTGGCCTGACATTCCTTCTACCGCTTTTCTTGAATGGGCTGAAGAAGAAGCTCGTTTTTCTGTGGAAGTAACGGGGAGAGACAATTATCAATCACTCCTTGATGTAGCCTTAAACTCAACGATAAGCTATCGAGTTAATGTAACCACGCTGAAGCAGCAGATTACTATACAAGAAAATGAGCTTCTGGCGACAAAGGTTCATGTCGATAATTTAACAACACAACTTGAATCTCAGCATAACGAGTATGCTTCTTACCTGAACAATTATGAGTTGCTCTGTCATCAACTTGATTGGCAAGCCAATGAACTAGATAGATTGCAAAATGAATTATCACATCAGGCAAAATCTGCAACGGAATTAGCAGAGTCTTTGAAAAAAATTGAGGAAGAAAAAGCATTAATGTTTAATTCCTTAAGTTGGAAGTTAACTAAGCCGTTACGTTTTACAAAGCGGGTTGCTTTGGCGCTTTCTCGGCGTGGAACACCTAAAAATATGCATTTAAAAAGTAAACTATCACGTCTGAACCAGGTTCTTAACTTGAAAAAGAATCAGCTTGGAGGCTATACACAGTTAGCGCTTTGGTCATATCAACGTTATCGTTCGTATGGTTATACTGGTTTTATAAGCAAGCTCAAACGTGCAATGAATCCACTTCCTGTATCATCCAATGCGGTACCGATTTACGGATATGAACAATGGATCGAGAAGCATGAAAATATTGACAGCGTAAAGTTGACGGCCTTTTCCTCCCGGCTAGCTTCATTTGAGCATTTGCCAACGATAAGTATTGTTATGCCATGCTATAACGCACCTGTAAAATATTTATGCGAAGCTATAGAATCAGTTCGCAATCAAATTTATAGCCGCTGGGAACTGTGTATTGCCGACGATGCTTCAACTTCGGAAGAAACCGTATTAAAGCTGAAAGAATATGCGGCACTTGATCCTCGAATTAAAATTACTTTCCGCTCGAAAAATGGGCACATATCAAATGCAAGCAATTCTGCTATTGAATTAGTGACAGGTGAATATGTTGCTTTGATGGATCAGGATGATTTACTGCCTCGACACGCGCTTTATAAAGTGGTTGAAGCGATTAATAACCAACCTGATGTGCAGCTAATTTATTCAGATGAAGATAAAATTTCAGCCGATGGAGTACGTTGCGAACCCTATTTTAAGGCAGACTGGAATCGTGATCTTTTTCTGTCACAGAATATGTTCTCCCACTTAGGGGTATTCAGCAAATCCCTCATTGATAAAGTTGGTGGTTTCCGACCTGGTTTGGAAGGCAGCCAGGATTATGATCTTGTTTTACGTTGCCTCGATCACGTAACGGAAAATCAAATAGTTCATATTCCAGAGATTCTTTACCATTGGCGCATTATTCCTGGTAGTACAGCCTCAGGGGGCGAACAAAAACCATATGCTTTCCTGGCCGGTGTTCGTGCAGTTGAAGAATATCTTGAGCGGAATAATATTGCCGCTCAGGTAGAAGAGGCTAAACAAGGTATGTTGATGCTGCGGGTAAAATATAACTTACCTAAGCAACTGCCTTTGGTCAGTATAATTATTCCAACAAGAAATGCGAAAGCATTAGTTAAACAGTGTATAGACAGCATATTTGAAAAAACAACTTATTCGAACTTTGAGATCATTTTAGTTGATAATGGTAGTGATGACCCTTCTTCGTTAGATTATTTTGCTGAGTTAAATGAGCGGGATAATATCCGTGTTGTTCGTGATGATGGTAACTTTAACTTTTCGCGCTTGAATAATGAGGCAGTTAAAGTAGCGAAGGGTGAGTTGTTATGTCTCATGAATAATGATATAGAGGTTATTTCACCTGACTGGCTTGACGAAATGGTTAGTCAAGCAGTACGTCCTGAAATTGGTGCTGTTGGGGCTAAATTACTTTATCCCAATGACACTGTGCAACATGCAGGCGTCATATTAGGATTAGGGGGGATTGCCGGTCATGCGCATCTGGGGATACATCGTAACGACCCAGGCTACTTTGGAAGAGCTAATCTTGTCCAAAATTTTATAGCGGTTACTGCTGCATGTCTTGTAATACGTAAAGAAATTTATGAAAACGTCGGTGGGCTGAATGAAAAAGATTTTGCTGTAGCCTTCAATGATGTTGATTTCTGTATACGTGTTCATCAGGCCGGGTATCATAATCTTTGGACACCATTTGCCGAAATGTATCATCATGAATCAGCGACTCGAGGGAGCGATCTGGCACCAGAGAAAATTGAACGATTCAAGCAAGAAATTAAATCAATGGAATTGTTATATGGTAACATTCTCTTTAATGATCCTGCTTACAACCCTAATCTTTCATTAGATCTAAGTTTTGGTTCATTTGCTCTTAAACGATAATTAGAACGTAAACTGGATAACGGGTAATCTGTTATCCAGAATTTAATATTAAATTTATTGGTGTGCTGATGAAAACTTTAAATATAAATGATTCGCGATTGTATTTGCTGATTTGTTTATTATTTGGCGTTATTTACGTTACTAATGCCTGGTCACCTTCTTCTTATAGCTTGGCTTTAGACGGGATCGGCATTGATGCACACCCAGATTTTGGCAAAGCTAGAGCAATCCGTTCGGATGAATGGGTTGTACAAACCCCTCTTACTCAGGCTTTAGTAAATAATGGCTTTGAGCGTTTTAATCATACGTCAATTTATAAAGAAGATTTGCGAATTAATTATGGTTTGCCTATTTTTGACTGGGGTCTGATCTTTAAACCGGCGCAATGGGGTTATCTTATTCTGTCGCCTGCATATGCTTTTTCTCTTTATTATTTTGCATTGTTTGCTTTTTTTGTGATTGGTTTTCAGAAAATTATTAAAATCATGGGTGCAGATGAACTTTCTGCTTTCCTGCTTAGTGTTGCTTTCTATTTTACCGGAAGCGTACAGTTCTGGTGGACAGTAAATGCTTCAACATTTGCTTTTTTTCCTTGGGTGCTTTATTCCTTATATAATATAAAGTCTTCTTCGATTTACGCCATTCTTTTATTCTGGTTCTTGGCCTGCTGGCAAATCGGTAACCTTTATCCTCCTTTTACGTACGCTTTGTTATTAGTTGCTATAGTATGGATTTGGAATGTAGTTGATCTACGTACTGTGAAGTTGCGGGAGCTTATTCTGGCTATTGCCGCTGGTATTGCTGCTGTAGTAGTTGTTTATTTATACTTCCATGACTATATTGAACTCATGAAAAACACCGTTTATCCCGGTGTTAGGAGTGAGAACGGTGGTAGTATTATTTCCTGGGCGATGTTCCAATCGCTTTTCTTTCCATCGCTTTGGTTTGATAAAAACTACGAATTGCTGAAGTGGAAAGAAATAAGTAATATTTGTCAAATTTCAACTTGGGCTACACTTTTACCTGTTCTTATCTTGTTTTATACAAATTATAAAAAAGTACGATTAACACTTTCATTTAATCTGCTTGATAAATTCTTAATTCCAGCGCTGTGCGTTATGATTATGTTGTTATGGACGATGTTCCCAGTCCCAGCAGCGTTAGGGAAATACCTTTTCCTTGATAAAGTTCCTGCTGTGCGAATGATGCTAGGTCTTGGATTGGTTGTTAATATACTAGCTGTGATAGCGCTTATTCGTATTCCTTTAAATGTTACTGCGCGCCGGATTGGAATTTTTACAATCATTTATGCTGGATTGTTTATCATTTTTAAAGGTGGAATAAAACCTGCACAAGTAGAACTGATTGCTCTTTTGATAGGCGCGTTGGTTAGTTTAGTCCTCATTCGTTTCAAGAATAATGCCATGCTGGTTCTATCAAGCATAACTGTCATATATTCATTAGCTGTGTTCTTTGCTTTCAATCCATTGCAGGATTCAAGATTTATTTTCCATAAAAATTATCAAACACCAGCAATTGAAATATATAAACAGCAGGTTAATCAATATGGAGTTGCTTTGGCTGCAATGTCCGGTTCGATTATTAATGGTTTAGGATATCCTTCAGGAAATCATGTGCTCACAACTCCACAGTTAGCATTCTGGTATAAAAAATTCCCAAATCTTAATAAAGAGGAAATGAACAAAGTATTCAACCGTTATGCACATATTCATCTTGTCCCTGAAAGCAACGTAATTGAACTCAGTGCAACAGATGTCATTTCCGTTCCTCAGCGTTGTTTTATGTCCGGTATTGATACCCCATGTAAAAATGTTTCTATTAAGAAGTAATTAAATGAATAAGTTAATTTTGTTTTTTATATGTGGCGTAATTCAATTCGGACTTGATACGATAATTTTTACCTGCTTAACAAGTGTAGGTCTAAGTGTCGTTTTAGCAAATGTTTTTTCTCGAGGTTTGGCTGCATGCGTTGGTTATTACATTAACGGCAGATATACTTTTAGAAAAAAAGTGGACAGATATGTATTCCTAAAGTTTGTTGTCTATTGGTCAGGAATGACGCTGCTAAGTACACTGCTGATATATATGATTGAATATTTTTTATTAAGTACCTCATCAATAAAACTCATGGCGCTTACAAAAGTAGTCGTTGAGATTTTTTTATTCTTTATTAGTTTCTTAATCGCTAAAATTTGGGTTTATAAAAAATGACGACCATGGCGAATGATTTTAAAATTGCAGTCGTAATTCCCTGCTACAAAGTAAAGGAACATATCTTAAAAGTTATTGCTGATATTGGGGACGAAGTCTCATTTATTTACGCAGTGGATGATAAATGCCCAGAAAAATCTGGAGAATATATCCTTGAGAACTGTAAAGATAAACGTGTTCGCGTTTTATTCAATCAGGAAAACCAAGGTGTGGGCGGTGCGGTTATCCATGGTTATAAAGTTGGTCTCACTGAAGGCGCCGATGTTTTTGTTAAAGTAGATGGGGATGGGCAAATGGATCCAACCCTCATTAAGCTGTTTGTGCGTCCCATTCAGCATGGTGAAGCAGACTATACGAAAGGTAATCGGTTTCACGAAATTGAAGGGTTGAAGCCGATGCCGAAGATCCGTCTTTTCGGCAATGCTATTTTGTCGTTTATGACTAAATTTTCTTCTGGGTATTATAAAACTTTCGACCCTACCAATGGATATACTGCAATCTCAGCTATTGCTTTAAAAAAATTGCCTTTAGACAAAATTAGTAAACGATATTTTTTTGAATCTGATATTCTTTTTAGATTGAACGTCGTAAGCGCTAAAGTTTTAGATATCCCAATGGATGCTGTTTACGGTGATGAGGTATCAAACCTTAATATTAAGAAAATATTATTTCCTTTTTTGAAAGGTAATATTAAGAATCTTTGTAAGCGTATATTTTATAATTATTTCCTTCGTGGGTTTTCGATTGCCTCTATTGAATTAGTATTAGGAACATTACTCTTCATCTTCGGGATCATTTATGGTACTGGTGCCTGGTATCACTCTGTCGCAACGAATACTCCGGCAACAAGTGGTACAGTGATGCTCGCTGCGTTACCTATTATACTTGGCGTACAATTTTTATTGTCGTTTATTCAGGCAGATATAGAGAGTCAACCAACTGTTGCGCTGACACGCTTGTTAGGTCATGAGCGAGGCAATGAGCGTGGGCTATAGCGCATCAGTTGCTATATCTTTAGCTGAGTATTGAGTTAACATAATTATTACTTGCTTTTAAGCCCGCCAGGTCTTTATCTGGCTGGGTATCCACACCTGACAGGAGTATGTAATGTCTAAGCAACAAATCGGCGTTGTCGGTATGGCAGTGATGGGGCGCAACCTGGCGCTCAACATCGAAAGCCGTGGTTATACTGTCTCCGTTTTCAACCGCTCCCGTGATAAGACCGAAGAAGTGATTGCCGAGAACCCAGGCAAGAAACTGGTCCCTTTCTATACGGTGAAAGAATTCGTTGAATCTCTGGAAACCCCTCGTCGTATCCTGTTAATGGTGAAAGCGGGCGCGGGTACCGATGCTGCTATCGACTCCCTGAAGCCTTACCTCGAAAAAGGCGACATCATCATTGATGGCGGTAATACCTTCTTCCAGGACACCATTCGTCGTAATCGTGAACTGTCTGCTGAAGGCTTCAACTTCATCGGCACCGGTGTTTCCGGTGGTGAAGAGGGCGCGCTGAAAGGCCCATCCATCATGCCTGGCGGCCAGAAAGAAGCATACGAGCTGGTGGCGCCTATTCTGACAAAAATCGCAGCTGTTGCAGAAGATGGCGAGCCGTGTGTGACCTATATCGGTCCGGACGGTGCAGGGCACTATGTTAAAATGGTGCACAACGGCATTGAATACGGCGATATGCAGCTGATCGCGGAAGCATATTCCCTGCTGAAAGGCGGCCTGAACCTCTCCAATGAAGAGCTGGCGGAAACCTTCACCGAGTGGAACAAAGGCGAGCTGAACAGCTACCTGATCGACATCACCAAAGATATCTTCACGAAGAAAGATGAAGAGGGTAAATACCTGGTTGATGTGATTCTGGATGAAGCAGCGAACAAAGGCACCGGTAAATGGACCAGCCAGAGTTCTCTGGATCTGGGCGAACCGCTGTCTCTGATCACCGAATCTGTCTTCGCGCGTTACATCTCTTCCCTGAAAGAGCAGCGCGTGGCAGCATCTAAAGTGCTGTCTGGCCCGCAGGCTAAACCTGCGGGTGATAAAGCGGAGTTCGTTGAGAAAGTGCGTCGTGCACTGTACCTGGGGAAAATCGTTTCTTACGCGCAAGGCTTCTCTCAGCTGCGTGCGGCATCAGACGAGAACAACTGGGATCTGAACTATGGTGAAATCGCGAAGATCTTCCGCGCGGGCTGCATCATTCGTGCACAATTCCTGCAGAAAATCACCGATGCCTATGCTGAAAACGCCGGTATCGCCAACCTGCTGCTGGCACCGTACTTTAAGAAAATTGCGGACGAATACCAGCAGGCGCTGCGTGACGTGGTTGCCTACGCTGTGCAGAACGGTATCCCGGTTCCGACCTTCTCTGCTGCAGTAGCCTACTACGATAGCTATCGTGCTGCGGTACTGCCGGCTAACCTCATTCAGGCTCAGCGTGATTATTTCGGTGCGCATACTTATAAACGTACAGATAAAGAAGGTGTGTTCCACACGGAATGGCTGGACTAATCTGATTTAGCCTCAGGTTGTTATATAAACCCGGAGATATTCTCCGGGTTTTTTTTCACCAAAATCACAACCATATATTCGAAGTAGTCTGAATGTTGTACCTGGATGGGCTATTCTTGAGGCTTCGCCTTGACACTCCCACAAGGCAGGAGGTAAAAAGCCCTACAGTTATTGATTATCGTGATGGCCCTGCGGTCATCTCTACAGCTCACTTACAGAAGTTATTCGCGAATGAAAATAACAATTTCCGGTACAGGTTATGTAGGTCTCTCCAACGGTATTCTGATTGCTCAGAACCACGAAGTGGTTGCGCTGGATATCGTGCAGGCTAAAGTGGACATGCTTAACAAGAAGCAATCCCCGATTGTAGATAAAGAGATTGAAGAGTATCTGGCAACGAAGCCGCTAAACTTCCGCGCAACCACCGACAAGCAGGATGCTTACCGTGGGGCGGACTATGTGATTATCGCCACGCCGACCGACTATGATCCTAAAACCAACTACTTCAACACGTCGAGTGTTGAGTCGGTTATCCGCGATGTTACGGAAATCAACCCGAACGCGGTGATGATCATTAAATCCACCATCCCGGTTGGTTTTACCCAGTCCGTTAAAGAAAAATACGGCATTGATAATGTCATCTTCTCACCGGAGTTTCTCCGTGAAGGGCGTGCGCTGTACGATAACCTGAACCCATCACGTATCGTTATTGGTGAGCGTTCAGAGCGCGCCGAGCGGTTTGCCGCGCTGCTCCAGGAAGGGGCGACCAAAAAAGATATCCCGACGCTGTTTACCGATTCGACCGAAGCGGAAGCCATCAAGCTTTTTGCTAACACGTATCTTGCCATGCGTGTGGCATATTTTAACGAGCTGGACAGCTATGCAGAGAGCCTGGGGTTGAATAGCCGTCAAATTATCGAAGGCGTTTGTCTGGATCCACGTATCGGCAATCATTATAACAACCCGTCGTTTGGCTATGGCGGTTACTGCCTGCCGAAAGATACTAAGCAGCTGCTGGCTAACTATCAGTCTGTTCCTAACAACATCATCTCGGCGATTGTTGATGCCAACCGGACGCGCAAAGATTTTGTTGCTGATTCAATCCTTTCCCGTCAGCCGAAAGTGGTGGGCGTCTATCGCCTGATTATGAAAAGTGGTTCAGATAACTTCCGTGCCTCTTCCATTCAGGGCATCATGAAGCGCATTAAGGCCAAGGGTGTACAGGTCATTATTTATGAACCGGTAATGAAGGAAGATGAGTTCTTCCATTCCCGCGTGGTGCGCGATCTGGATGCATTCAAGAAAGAGGCGGACGTGATCATCTCTAACCGTATGGCGGAAGAGCTGGCGGACGTTGCGGATAAAGTGTATACCCGCGATTTGTTCGGTAGCGACTGAATAGTGTTCGTAACAAATAAAAAACCCGGCGCATTCGCCGGGTTTTGTTTTTTAGACCTTGTAGAAATTACGATACCAGTCCACAAAATTCTTCACGCCTTCCTTCACCGACGTCTGCGGCTTAAAGCCAATGACGTCATACAGCGCCGTGGTATCCGCGCTCGTTTCCAGCACGTCACCAGGTTGAACAGGCATCATATTTTTCTCTGCTTCTTTGCCTAACGCCTCTTCCAGCGCGGTGATGTAATCCATCAGCTCCACGGGCGCACTGTTGCCAATGTTGTAAACGCGATACGGGGCAGAGCTGGTCGCCGGGGACCCTGTTTCAACGGTCCAGTTCGCATCGGCTTGAGGGATAACGTCCTGCAGACGGATAATGGCTTCGGCAATATCATCGATATAGGTAAAATCGCGCTTCATCTTGCCGTAGTTGTAAACGTCGATGCTTTTACCTTCGATCATCGCCTTGGTAAATTTGAACAGTGCCATATCAGGTCGGCCCCATGGCCCATACACGGTGAAAAAGCGCAGGCCGGTTGTCGGCAGATTGTACAAATGAGAGTAGGTGTGCGACATCAGTTCGTTGGATTTTTTCGTCGCGGCATACAAGGAAACCGGGTGATCAACCGAGTCATCGGTGGAGAACGGCATCTTCCGGTTCAGGCCGTAAACAGAGCTGGAAGAAGCATACAGTAAATGCTGCACCTTATTGTGTCGGCAGCCTTCCAGTACGTTGAGATGGCCAATAAGGTTTGATTGCGCGTAAGCGTGCGGATTTTCAAGAGAGTAACGTACGCCAGCCTGCGCGGCGAGGTGGATCACGCGGTCAAATTTCTCAGTAGCAAACAGCGAGGCCATCCCTTCGCGATCCGCCAGATCCAGCTTATGGAAAGTGAAATTGTCGGACGTAAGCAGATCCAGTCGTGCTTGCTTCAGATTGACATCGTAATAGTCATTAAGGTTATCAATTCCTACAACCTGATGTCCTGCCTGCAACAGGCGCTCGCTGACGTGGAAACCGATAAAGCCGGCAGCGCCGGTGACCAGAAATTTCATCTTCAACCTCAATGTTAAATGAGTAACTCTTAACGCATAAAATCGTGCGTTACACTATCGGCTGATGATACCCGCTCGCGAAAGGAATGATAACTGCTTTATTACAGGAAAAGGGGAGGCGAGAGCTCCCCCGGTAGGGTGTTTATTTATGTCTTTTACGTAAATTCTCAATCACCGCCGTCAAATCCAGCGCCTGATCCTGCAGCAGCACCAGCAGGTGATACATCAAGTCAGACGCTTCGTTCGTCAGCTCCTCACGGTCATGCACGGTCGCGGCCAGCGCTGTCTCAACGCCTTCTTCACCCACCTTCTGTGCAATACGCTTGGTTCCGCTGGCGTACAGCTTCGCGGTATAAGAACTCTCCGGATCCGCCGTTTTACGCTCCGCCAGCAGCTGCTCCAGTTGGTACAGGAACAGCCACTGGTGACTCGCCTCTCCAAAGCAGCTGCTGGTGCCCTTATGGCAGGTCGGACCGATGGGGTTTGCCAGTACCAGCAGGGTATCGTTATCGCAGTCCGGCGTAATGCTTACTACATTCAGGAAATGGCCCGAGGTTTCGCCTTTGGTCCACAGGCGCTCTTTCGTGCGGGAGTAAAACGTCACTTTGCCGCTGTCGATCGTTTTCGCCAGCGCGTCCTGGTTCATATAGCCCAGCATCAGCACTTCGCCTGAGACGGCATGCTGGACAACCACCGGCAGTAATCCGTCCGTTTTTTTCCAGTCCAGCTGCGCCTGTTGTTGCTCTGTTAACATACCCTGATCTCCACGCCCTGGTCGGCCAGGTACGTTTTTAACTCACCAATATTAATAATCTGTTTGTGGAACACGGAAGCGGCCAGCGCGCCGTCCACGTTCGCATCGCGGAAGGCTTCGAGGAAATGTTCCATGGTGCCCGCGCCGCCGGAGGCAATCAGCGGAACGTGGCAGACCGCACGAACTTTTTTCAGCTGTTCGAGGTCATACCCGTTACGCACGCCGTCCTGGTTCATCATGTTGAGGACAATCTCGCCCGCGCCACGCTTCTGCACTTCCTGCACCCAGTCGAGCGTTTCCCACTGCGTCACGCGCGTGCGGCTTTCATCCCCCGTGTACTGGTTGACGTGATACTTGCCCGTTGCGGCGTCATACCAGGTGTCGATCCCAACCACAATACACTGCACGCCAAAACGATCGGCGAGGCGGGTAATGAGCTCCGGGTCGGCCAGGGCAGGGGAGTTGATGGAAATCTTGTCGGCACCAAACGAGAGAATTTTGGCGGCGTCGTCGGCGGATTTAATCCCGCCCGCCACGCAGAACGGAATATCGATCACTTCCGCCACGCGCGCGACCCAGCTTTTGTCGACCACGCGGCCATCGCTGGACGCGGTAATATCGTAGAACACCAGCTCGTCTGCGCCTTCATCGGCATAGCGTTTTGCCAGCGGAACGATGTCGCCAATGATCTCGTGGTTGCGGAACTGCACGCCTTTCACGACCTGGCCGTCACGCACGTCCAGGCAAGGGATTATCCGTTTTGCCAGCATTGAATCGCCTCCGTCACCGTAAATTTACCTTCCAGCAGGGCCCGGCCCACAATCACGCCCTGTACCCCCGTTCCGCGCAGCGCGGCAATATCGGCTAAGTCACCGATGCCGCCAGATGACTGGAACGCCACCTGCGGATAACGGGCGCAAACTTCTTCATATAAAGAAACGTTGGAACCCGCCAGCGTGCCGTCACGGGAGATATCCGTACACAGCACGTGCTTGAGGCCAACGGGCAGATAGGTATCAACTAGCGCCTCCAGCGTCACGCCGGAGTTTTCCTGCCAGCCGCTGACCGCCACCTGCTTATTACCCTGTTCGTCAATGCGCACGTCCAGCGCCAGCACCAGCGCGTCGGCGCCAAAGCGGCGGAACCAGCCCTTCACCGTCTCAGGATCTTTGACGGCGGTTGAACCGACCACCACGCGCGCCACGCCCGCATCCAGCAGCGCGGCAACGTCATCTTCCGTACGGACGCCGCCGCCGACCTGTACCGGCACATCAATACCGGCAACCAGATTTTTAAGCAGCGGGATCTGGCGTTTTGCCGGGTCTTTCGCGCCCGTTAAATCCACCAGATGCAGCACCTGTGCACCCTGAGCGGCATAATCCTGCAGGCGCGGCAGCGGGTCCTTTCCGTAGTCGCGCTGTTGACCGTAATCGCCCTGATGAAGACGGACAACCGTGCCGTCAATTAAATCTAACGCGGGAATAATCATCACATCTCCAGGAAGTTTTTCAGCAGCTGCGCGCCCGCGGCGCCAGAGCGCTCCGGGTGAAACTGCACGCCGAAGAAATTGTCTTTCTGTACGGCAGCCGTAAACGCCTCGCCGTAAGTGCACTGGGCGATCGTATTCACGTTCACCGGCATGGCGTAGCTGTGCACGAAGTAAAAGTACGCACCGTCTTCAATGCCGCGAAATAGCCGGTCGCCCGCTTTGGCGTACACGCGGTTCCAGCCCATATGCGGCAGAGGCAGGCCGTGATCGGTCATTTTCGGCACGTCTTCGTCGATAATGCCCAGCAGGTCAACGCCGTTGCTCTCTTCGCTGCGGCGGCCCAGGATCTGCATACCCAGGCAAATGCCCAGCACCGGTTGGGTACATGCTTTGATCAGATCGACCAGCTCGCGCTCGCGAATCTGATCCATCGCGGCCTGCGCAGTGCCCACGCCCGGCAGAAATAACTTGTCGGCACGCAGCACCACGTCAGGGTCACGGCTGACCACCGGTTCGTAGCCGTGGCGGGTGATGGCCGACTTTACGGAGTTGAGGTTGGCGCATCCGGTATCCAGAATCACCACGTTCATTACAGCACTCCTTTTGATGAGGGCAGGGCGTCACCTTCCACGCGAATTGCCTGGCGCAGCGTGCGGCCAAAGGCCTTGAAGAGACTCTCCACGCGGTGGTGGTCGTTCTTGCCTTTGGTCTTCAGGTGCAGCGTCAGGCCCATGGTGTAGGACAATGAACGGAAGAAGTGCTCCACCATTTCGGTGCTCAGATCGCCCACGCGCTGGTAATTGAAGTCTGCTTTATATTCCAGGTGCGGACGGCCGGAGATATCCATCGCGCACCGCGCCAGACACTCGTCCATTGGCAGGACAAAGCCAAAACGGTTGATACCGCGTTTATCACCGAGCGCCAGCTTCAGGGCTTCACCCAGCGCCAGGCCGGTATCTTCCACGGTGTGGTGATCGTCAATATAGAGGTCGCCTTTTACCGCGATCTCCATGCGGAAACCGCCGTGGGTGGCAATCTGGTCCAGCATGTGGTCGAAGAAACCCACGCCGGTGTGGATCTTGCTGCCGCCTTCGCGGTCCAGCCAGACCTTCACATCAATCTGCGTCTCTTTGGTGTTGCGTTCAACGTGCGAGTAGCGGTCGCGTTTTGTCAGCTGCTCGCCAATCATCGCCCAGTTAAGGTTGTTGCGGTCATAGCGCAGCCCCGCGATGCCCATGTTCTCCGCCAGCGTAATATCGGTGATGCGATCGCCGATGACATAGCTGTTGGTCTTATCCAGCACATCCTCCGCCAGATAGCGCTCGACCAGCTTCACCTTTGGCTTACGGCAGTCGCACTCGTCGGCTGGCATGTGCGGGCAAATCAGCACTTCATCAAACACCACGCCCTGAGAAGTCAGCACCTGCATCATCAGATTATGCGGGCCGTCAAAGTCTGCCTGCGGGAAGCTGTCGGTACCCAGACCGTCCTGGTTGGTGATCATCACCAGCTTGTACCCGGCTTTTTGCAGCTTGAGCAGCACCGGGATCACGTCAGGTTCAAACGCCAGCTTGTCGAATCGGTCGACCTGAAAATCAGCTGGTGGCTCCGAAATAAGGGTGCCGTCACGATCGATGAAAAGGATCTTCTGGGTCATACTTTCTCCGCTTTCAGGGCGTCAATCACGCGCTGGCTCTCTGCACGGGTGCCGACGGTAATGCGCAGGCAGCCACTCAGAGAAGGTTGTTTATTCTGGTCTCGTAAGATAATGCCCTGATCCCATAAAGATTTAAATACGGCGCTGGAAGCGGTAAAGCGCACCAGGATGTAGTTGGTTTCCGAGTCGAACACCTGCTCCACGCACGGGATATCCTTCAGGGCGGTCACCAGGTACTGACGTTCCTCCAGGATTTGCGCCACGCGCTCGCGCATCGCGTTAATCCCCTGAGGCGTCAGCGCCTGTGCCGCAATATCGGCAACCGGCGTTGAGAGCGGGTACGGGGCGATCACCTTCAGCAGCAGGTCAATGACCTCTTTATTCGCCAGGGTGAATCCGCAGCGCAGACCCGCGAGGGCGAAAGCCTTCGATAGCGTACGCAGCACCACCAGGTGCGGATACTCCTCCAGCCAGCCAGCCAGCGTCGCCTGCGGGCAGAACTCGATGTAGGCTTCGTCCGCGACCACCAGGGCTTTACCGCGCGTCATCTCCAGCAGGGTACGGATATCCTGCGGGTTAATAATCTGCCCGGTCGGGTTGTTTGGGCTACAGACAAACACCACTTTTACGCCGTCAAGATTGTCGGCAATCCCCTGCAGATCCAGCTGCCAGTTCTCCAGTGAGAGCACGTTGCGGCACGCCACCCCGAAGGTTTCCGCGCTGACGCTGTACATACCGTAGGTCGGCTGGCAGTACATTACCGCGTCTTTGCCCGGCTCGCAGAAGGCACGGATCAGCAGTTCAATGCCCTCATCCGCACCGCGACTGACCAGCACCTGCTCTGGCTTCACGCCAGCATACTGCGCGTAGTTCTCAATAACCGCCTTCGGCTGACACTCCGGATAGCGGTTAAGCGTTTGCTGCGACAGCTCAAACTGCACCGCCGTTGGATATTCGTTGGCGTTCAGCCAGACATCCCCTTTACCGCCCAGACGACGCGCAGACTGGTAAGGCGTCAGGCGACGGACATTTTCGCGGGCTAATTCTTCAATGTTCATGCTTGCTCCTTCAGGGCTGCAACGCGCAGCGTAACGGCGTTTTTGTGAGCGGTCAGGCGCTCGGCGGCGGCCAGGGTTTCAATAGTGGACGCCAGTGAGGCAAACCCTTCGCGGGAGAGTTCCTGCACGGTCATGCGTTTCTGGAAATCCGCCAGCCCCAGGCTGGAACAGGTTGAGGTATAGCCATACGTTGGCAGCACGTGGTTGGTGCCGGAGGCGTAATCGCCCGCGGATTCCGGTGACCAGTCGCCGAGGAACACCGAGCCCGCGCTGGTAATGCTGTCGACCAGATCGCGCGCATTGCGGGTCTGAATAATCAGGTGCTCCGGACCGTACTGGTTAGAAATGGCAATGCACTGCTCGAGATCGCGCGCCACAATCAGACGGCTGGCCGCTAACGCCTGGCGTGCCGTGTCGGCGCGGGGCAGGTCGGCAAGCTGACGCTCCACGGCTTCACCCACGCGTTTCGCCATATCGGCATCCGGCGTCAGCAGGATAACCTGCGAGTCCGGGCCGTGTTCCGCCTGGGAAAGCAGGTCAGACGCGACGAAATCTGGCGTTGCGCCGCTGTCGGCAATCACCAGCACTTCAGACGGGCCGGCAGGCATATCGATGGCCGCGCCGTCCAGACGCTGGCTGACCTGACGCTTAGCCTCGGTCACATACGCATTGCCCGGGCCAAAGATTTTGTCGACCTTGGGAATGGATTCCGTGCCGAATGCCAGGGCGGATATCGCCTGCGCGCCGCCCACTTTATAGACCGCCTGCACGCCGCACAGCTTCGCCGCGTAAAGGATCTCGTCGGCAATCGGGGGCGGTGAGCACAGCACCACTTTCTGACACCCGGCAATGCGTGCGGGAGTCGCCAGCATTAGCACGGTGGAGAAAAGCGGGGCAGAGCCGCCGGGAATATAGAGGCCGACGGACGCAACCGGGCGCGTCACCTGCTGGCAACGCACGCCGGGCAGGGTTTCGACATCCACGGTCTGCAGCTTTTGCGCGGTGTGGAAGGTATCAATGTTTTTCACCGCGACGGCCATCGCCTGCTTGATGTCATCACCCAGGCGATTGCTGGCATCAATGATTTCCTGCTCGGTAACCTCTAATGCGCCGACGTCCGTCTTATCAAACTTCGCGCTGTATTCACGCAACGCGTCATCGCCGCGGGCTTTGACGTTATCCAGGATCTCCGCCACGGTGCGCGAGATGCTTTCAGAGGCGGAAATCGCCGGGCGCATCAGCAGCTCGCGCTGCTGTGCGTCGCTACAGGTATTCCAGTCGATGATTGTGTTAAAGCTCATGGCTATTACTCCATCATCTTCTCAATCGGCAGCACCAGGATGGAGCTTGCGCCCAGCGCCTTCAGTTTTTCCATGGTTTCCCAGAACAGGGTTTCGCTGCTCACCATGTGCATCGCCACGCGCTGCTGATCGCCTGCCAGCGGCAGGATGGTTGGACGCTCGGCGCCCGGCAGCAGGGCAATCACTTCATCCAGACGCTCGGTTGGGGCGTGCATCATGATGTATTTGGATTCACGCGCCTGAATCACGCCCTGAATACGGGTCAGCAGTTTGTCGATCAGCTGCTGCTTAGCGTCGGCCATCTCGCCGTCACGCTGGATCAGGCACGCTTTGGAGCGGTAGATCACCTCCACTTCGCGCAGACCGTTCGCTTCCAGCGTCGCGCCGGTAGACACCAGGTCACAGATGGCGTCCGCCAGACCCGCACGCGGCGCCACTTCTACAGAACCGTTCAGCAGACAGGATTTAAACTGCACGCCTTTCTGATCCAGATAGCGCTTTAGCAGGTGAGGGTAGGAAGTGGCGATACGTTTGCCGTTCAGCGCGGCTGGGCCGTCCCACGCTTCATCAACCGGCGTCGCCAGCGACAGGCGGCAGCCGCCGAAGTCCAGACGACGCAGGGTGAAGTAACGCGGGTCTTCGCCCTGCGCGCGGCGGGTCAGCAGCTCTTCTTCCAGCACGTTTTCACCGATGATGCCAAGGTCAACGACGCCATCCATCACCAGGCCGGGAATATCGTCATCACGCACGCGCAGAATGTCGATGGGCATGTTTTCAGCCAGAGCAATCAGGCGCTGGGTGTGCAGGTTAATTTTAATCCCGCAGCGGGCCAGCAGTTCGCGTGAATCGTCACTTAAACGGCCTGATTTTTGAATAGCTATGCGTAAACGTGAGTTATCTAACATTCTTTATTCCTCGTTAACCTGTTTTAACCTGTCTGAATTCGGTCCAAAAAAAAGCCCCCGGAAGAAGATCTTCCGGGGGCTTTTTCATGCGTTCATGCACCACTGGAAGATCCAAACGTCTTCCAGCACACATCGCCTGAAAGACTAGTCAGGATGATGGTGATGATGGTGGTGTTTAAATTGAACGCGTGTCATATAAATTCTCGATGAATGCTTATTCATTTGATGTCTTTTAACCTAAACCAGTTGTGCGACATATTGCAAGGGCTTTTTTTGATCATTAATTCATTTCATATTGATGCTATGAATTGTGTGTTCTGCCGGGCTGGCGTAGCCTTATGAAAGACGAGTGAGAGTCAGGAGAATTCGCATGAAAAAGGTCGCGATTGTCGGTTTAGGATGGCTGGGAATGCCGCTGGCGATGTCATTAGCCGCGAAAGGCTGGCAGGTGACCGGGAGCAAGACCACCCGAGATGGGGTCGAAGCGGCGCGCATGTGCGGTATTGAGGGCGTTGAACTGCGTCTGGAGCCGGAACTGGTGTGTGATGCGGACGATCTGGACACGCTGATGAACGTCGATGCGCTGGTGATTACGCTACCCGCGCGGCGCAGCGGCCCGGGTGAATCATTTTATCTGCAGGCGATGCAGGAGATAGTCGACAGCGCGCTGGCGCATCACGTACCGCGCATTGTTTTTACCAGCTCGACGTCGGTCTATGGCGATGCTGAAGGCGTAGTGAAAGAGACTTCCGAGCGCCGTCCCGTTACCGCGAGCGGTCAGATCCTGAAAGAGCTCGAAGACTGGCTGCACAATCTTCCCGGCACGCAGGTCGATATCGTTCGTCTGGCGGGGCTGGTGGGCCCTGGCCGCCATCCGGGACGCTTCTTTGCCGGAAAGACTGCGCCAGACGGCCAGCATGGCGTGAATCTTGTCCATCTTGAGGATGTTATTGGCGCAATTGAGCTACTCTTACAGGCTCCGAAAGGCGGACACATCTATAATATATGTGCACCGACTCATCCGGCGCGCAGCACCTTTTACCCGCTGATGGCACGTCAGCTGGGCCTGGCTCCGCCGGTCTTTGGTGAGGCAAAAGATGGCAGTAAAGGCAAAATTGTTGATGGCAATCGCATTTGTCATGAGCTGGGGTTTGAGTATCAGTATCCCGATCCGCTGGTGATGCCCATGGAATAAGTTCCGCAGCGGAGACGATCGCACACCAGAAGGGGGCGAGCATGAAACCGCTGCTGGATGTTCTTATTATTCTGGATGCACTGGAAAAAGAGGGGAGCTTTGCCGCTGCGTCGGCAAAGCTCTACAAAACCCCTTCGGCCCTGAGCTATACCGTCCAAAAACTGGAAAGCGACCTCAATATCCAGATCCTCGATCGCTCCGGGCATCGCGCACGCTTTACCCGCACCGGACAGATGCTGCTGGAAAAAGGCCGTGAAGTCCTCCATACCGTTCGTGAACTCGAAAAACAGGCCGTCAAACTGCATCAGGGATGGGAAAACGAGCTGGTGATTGGGGTGGATGACACCTTTCCGTTTTCTCTCCTGACGCCGCTGATTGAAATGTTTTACCAACATCACAGCGTCACCCGGCTTATTTTCATCAACGGCGTGCTGGGCGGTTCCTGGGATGCCTTAACCCAGGGCAGGGCGGACATTTTTGTCGGTGCATTGCATGAGCCTCCCCAACTCAGTGAATTTGGTTTTGCCCGCCTTGGCGTGCTGGAGCAGGTATTTGCCGTGGCGCCTCATCATCCGCTGGCTCAGGAGCCCGAGCCGCTTAACCGCCGCGTGATTAAAGGCTACCGCGCGATTGTAGTGGGTGACAGCTCTCGCCCGGAATGTGCGGTCTCCTCGCAGCTGCTTGATGAGCAGGAAGCGATTACCGTTTTCGACTTTAAAACCAAGCTTGAGCTGCAAATTAGCGGTCTGGGCTGCGGCTATTTACCCCGCTATCTGGCGCAGCGCTTTATTGACAGCGGTGCGCTTGTTGAAAAACAGGTACTTGCTCAAAACAGCCATGAATCGGTGTGGGTGGGCTGGAATGAACAGACCGCCGGGCTGGCGAGTGCCTGGTGGCGGGACGAAATTTTAGCAAATAGTGCTATCGCTGCTGTATATGCTCAGGGCAGCGTCGAGAAATCAGCCAGTTAGCAAAAAGAAAATTACCCGGTGCGTTGCAAAGTATTGCCTTTTGTATCCGATGTGGGGCAAAATGCCGCCGCTGCAACCAAATGAATAATCGACGATATAAAAGGCGTCGGTTATTTTTTTTTGCATGTACGAAACGAAACTAAAAACCAAGAGGCCGGGCTTCGTACCGGATAGATATTTACTAAAATCCGACAGTTGTTGTCGCTGAGGAAGAAAGAAATGGGGCAATTTTTCGCTTACGTGGCGGTTATCACCGTAAAGGAGAATAACTATGTCGCATAACGCAACTCCAAACACCTCTCGCGTGGAATTACGTAAAACGCTTACGTTGATTCCGGTTGTTATGATGGGCCTGGCCTATATGCAACCGATGACGCTGTTTGATACATTCGGTATCGTATCAGGCCTCACAGACGGTCATGTGCCAACGGCATATGGCTTCGCGCTGATTGCGATCCTCTTTACCGCGCTGAGCTACGGTAAACTGGTGCGTCGCTATCCGTCTGCGGGTTCCGCTTACACCTATGCCCAGAAATCCATCAGCCCGACGGTTGGCTTTATGGTGGGCTGGTCTTCGCTGCTCGACTATCTGTTCGCGCCGATGATCAACATTCTGCTGGCAAAAATCTATTTTGAAGCGCTGGTGCCGTCGATTCCATCCTGGATGTTCGTTGTGGCGCTGGTGGCCTTTATGACGGCCTTTAACCTGCGCAGCATCAAGTCTGTCGCCAACTTTAACTCCGTTATCGTTGTGCTTCAGGTTGTGCTGATTGCGGTTATTCTTGGCATGGTGATTTACGGCGTATTCCACGGCGAAGGCGCGGGCACCCTGGCGAGCAGCAAGCCGTTCTGGTCTGGTGATGCGCACGTTATCCCGATGATTACCGGGGCAACCATTCTGTGCTTCTCCTTTACCGGTTTTGACGGGATCAGCAACCTGTCTGAAGAAACCAAAGATGCAGAGCGCGTAATTCCTCGTGCCATCTTCCTGACGGCGCTGATTGGCGGTCTGATCTTTATTTTCTCGACCTATTTCCTGCAGCTGTACTTCCCGGATATCTCTCGCTTCAAGGATCCGGATGCGTCTCAGCCGGAAATTATGCTGTACGTGGCGGGTAAAGCGTTCCAGGTCGGCGCGCTGATCTTCTCCACCATCACCGTACTGGCGTCCGGTATGGCCGCGCATGCAGGCGTTGCGCGTCTGATGTACGTAATGGGCCGCGATGGTGTATTCCCGAAAAGCTTCTTCGGCTACGTGCATCCAACCTGGCGTACCCCGGCGATGAACATTATCCTGGTCGGTGCGATCGCGCTTCTGGCGATTAACTTTGACCTGGTGATGGCAACGGCGCTGATTAACTTCGGTGCGCTGGTGGCGTTCACCTTTGTTAACCTGTCGGTTATCTCTCAGTTCTGGATCCGTGAAAAGCGTAACAAGACGCTGAAAGATCACTTCCAGTATCTGTTCCTGCCGATGTGCGGTGCCCTGACCGTGGGCGCGCTGTGGGTTAACCTGGAAGAGAGTTCGATGGTGCTTGGCCTGATTTGGGCGGGTATCGGTCTGGTTTACCTGGCCTGCGTCACGAAGAGCTTCCGTAACCCGGTTCCACAGTACGAAGACGTCGCGTAAGACTGTGTCGGGTGGCGGCTATGCCTTACCCGACCTCCATACCCCGTAGGCCCGCGTAAGCGCCGCCCCACCGGGCAAAAAAAAGCCGGAGACATCGCCTCCGGCTTTTTTATACCCATCGATCAAACTATCTCTTGCGCGTACTGGAACAGGGATTTCAGCAGCGCCTGTTTCTCAGCATTCCCTTCATTCTGGCCGTAAAGCATCTCCAGCTCCTGTGCATAGCTGTGCAGGTACTCTGGCGTAAATACGTTGCGACGATGCTGCAGCCAGCGTTCCTGCTCGGCTTCATCCAGCGTGCCGGGGTAATTACGCGCGCGGTAATTAAACATCAGCTTTTCGATGCGCTTATCGGCGAAGGTGATATCCAGCGCCGGTAAGTTACGCGGCTCTGTTTGCAGAACGATATTCATGGCCGCGCGATCGGCATCGCTGAAGAAACCGTTATAGAGTTGGGCGTCCACGTTTTCAGACGGCACGAACGGCTCGGCTTCGGCAAAAATGGTCACGACTTTCTCGCGCACCTGCGGATTTTCACGCAGCACTTTGAGATTATCGAGGCAGTGCTGGCGGTTAATGCCCAGCCTGTCAGCATCTTCCGGGCGCAGCGTATTCGCCTGCGCCAGGACCGGACATTTATTGATATGCACCAGTTTGACCGGCACCGCCGGCAGATCGCCGAGCTCGTTTTTCGGGGTATAAAGCCGTTCGCGCAGGGTATCGCTGTCGAGTTCGAGCAGCGGTGAAATATCGCCCGCCAGGTCCACCATGATGACCGCATTACGGTTGTCCGGATGCCAGGCCAGCGGCGCAACCCAGCTGGTATTGCCGCGCCAGGCGCCAAACATGCCGGAAATATGCACCAGGGGCTTCATCTGCGGTACGTCGATAAGGGTCATGAGCTTCTGCTTGCTTCGGTGGCTCAGCAGATATTCAAACAGCCGGGGCTGTGCGCTTTTCACCAGCTTTGCCATGGCAATGGTGGCATAGACGTCCGCCATCGCGTCGTGGGCATTGCTGTGCTCGATACCGTTGGCGCGCGTCAGGTGTTCCAGCCGGAAGCTTGTCAGACCTTCCTCATTTTCCGGCCAGTGAATGCCCTCAGGACGCAGGGCGTAGCAGGCGCGCATGATGTCGAGTAAATCCCAGCGTGAATTGCGGTTCTGCCAGCTCCAGGCGTAGGGATCGTAGAAGTTGCGATAGAAGATGTTGCGCGTCACTTCGTCATCGAAGCGGATGTTGTTGTAACCGACCACGCAGGTATTGGGAACGGTAAACAGGTCGTGGATGCGTCGGGCGAATTCTGCCTCGTTAACGCCTTTTTCCCGCGCTTCCTGCGGGGTGATCCCGGTGACCATGACCGCGCCGGGCTGCGGCAGGTAATCATCCGCCGGCTTGCAGTAAAAGACCTCAGGCTCGCCGATGATGTTGAATTCGTCGTCGGTACGGATGGCGGCAAACTGCGCCGGTCGGTCCAGCGCCGGATGCGTGCCAAAGGTTTCGTAGTCGTGGAACAAAAAAGTCGGGCGAGCGGCAGAGTCAGACACCAGTAATACCATCCTGTTAAAAAATGACGTCACTATGGTAAACGATCGTGCGGGTCAGACCGAATAAAAAGCACCGCCGCGTCGCAAATTTGCGCGCCAGCTTCAGAGAAAAATCTGCGTTCTGTCACATTTTTTTGCAATTAAGCCAGGTAACGACATCAGAACTCCCGTAAAAAGGTCATCGATTTTTAATGACCTGAGGATATACCGTTGAAACGCCGTCTGTTTATTGCTGTTTCTTTACTCGCTTCGAGTGTCTCATCTGCTTTTGCGGCCGAACCACTGGATTTTTCGCCGCAGCCTCCGGCCATTCAGGCTGGCTCCTGGGTGCTGATGGATTACACGACTGGTCAGATTTTAACGGCGGGCAACGAACATCAACAACGTAATCCGGCGAGCCTGACCAAGCTGATGACGGGTTATGTGGTGGATCGGGCCATTGATAGCCACCGCATTACCCCGGATGACATCGTCACCGTAGGGCGTGATGCCTGGGCAAAAGGGAACCCGGTGTTTGACGGTTCATCGCTGATGTTCCTGAAGGAGGGCGATCGCGTCACCGTGCGCGATCTGAGCCGCGGCCTGATTGTCGATTCCGGCAACGACGCCTGCGTGGCGCTCGCCGATCACGTGGCGGGCGGGCAGCCGCAGTTCGTGAAGATGATGAACGACTATGTGCAGAAGCTGAACCTGCGTGATACCCACTTCGAAACCGTCCACGGGCTGGACGCGCCGGGCCAGCATAGCTCGGCGTATGACCTGGCCGTTCTCTCCCGGGCCATTATCCACGGTGAGCCCGAGTTTTATCATATGTACAGCGAAAAGAGCCTGACATGGAACGGGATCACCCAGCAGAACCGTAACGGCCTGCTGTGGGATAAGACCATGAACGTAGACGGGCTGAAAACGGGGCATACCTCGGGGGCCGGCTTTAACCTGATTGCATCCGCTGTTGACGGTCAGCGTCGTTTGATTGCCGTTGTAATGGGAGCGGACAGCCCGAAAGGGCGTGAGGACCAGGCCCGAAAACTGCTGCACTGGGGGCAGCAGAATTTCGATACGGTGCAGATCCTGCATAACGGAAAAAAAGTGGGAACGGAGCGCATCTGGTACGGCGACAAGGAGCAGGTAAAACTGGGCACCGACCAGGACTTCTGGCTGGCCTTGCCGAAAGCGGAGGTGCCCAATATCAAAGCCAAATACGTGCTGGATAAAAAAGAGCTGGAAGCGCCGATTGCCGCGCATCAGCGTGTCGGGGAGATCCAGCTTTACGATCGCGACAAGGTGGTAGCCCACTGGCCGCTGGTAACGCTGGAAGCCGTTGATAAAGGCGGCCTGTTCTCTCGTCTGAGCGATTATCTGCATCACACGCTTTAACCGCCGATGAGCAGACTGGCAGGGTTGCGAGTCTGCTCACATAATAAACACTCCTTGTTTGCTGATAATGATAATCCAGTTTTATAGTGTATAAATATACAGTGATAAGCGGAGGTAGCATGGACTACAGCATTACGCAGCAACAGAAACGTAAGATTGCCGGTTTTCATTTGGTCGGTCCGTGGGAACACACGGTAAAACAGGGCTTTGAACAGCTGGTCATGTGGGTCGACGGGCGTCACATTGAGCCGCTGGAGTGGGTGGCGGTCTACTACGATAACCCCGATGAGGTCCCGGCCGAAAAACTGCGCTGCGATACGGCCGTTACCGTACCGGACGATTTTGTGATCCCGGAAAACAGCGAAGGCGTCATGATGACGGAAATCGCGGGAGGGGATTATGCCGTGGCGACGGCGCGTGTGGAAAACTATGACTTTGCCACGCCGTGGTATCAGTTCTTCAATTCCCTGCTGCAGGACAATAAGTATCAAATGGCGCTCAAACCCTGCTTCGAGCGCTACCTGAATGACGGCAACGCGGACGGCTACTGGGATATTGAAATGTATATCGCGGTTGAGCACAAACCGGTTTAGGCCTGCTGAATAAAGGGTTTTTCAGCCGGGACCGTTCCGCCCGGCTGAAAACACAGTACAATTGTGATTTGCCGTGTAGCTGGAGAGCGGGTGTGCGTCCCGACAAATCATTAACCCCTTTTGAAATTCGATTGTATAAACACTACCGCGTGGTGCACGGGTGTCGCATCGCGCTGGCGTTCGTGTTGACGTTTGTCCTGGTCCGCTTGCTGGATGTTCCGGAAGGGACGTGGCCGCTGATCACGCTGGTGGTGGTGATGGGGCCCATCTCGTTTTGGGGCAACGTTGTCCCGCGCGCCTTCGAGCGTATTGGCGGGACCGTGTTAGGTTCGGCCCTGGGGCTAATCGCCCTGAAGCTGGAACTTATCTCGTTTCCGGTCATGCTGATATGGTGCGGTGCCGCCATGTTCCTGTGCGGCTGGCTGGCGTTGGGTAAGCGTCCTTATCAGGCGCTGCTGATTGGTATCACGCTTGCGGTGGTGGTCGGCGCACCCGCCGGGGATATGACCACGGCGCTGTGGCGAAGCGGGGATGTCATTCTGGGTTCACTGCTCGCCATGCTGTTTACCGGCATCTGGCCGCAGCGGGCTTTTCTGCACTGGCGTATCCAGATGGCCAACTATGTCACCGCGTTTAACCGCGTCTATCAGGCCGGTTTTTCCCCTAATCTGGTTGAACGCCCCCGGCTGGAAAAGCATCTGCAAACCATCCTCAACGACGTGGTCAAAATGCGCGGCCTGATCACGCCCGCCAGCAAAGAGACCCATATTCAGAAAGCGATTTTCGAAGCCATCCAGACGGTAAGCCGCAACCTGGTGTGCATGCTTGAACTGCAAATCAACGCGCACTGGGCCTCTCGTCCGAGCCATCTGTTGATGCTTAACGCGCAGACCCTCAAAGAGACCCAGCAGATGACGCAGCAAACGCTGTTGACCATCGCTCATGCGCTCTACGAAGGTAACCCGCAGCCGATACTAGCAAACAGCGAGCGGCTGAATGAGATCGTTGCGGAGCTGAAGCAGTTAATCAATGAGCGGCAGGGCGATAACGTGGCGGAAACGCCCATTCATGGCTATGTCTGGCTGAGTATGGAACTGGCGCGACAGCTTGAGCTGCTATCGCATCTGATTTGTCGGGCGCTGCGCAAATAAAACGCGGATGTGACGCCTGCTGCTTCGATTCAGCAGCAATTGGGGTTATGATAGGTTTAAACGATATACTCATTGTCATTCGCAGCCGCTGTCAGTAAGGTTATTGTTACAACGGTTGCTTTAACGAATCCGAATCTCACATTATCAGGGGTGTAAAAATGGAAACTACCAAGCCTTCGTTCCAGGATGTTCTGGAATTCGTCCGCCTGTTCCGCCGCAAAAACAAGCTGCAGCGTGAAATCCAGGACGTTGAGAAGAAGATCCGTGACAACCAGAAACGTGTTCTGCTGCTCGACAACCTGAGCGACTACATCAAGCCAGGCATGAGTGTTGAAGCTATTCAGGGCATCATCGCCAGCATGAAGAGCGACTATGAAGACCGTGTTGATGATTACATCATCAAAAACGCTGAACTGTCCAAAGAGCGTCGCGACATCTCTAAGAAGCTGAAAGTGATGGGCGAAATCAAAAACGGCGAAGCAAAAAGCGAGTAATCGCAGCGAATCGTGAAAAAGGCTCTCTGGTGACAGAGGGCCTTTTTTTATGACTCAGAACGTGGCTGTAGCTGATAAATCCAGGCTTGAACCTGCTTGCCTTCAGTGGTGGTCACCGTGACCTCAACCCGGTCATAGCCGTCTTCAAACTCATCCAGCATTTGCCAGTGTGCGGAAAGGTTATCAGAGATAAACAGATAGCCTTCGACGCGCGGTCCATCGGAGTGGAGGACAATCCCGGGAAAGTCTGCCGCCGCACCCCAGCCGCGTTCGTAGAACGTACCGGAGACGAAACCGGCCAGCCATTCACCGCCGATGTTTTCAAGGATATGCGCATTAGAATGGCCCGGACGCAGCGTGCCGTAGACAAACAGAGCGTTCATTTTCCCTCATCCGCAAAGCAAAAAGCCTGCTTTAAAAGCAGGCTTTTTAAATTTGGCTCCTCTGACTGGACTCGAACCAGTGACATACGGATTAACAGTCCGCCGTTCTACCGACTGAACTACAGAGGAATCGTTGTGGAGGCTTATCTTAGCGGCGAAAAAACTTTTGTCAAACCTGATCTTAGGGAAAATCGACTGATTGCTGATTCTGTCGTCAGTTTGTTGTAATTCCACACATCTTTTTTCAGGAAAATACTTTGCAGGATTAGCATTTCTCCCCCATCATTTGAAATGGAGTTTCAACTTTTCTCGCTAAGGTCCATTTTGAACGTCACTGCCTCCTTACGCCAGGCGATCGCGCGCACGCCATGGTATGCAAAACGTAAAAGCTATCGGGTTCTCTTCTGGCGTGAAATCACCCCTCTTGCTGTGCCTATCTTCCTGGAAAATACCTGCGTTCTGCTGATGGGGGTACTGAGCACCTTCCTGGTGAGCTGGCTGGGGAAAGAGGCGATGGCGGGGGTCGGGCTGGCGGACAGCTTTAACATGGTGGTGATGTCTTTTTTTGCTGCCATCGATCTCGGGACGACGGTGGTGGTGGCTTTTAGCCTCGGCAAGCTCGATCCCAAACGTGCGCGCGAGGCAGCCCGCCAGTCGCTGATGATCATGACTGTCTTTTCGATTGTTCTGGCGGCGGTGATTCACTATTTCGGTAAAGAGATTATCGACTTTGTCGCCGGGGAAGCCACGAACGAGGTTAAAGACCTGGCGCTGACCTATCTGGAGATGACCGTCATCAGCTATCCGGCGGCGGCTATCGCGTTGATTGGCAGCGGCGCGCTGCGCGGGGCAGGTAACACCAAAATTCCGCTCCTGATCAACGGCGGAATGAATATCCTGAATATCATCATCAGCAGCGTGCTGATCTACGGCGTGTTCTCGTGGGACGGGCTGGGGTTCGTCGGCGCCGGACTGGGGCTAACCATTTCACGCTATATCGGTGCAGCAGCGATTATCGGCGTGCTGATGGCGGGGATCACCCCCTCGCTGCGCCTCACGCTGAAGAGCTATTTCCGCCCCTTTAACTTCGCCATTATCTGGGAAGTGATGGGGATCGGCATTCCCGCCAGTATTGAGTCGGTGCTGTTTAACGGCGGGAAGCTGCTGACGCAGATGTTTGTCGCCGGGATGGGCACCGACGTTATCGCCGGTAACTTCATCGCCTTTTCTATCGCCTCGCTGATTAACCTGCCGGGTAACGCGCTGGGTTCGGCCTCGACTATCATTACCGGGAAACGGCTCGGGAAAGGGCAGATCGGCCAGGCTGAGCGGCAGCTGCGCCACGTTTTCTGGCTGTCGACCATTGGACTGACCGTGATTGCCTGGGGAACCGCGCCGTTTGCCGGGCTGATGGCCTCGTTCTATACCCACGAAGAGGACGTTAAAGAGGTCGTTAAAATCCTCATCTGGCTCAATGCGGCCTTTATGCCCATCTGGGCGGCCTCATGGGTACTGCCAGCCGGGCTGAAGGGCGCGCGTGACGCCCGCTTTGCGATGTGGGTGTCGATGCTCGGCATGTGGGGATGTCGCGTTGTGGCGGGGTATACGCTCGGGGTGATGCTCGGATGGGGCGTAGTCGGCGTCTGGCTGGGTATGTTCCTGGACTGGGCCGTACGGGGCGCGCTGTTCTACTGGCGCATGGTCAGCGGGCGCTGGCTGTGGAAATACCCGCGGAAAAATGCCTGACAATTGCGCGAAGTGGAGAATAAATCGGCAAACGATCGGAAATATGCATTCTGCCTTTGACATCATGGGGGAGCATCGATAATATGCGCCCCGTTCACACGATTCCTCTGTAGTTCAGTCGGTAGAACGGCGGACTGTTAATCCGTATGTCACTGGTTCGAGTCCAGTCAGAGGAGCCAAATTTAAAAAGCCTGCTTTTAAAGCAGGCTTTTTGCTTTTCTGCGTCGGGTAAAAGCCGCACTATCCGTTCACACGAACCGGTGCCGTCGCCTCTTCCAGCCACGAACGCGCATCGCTGTTCACCCGTGGTGACAGCGCCTCACGCACCTGCTGGTGATACGCATCCAGCCACGCTTTTTCCTGTTCGCTCAACAGATCCAGCTCGACCTGGCTTAAATCAATCGGGATCAGCGTCAGCGAGGCAAATTTACAGAATCCCGGACGGCTCTCCACGATCTCCACCTGGTTTTCAATACGAATCCCGTGGCTATCGCCCAGATAGTAGCCAGGTTCAATCGTCATGATATTGCCCGCCACCAGCGGCCACGGGTTGACCTTTTTGGCAATGCGATGCGGGTTCTCATGGATCAGAAGCTGATGCCCCACGCCATGCCCTGTGCCGTGATCGTAATCCAGCCCCATCTCCCACAGCGGACGACGCGCGAAGGCATCCAGCTGATGCCCCTGAGTGCCAGAGGGGAACTGCAGGGTAATAAGCGACAGAAAGCCTCTCAGCACGGCGGTGTAGTGCAGGCGCTGTTGCGGGTCGACCTTACCCCATGCCAGCGTGCGCGTGGCGTCGGTGGTGCCATTAACGTACTGACCGCCGGAATCGTTCAGGTAAAAATGATCATGGCCGATGGGCTTGTTGCTGGCCTCGCTCGAATGATAGTGGCACATCGCCGCATTGCTCGAAGAGGCGGAGATGGTCGCAAAGCTTTGCTCGATAAACCCGGGCTGCTGTTTACGGAACGCGAGCTGCTGCGCCTGCACTTCCAGCTCGGTGAGCGGATTTCCTGCCGCCTCGCGCAGCGGCACTTCGCGGCTCAGCCAGGCCAGGAAGTTGACCCAGGCGGCACCGTCCTGGTGATGGCACGCGCGATACCCAGCCAGCTCGATCGGGTTTTTGGTGGCCTTCATCAGGGTGATGGGATCGGTTCGCCAGACAATCTCTCCCCGTGGTTCAATGGCAAAGCGCAGGGCGACCGGAGCGGAATCTGCATCAACCATCACCCGTTTGCCTGCAGCAATCTGCTGACAGCGTTCGATGAAGGCGTCCTGCGGCGCAATGGTAAACGCATTGCGCACCTCTTCAGGCAGGGCGCCGAGCTTGTTGTCGTTTACAAACCACTCAACGTGGCCGTCACGACTCAGCAGGGCAAATGAGAGCGGTACCGGACTGGTTGGGATATCTGAGCCCCTTACGTTGAGCAGCCATGCAATGTTATCCGGCAGCGTAACGGCCAGATAATCAGCATTGTTCGCGGCCAGCACGGCAGCGACGCGCTGACGTTTGTCCTGGCTGCTTTCACCGCTTACTTCAACCGGCATTTCACGAATAAGCCCCGCCGGTGCGGCAGGGCGATCGGTCCATAAGGCGTCAAACGGCGAAACCTTCAGCGGTACCAGCTTGCACGGCGTGGCGGACAGTTGCTCAAACTCCGTATTGGTCATCAGCAGTGCGTCAAAACCGATGCGCGTGCCTGCCTCCACGTTTTCTGTCAGCCATTCAGCCAGCGGCTCGTTGTGCAGGTGGTGAATTTCAATCTCGTCCAGATTCACCTGAACGCGGGCCTGCACCTGATAGCGCCCGTCGACGAACAGCAGCGCTTTATCCTTCAGTACCAGCGCGACGCCGGCAGAACCGTCAAAGCCCGTCAGCCAGGCCAGCTTTTCGTCACAGGGCGCGCAGTATTCGCTCTGCCACGCATCCGCACGCGGGACGATCATCCCGTCGAGATGGCTGGCCTCAAGCCAGTGGCGCAGGGCAGAGAGCGGAGATGTGCTGGACATGGTTATTCCTTATCGTTATTAGCGGAACGGCGGCTCGTTGAAGGTGCGCAGCTTGCGGGAATGCAGTCTGTCACCTTCCGCCCGAAGCAGGTCGATGGCGCGAATGCCAATTTGCAGATGCTCTGAGATAGCCCCTTCATAGAAACGGTTGGCCTGGCCCGGCAGCTTAATTTCGCCGTGCAGCGGCTTATCGGAGACGCACAGCAGCGTGCCGTACGGGACGCGGAAGCGATAGCCCTGTGCGGCGATGGTGGCGCTCTCCATATCAATGGCCACCGCGCGGCTCAGGTTGAACCGCAGCGCGGAGGCTGAGTAACGCAGCTCCCAGTTGCGGTCATCCGTCGTGACGACCGTACCGGTGCGCAGGCGCTGCTTAACTTCTTCGCCCGGCATGCCGCTGACCTCTTTGGTGGCGTCATACAGCGCACGCTGTACTTCGGCGATGCTCGGGATCGGGATATCCGGCGGCAGCACCGCATCAAGCACATGGTCATCGCGCAGATAGGCGTGGGCGAGCACGTAGTCGCCAATCAGCTGGCTTTCACGCAGGCCGCCGCAGTGACCAATCATCAGCCACACGTCAGGGCGCAGTACCGCCAGATGGTCGCAGATGGTTTTGGCGTTCGAGGGGCCGACGCCAATGTTAATCAACGTAATGCCCTGACCGTCGGCGGTGATCAGGTGCCAGGCCGGCATCTGATGCTTTTTCCATGCCAGATCGGAGATGGCCTGCTCGGGGGCTTCGGTCTCTGCGGTGATCCAGATCCCGCCCGCGCAGGAGAGGGCAATATACGGGCTTTCCGGGTCGAGGATCTGGCTGCAGCCCCAGCGGACAAACTCGTCGACGTAGCGGGTGTAGTTGGTAAAGAGCACGAACGGCTGAAAATGTTCAGCGGGCGTACCGGTGTAGTGGCGCAGTCGCGCCAGGGAGAAATCGACCCGGCGGGCGTCAAAGTGCGACAGAGGAGAAAATTCTGCCGGGTGATAAATCCCGTCGGCGGTCTCATCGCCAATCTGCGACAGTTCCGTCGTCGGGAAGTGGCGGGTCAGCCCCGCGCTCATGGAGCGGTCAAGGGTTAACGCCGAACCGTCAATTACGTACGGATAGGGGATCTCATGCTGCGAGGGCTCAACGGCAATGTGCGCGCCGTAATCCTGGTACAACAGCGTAAGTTGTTCTTCAAGATACGGGCGGAACAGGGCCGGGCGGGTGACGGTGGTGCTGTAGCAGCCGGAGTGGGTAAAACGGGCGTAGGCGCGGGTTTTTGGCGTCGTGCTGGCGCTGCCGTCCCAGGTCACAGAGAGCGATGGATAAACAAAAAGGCCCTCGTTTCTGGCCTTTTGGTCGGGAAGTTTCCCTGTTTCGATATATTCGCTGATGGCGCTGCGCAGCGCATTGACGGACTGTTCATACAGCGCGTCGAGTTTTTCCAGCGCCTGAGCCGGGGTCAGGCTGGAGCCCTTATTATTCATCTCTGTCTCCTTGTTCCACAGGTGTGCGACTCTACCCGATAGTATGTCACACGCCTGTGAAACAAAAGGGCGATCAGGTGTGGCGGGGCTCTTTCATCACCAGGGCCGTCGCAGCAGAGAGCAGGCAACCGGCCAGCAGATAAATCGCCACGCTGTGCCAGTTTCCGCCGGAGAAGGTCACCAGCGCGGCGGCAATAAATGGCGTAAACCCGCCGCCGACCACGCTTGCGACCTGGTAGCCCACGCCCGCGCCGCTGTAGCGGTAGCTGGCGCCGAACAGTTCGGTAAACATCGGCTGCTGGACGCAGACCACCATGTCGTGAGCGACGTTGGCGAGCATGATGGCGAAGAAGACAATCCAGAAGATCGACTGTGCCTCCAGCGCCATAAAGAATGGCCAGGCGCTGAGGGTTCCCACCAGCGCCCCGGTGATATAGACGCGACGGCGGCCAAAGCGGTCCGCCAGCCAGGCGAAGCAGGGGATGGTCAGGCAGCTGATCCCGCCAACCACCAGGCCGATATTCAGGAACAGTTCACGCGGCAGGCCGAGGTTCTGCGTCGAGTAGTTCAGGGCAAACGCGGTGACGATATACATCGTCAGCAGTTCACACAGGCGCAGGGCAATAATTTTCAGAAAAGCGCCAGGATGCCGGACGAGTGCCTCCATGACCGGCAGCCTTTTTTTGACGGCCGGTTTTTCCTGCTGTTTTTCGAACTCTGCCGACTCCTCCATGCCGTTACGGATCCACAGCGCGGCGATGACCAGCACGATGCTGAAGATGAACGGAATGCGCCAGCCCCAGCTCAGGAACTGCTCGTCGGTGGTGAGCTGGCTGATCAAGGAGACCAGCCCGGTAGAAAGGAGCAGACCCACGCCGTATCCGACCTGCACGCCGCTGCTGTAAAACGCTTTCTTATTTTTGGGCGCGCTCTCAACGGATAGCAGCGCCGCGCCGCCCCATTCACCGCCCACGGCGAAGCCCTGAATCGCCCGTAATGTCACCAGCAATACCGGTGCCCACCAGCCAATCGCGGAAAACGACGGGAGAATGCCAATCAGCGCCGTGGCGATCCCCATCATCCAGACGGTAAGCATCAGCATGCGCTTGCGGCCGAGGCGGTCGCCAAAGTGGCCGAAGATCACCCCGCCCAGCGGGCGAAACAGAAAACCGACGCCGAAGGTGGCAAACGCGGCGAGGGTGCCCATCGCGGGGCTGACCTGCGGAAAAAACTCGCGGTTAAACACCAGCGCGGCGGTAATGCCGTAGAGCAGAAAATCATACCAGTCGACGACGGCACCCGCGAAGCTGCCGAGTGCGGCGCGGCGGGCACGATCGAGCGAAGGTGTCTCCTCGTTGGGATGTGTGGAGGTGAGAGTGGAGTCCATAGTTGTCCTGTCTGCACTGATTTTTAATTATTGGTATAAGAAAAGGTCACTCACATAGCGGCCGTCATATAAACGGAACCTATGAGACTACCGCGACAGGGGGCCTGTGCAAACTGATTTTATTTCCTGATGGGTAATGCAAAACGGCTACGCTATGCTTACTAAAGAGCGAAGCGACTGAGGAAGGGAATATGTGTCGTAAAAAGGCGTTGGGCTGTCTTGCTGCGTTACTCATCAGCCAGAGCGTGCAGGCGGTGAGCTATCCTTTACCGCCGGCGGGCAGTCGCCTGGTGGGGAGCTCGCAGGTCATTACCGTGCCGGATCATAATACGTTACCGCTTGAGGCGTTTGCCGCGCAGTACGGGCAGGGGTTGAGCAATATGCTGGAAGCGAACCCGGGCGTGGATCCTTTTTTGCCCAAATCCGGCACCCGGCTGGTCATTCCCCAGCAGCTGATTTTGCCCGACACCGTTCGCGAGGGGATTGTCGTTAACGTGGCGGAAATGCGTCTCTACTATTACCCGCCGGGCAGCAATACCGTTGAAGTGCTGCCCATCGGCATCGGTCAGGCCGGGCGCGAAACCCCGCGTAACTGGGTAACGGCGGTTGAACGTAAGCAGGTGGGACCCACCTGGTCTCCGACGCCCAATACGCGCCGTGCCTATGCGGCAGAGGGAAAAACGCTGCCTGCCTTCGTGCCCGCCGGGCCGGATAACCCGATGGGGCTGTATGCAATCTATATCGGCAGGCTCTATGCCATACACGGCACAAACTCCAATTTCGGTATCGGGCTGCGGGTGAGCCAGGGCTGTATTCGTCTGCGCAATAACGACATCAAATACCTTTTCGATAATGTTTCCGTCGGCACCCGCGTACAGCTTATCGATCGGCCCGTTAAAGTCACCACGGAACCGGACGGCAGCCGCTGGGTGGAGGTTCACGAGCCGTTATCACGTAACCGCGCGGAATTTGAATCGACCCGGAAAGTGCCGCTGCCGATATCGGCCGCGCTGCGGACAGAGTTGATCAACGAGGGTGCAGGTGCTGAGCTGGAACGGCGGTCAGGGATGCCGGTGAAGCTCGGCAATTGAGGACATTTTCGCCGGGTGGCGGCGTTGCCTTACCCGGCCTACGATTCGAGGTTTTTGTCGGTCGGGTAAGGCGCAGCCGCCACCCGAAATTTAACCCAACCCAGAAAAGCAAAAAGCCTGCTTTAAAAGCAGGCTTTTCAAATTTGGCTCCTCTGACTGGACTCGAACCAGTGACATACGGATTAACAGTCCGCCGTTCTACCGACTGAACTACAGAGGAATCGTGTGAACGGGGCGCATATTATCGACCTGCGTTCACCTTGTCAAAGGGTGGATCGCCGCCTTTTGATCGTTTGCTGACAAAATCGGCAAAGTGCTGTTTTTGACAGCGGAATGCACCGCTTTGGTGCGGATATACCTCTAATGGGGCAGATCATAAACTGCTGTTTCGGTAATAAAACCCCCCTCCATGATTAGGTTTCCTTATTTTCAGGCGCTTAGCGCCCAATTCAGACCGCCTGGTAAAAGTGGCATTCATATTGCAAAACCTGTTCAACAACGACAGCCGGTTCCGGCACAGCATTTCGAACAGGGGGCAAAATGAACTTAAGACGACTGAAATACTTCGTAAAAATCGTCGATATCGGCAGCCTGACTCAAGCAGCAGAAGTGCTGCATATCGCGCAGCCTGCGCTGAGCCAGCAGGTGGCTACTCTGGAAGGCGAGATGGATCAGCAGCTGTTGATCCGCACCAAACGCGGCGTCACGCCAACGGAAGCCGGAAAAATTCTCTATACCCATGCACGCACGATTCTGCGCCAGTGCGAGCAGGCGCAGCTGGCGGTGAATAACGTGGGCCAGACCCTGAGCGGACACGTTTCTATTGGCCTGGCGCCGGGAACGGCCGCGTCCTCTATTACCATGCCGCTGCTGCAGGCCGTTCGCGCTGAGCTGCCTGAAGTGCTGGTGTACCTGCACGAAAACAGCGGGTCTGTACTGAATGACAAACTGCTCAACGGCCAGCTGGACATGGCGGTCCTTTACGATCGCTCTCCTGTCGCCGGGATCACCAGCCAGCCGCTGCTGAAAGAAGATCTCTACCTCGTGGGCACCCGCGACTGTCCGGGCCAGAGCGTAGACCTTACCGCCGTGGCAGAGATGAACCTCTATCTGCCGCGCGACTACAGCGCCGTGCGCGTGCGCGTGGACGAAGCGTTCTCCCTGCGCCGCCTGACGGCCAAAATCATCGGCGAAATTGACTCGATCTCCACGCTGACCGCAGCCATTGCCAGCGGCATGGGCGTCACCGTGCTGCCGGAATCCGCCGCGCGTTCGCTGTGCAGCGCGGCAAACGGCTGGATGGCGCGGATCACCACGCCTTCCATGAGCCTGCCGCTGTCGCTGAACATGTCCGCACGCGGTTCGCTGTCGCCGCAGGCGCAGGCGGTAAAAGAGATTTTGATGTCGCTGGTCAGCAAGCCATCGCTTGAGAACCGTGAACTCCAGCTCGTGAGCTGATATTCCATAAAAGCATAAGATGCTGGTTTTTATTATTTGTTCTGCAGCTCGGCTGACTCTAACAATAGAGCTATGTCAGATGCGCCGGAGTGAATCGTGAATTTCCAGCAGCTTAAAATTATCCGTGAGGCGGCCAGGCGGGACTACAACCTGACCGAGGTCGCCAATATGCTTTATACCTCCCAGTCCGGCGTCAGCCGCCATATCCGCGAGCTGGAGGAGGAGCTGGGCATAGAGATCTTTATCCGCCGCGGCAAGCGGCTGCTCGGCATGACGGAGCCGGGTAAAGCATTGCTCACCATCGCTGAGCGGATCCTCAACGAGGCCAGCAACGTGCGTCGCCTGGCGGATCTCTTCACCAATGACGCCTCGGGCGTGCTCACCATTGCCACCACCCACACCCAGGCGCGCTACAGCCTGCCTCCGGTGATTAAGGCGTTCCGCGAACTTTTTCCGGAGGTGCGTCTGGAGCTTATTCAGGGCACGCCGCAGGAAATTGAAGTGCTGTTGCAAAACGGTGGGGCGGATATCGGTATCGCCAGCGAACGCCTGAGCAACGACCCGCTGCTGGTGGCGTTCCCCTGGTTCCGCTGGTATCACAGCTTACTGCTCCCGGTCGATCATCCGCTGAATCAGGTCTCTCCCCTGACGCTGGAAGACGTTGCGAAATGGCCGCTCATTACTTATCGCCAGGGGATCACGGGACGTTCGCGCATAGACGAGGCCTTCAATCGTAAAGGGTTAACGCCCGACATCGTGCTGAGCGCGCAGGACTCTGACGTGATCAAAACCTACGTCGAGCTGGGTCTGGGTATTGGCCTGGTGGCGGAACAGTCCAGCGGAGAACGCGAGGACGGGAACCTGGTGCGTCTTGACACGCGTCATCTGTTTGACGCCAACACCGTATGGCTTGGCCTGAAGCGCGGGCAGCTGCAGCGTAACTATGTGTGGCGCTTTATAGAGCTCTGCAACGCCGGGCTGTCCGTCGATGAGATTAAACGCCAGGTGATGGAGCCGGAAGAAGTGGCGATTGATTATCAGATTTAGGTGCGGGTTTGCCCGGTGGTGCTGTGCTTACCGGGCTCTGCATTTAATTGAACGGATATTTTTTGAAGGCTGACTGCGATTCGAATGATTCGCCAAACGCCTGAATCGTTCTAAAATCCGCTGCGTTAACGATCTGCGGGATCATCGACTGAATAAAAGTCCAGACAACCGTGCTCGTGACGGCAACCTGATCGGGAACGGCGGTGGCGGGACGCCCCTCCAGTAAGGTATTCCATTCCCTGCAGGCCGCCAGCAGCTGGATTGTAATGCGTTCGACCCATGAAACGTGCTGCTTTTCCACCGGGCGCAGGTTGTGTTCATACACATTTTGCACCGCTTTTTCAGCGGCGGCGAGAATAAAGCCCAGCGTCTGAAGATCGTTTGCCTGCGCATCCGGCGCGACGGGCAGGAGTCTCCGCTCGGGGTCGGCCTGAGCCTCAAAATAATTCAGAATCAGCGAGGAATCCATCAGACGTATTCCGTTATCCAGAACCAGCGTCGGGGCTTTTACCGCGGGGTTGATCCGGGAGAATGCGTCGAAGGTGCTAAAGACTGACAGCGGCTGGCTTTCAAACTCAACCCCATAAAGCTCAAGGGAGATCGCCACGCGCCGTACATAAGGTGAATCCATCATGCCAACAAGCTTAATCATCTTTCCCGTTTTCCTGTCTGTGTGAAAGAACGCGTCATTGAAAAGGATGACCCGACATTACAATACAATTTGCATGGCGAATATCTTCAGTATCTTACCGTAAGGGTTAGTATTACTGACATATGGTCAGGTTGCCGCTGTATATCCAGCGCAGATAAGGAAGTACTTTCATGTCGGATTTTCCACCCATTGCCAGTTTGCGAAGCTTTGAAGCCGTCGCCCGTCTTGGCAGCGTGACGCTGGCGGCGAAAGAACTCCACGTTACCCATTCCGCTATCAGCCAGCAGATCAAAACGCTGGAGGAGATGGTGGGCGTAAAGCTGTTTATCCGTCAGGGGCGAGGAGTGCAGATCAACGAAGAAGGGCGGCTCTATGCCTTACAGGTACGCGAAGCGTTGAACCACATCGCGGATGCCACCCGGCTCGTGCAGGTGAAGCCGAGAAAGCAGGAGTTGACGCTGGCGATGGTGCCGTCATTTGGATGCCACTGGTTATTACCGCGTCTGGCTCGTTTTCGGGCGAAGTATCCGCTTATTACCCTGCGGATCCAGGCCAGTCTGACGGTCACCAGCCTGCAGCAGGAAGGGATAGATATCGCGATACGGATGGGGCAGGGAAACTGGGAAGGGTGTGAAAGCCATTACCTTTTTTCCGATGAGCTTATTGTGGTGGCCGCACCGGGCTATAACGGGGGCGTGCTGCCCGCTACGCCAGCGGAGATTGCAAAGAGTCATATTATTTTCTCCATGGAGTCGTGGAAAACGTGGTGCGTGAATGCGGGGCTGGAGAAAGAGATCGTGCCTGGCGGTTTATGTATTAACGACTCCAATATCATTATCGAAGCCGTTCGGCTCGGGAAAGGTATCGCGCTGGAGCGTCGCTCTCTGGTTCAGGATGCCATCACCCGAGGTGAACTGGTCCAGCTAACCTCCATCACTGCGCCATATCCCTGGCCTTACTGGCTGGTGACGGCGCAGCCAAAGGAGGAGAAGCCGGAGGTGGGTTTTTTTGAGGCGTGGCTGGATGAGGAGGTGGCGGCCTGGCGGCGAGCGGTGAGTGCTGTGGAAAGTAACCAACCCTAATGAGCGAATCAGGGGCTGGGAGGGAGTGACTTATTATTGGAATTAGGGACATGCTGCTGCATCAATTCAACGATCCAATCAATAAAAACGCGCAGTCTGGCGTTGACGTGGCGGTTAGGCGGAAATGCCAGGTACAGGGACATTGGCTTAATACGCCAATGTTCGAATAGCCGAATCAAGGAACCGCAAGCCTGATGCGCTTCTGCCATATAGACCGGCAGCGCAATCACGCCTAACCCGGCTAACCCAGCTTCAAGGTAAGCATTGCCATCATCCACGGCAAGGACATAGCTGCCCGTGATGTCAATTTGTTCACTCTCACTGCGCAGTACCAGAGGATCAATCTTACCGGTGCGCGAGGACAAGAACCCTACAATGCGATGGTCGGTGTTTTCCAGCTCTCGCGGGTGCGCAGGGGCGCCGAGGCGTTCCACATAGCTCGGTGCGACGTAAACGCCGATGTGCAAATCGCCGACGTGGCGTGCGATCAGGGACTGGTCGTTGATTTCGCCACCGCGGAGGACGCAATCCACGTTGTCGCCGATCAGATCCACCACCCGGTCGCTCACGCCCATATCGAACTGGATATCCGGGTAGCGTGCATGGAAAGCCGGTAGCGCCGGCACCAGGATGAGGCGGGCCAGCGGACTGGGCACATCAACCCGTAGCCGTCCCCTGGGCGTCATCGTCGCGCTGGACAGGCTGTTTTCAGCATCTTCCATGTCCGCCAGCAGGCGGATGACGCGTTCGTAGTAGACCGCGCCATCGGGGGTCACACCGAGCCTGCGGGTGGTGCGATGGAGCAATTTGACGCGCAGGCGCGCTTCCAGCTGCTGAATGAGCTGCGTCACCGTGGTTTTGCTCATATGAAGCGTTTGGGCAGCCTTTGTGAAACTACCTGCCTCCACCACGCGAGCAAAGGCGCGCATCGCGTCGAAACGATCCATTCCTTATCCTCTCTTTTCACCGATTGTTTGGATATTACAAACAATGATGGACAAAGTCGCTTGTTTATCGGCCCGAACCTGCACCTGTAAAGTGTCTTTATGTTCAACGGGCTGATTTTGCCCTATTGCAAAGGTACAAACATGACAGCACGCGAAGCAGTTTTCCCCTCCGGTCGGCAGGCGCTCTATGAGCGCAATCGCTATTCACCGGCCATCAAATCCAACGGTTTCTTGTTCGTTTCGGGGCAGGTGGGTAGTCGCGAGGATGGTTCGCCTGAACCCGGTCTGAAAGCGCAGGTCAGGCTGGCCTTCGATAATCTTAATGCTGTCCTCGCGGCTGCGGGCTGCACGTTCGCTGACGTGGTTGACGTGACCCTCTTTGTCGTCGATCCCGAGTCAAACCTCGACGCTATCTGGAGTATCCTGCCAGAATATTGGGGGGACGCGCCTTATCCTACCTTGACCGGGATCGGCGTGACGTGGCTGTACGGATTTAAGTTTGAGATTAAGGTGATTGCCAGGCTGGATGCGATTCAGAGTTAACTTCAGAGATGCAATCCCGTAGGTCGGGTAAGGCGAAGCCGCCACCCGACAATTTTACCCGACGCAGAAAAGCAAAAAGCCTGCTTCAAAAGCAGGCTTTTCAAATTTGGCTCCTCTGACTGGACTCGAACCAGTGACATACGGATTAACAGTCCGCCGTTCTACCGACTGAACTACAGAGGAATCGTGTGAACGAGGCGCATAGTAGCGACCTCAGTTCGCCTTGTCAAAGGGTGAAATCGCGCTTTTTGTTCGTTTGCCGACAATTTCAGCAAATCGCTGATTTTATAGCAAATTTGCTTCGAAATTACACAGCAAAATGCGCCACCCGCAGGCGGCGCTCGGGATTAGAACAGAACGGAGTAGTTCAGACCAAACGTCCGTCCACGGCCTTTATAGGTATACAGACCCGGTGCACCGTAGGTTGGGCTATACAGCCCCGGCGCGCGCTGGCCCCAGGCGGTGGTGTAGTCTTTGTCCAGCAGGTTCTCCACGCTGAAGCTGACTTTACCCACCGGCAGGGCGTAGCTGCCCAGGAAGTCGACCGTGTTGTAGCCATCGATCTTCTTGCCGTCGGCGTCAGAGACGTCAAAGGTCTGCGTGCTCTGCATGCGCAGGGTCCAGTCGCCCGGCGCCCAGTTGACCCATGCGCTGGCTTTCGACGGGCTGGCGCTGTCTACCGTCAGCTTCTCCCATTTCCCGTTTTCGCGAGTTTCCGACTTAATGGCGTTAAAGTTCGCGCCCGTGCTCCAGTCGCTGTCGGTGAAGAAATAGTCCACCTGACCTTCTACCCCGTAGATACGACGCTTGTCGTCTTCCAGGTTGATGGTCATGTCCGTCTTGTTGATGGTGATGGTTTTATCCGAGAGCGAGTAATACGCCGCAACCTGGGTGCGCAGGTTATCCCCGGTGTAGCGCCAGCCCAGCTCATAAGCGTTGACCTTGATACCGTCCAGCTTCGAGTCGTTGACGTTGACGCTGTTCAGCAGGCGATAGTGACCGTTGCTGAGCTGATAGGTCCCGGAGCCGTAGTACTTCGCCAGGTCCGGAATTTCGAAGCCCTGGGAAAAGTTAAACCACAGCTGCTGCTGTTCGGTCAGCCGACCGAGGATCCCGGCGTTAAACAGGAAGTTGTTGTAATCGGTTTTCCCGCCCGGCACCGCGTCGGCGGAGGTGGCTTTCCCGGTAGCGATGGCCTGCTGCTGGGTGTAACCGACAAAGTCGTCCACCTTGTTCTCGGTGTACTGGTAGCGCACGCCGCCGCTCAGGGTGATGGCGTCAATGTCATAGCTGGCCTGCAGGAACGGGGCGAGGTTGGTGATGCTATAACCCGGGTAGCGGCCCACGTTGTAGGCGTTATCCAGCTCCATGCCGCCGCTCGCCGCAGCTTTTTTCAGGTTGAAGAACTGCTGGTTGGCATCGAAGGTTTCGTGGTCGGCATCCATACCCCAGGTCAGCGTCAAATCGTCCACCGGCTTGCTGTTCAGCGTCAGCTTGCCGCCGTAGAAATCGGTTTTCTGCTGCGACGCGCCGATGCTGGTGACCACGCCTTTGGTCAGGGTTGGGAACGGATAGTAGGTCAGGCTCTCGTCGCGATAGTAAATCTGCGCGACCAGATCCTGGCCCCAGAAGTCGGTATTGGAGTACTGCAGGTTGATCAGATGGCGCTCGGTACCCGGCACGCGGTCAGAATCGAGGTTACCTTTGTTGTACGCGGTCGCATCCCCCGTGACCGCCGAGAAGTTCTTCCCGAGATACAGACCATGCTTGCCGTCGGACTCGCTCTTGTAGTACTGAGTGGTCAGCTGCAGCTGCTGATGATCGTCAATATTGAGGGTGCCTGTGCCCATCACGTCGATACGGTCAGAATACTGTAAGCCGGTCTGGGTGTTATCAATAATCACCTCGTCGCCGTTGCCGTCATACCAGCCGCCGTAGCGCTGATACGACACCGACAGACGACCGGAGGCGTTATCGTTGCCGCCGCTGACCGCTGCCGATACGTTCTCATCATGGTCGTTGTGGCTGTTGAACCCGCTTTTAGCACCCGTCTGGAACTCGACTTCGGTCTCAGGCTGGCCCTTTTTGGTAACGATGTTCACCAGACCGCCGGTGCTGCCGCCGCCGTAGAGTGACGTGGCGCCGGAGATGACTTCGATACGGTCAATGTTGAACGGATCGATAGAGTCGAGCTGGCGGCTGTCGCTGCGGGACGAGTTCAGGCGCACGCCGTCCACCATCACCATCATGGAGCGGCCGCGCAGGTTCATGCCGTAGTTGGTACGCCCCTGGCTGCTGACGTCCATGCCCGGAATCAGCTGCGCCAGCACTTCTTTAATCTCTTTCCCGCCCTGAACCTGCTGCTCAATTTCAGCCCGCTCAATGACCCAGGTGGTCTGCGCCATCTCCGCCACGCTACGGTGCGCGCGGCTGGCGGAGACAACGATATTTTCTTCCTTTTGTTCTTCCGCCCACGCAGAGGTAGAAAGCATTGCAAGCAGGCAAGGATTTAAAACCCAAAGATGAGAACGTTTCATTGTTATGTTGACCCTGATTGTGTGTGTCAGTACTCGGTGGTTTTTGCTAATGATTTAAAAACCTGGCTGTTCTCCGGGCTGGTGGTGCTTCGCCAGTGGATAACGCCGGGGGTGGTAGCCAGCTCAAACGGCTCGTCGGCGTGCGCGCGATTCAAAATTCGCGCCGCGCGCCAGGCCATCAGGCTGAGCTGGGGTTCGGCAATGCCGAGACGGTGCATCCCGGCATTCACGGCAAACAGGCGGTTACTCTGCGGGCCGTCCCATTCGAGGGTGAAATCGTTGTTGATGCAGAAGGCTTCGTCCGTATCCAGATGCAGGCGGTGAGACAGCGGCGCCAGGAACGCAGGCTGCACGGCGCGATAGCCGGTGGCGAAGATCACAACGTCACTCTCCAGCTGCTCACGGCCGCCGTCGAGATGGTGCTGTATGCTCAGACGCTGTCCGTTTTCCAGGCGCGTCAGGGACGTCACCGAGCGGGACGGCATCAGGTGCGCCCAGGGTTTTTCACGCAGCACTTCAAAGCGGTGGTACATGGCGCGGTAAATCGCCAGCAGGGACTCGGTGGTGATGCCGTCGGAGGTCATCTTCTGCTCGTGCAGCATCTGACGACGCGCCTCTTCACCGAGCGTGGAGAAGCTGTCCACGTACTCCGGCGTGAAATACTCGTTAGCAAAGGCGGCTTCATCCAGCGCGTTGTAGTTGTTGCGGCGCGAGACCCAGTTCAGGCTCAGCGGCTGGCCCCATTCGCCACGGAAAATATTCAGGAACAGGTCGGCACCGCTCTGGCCGCCGCCGACGATGGTAACGCGCTTGCCCGCGAGATCCGGCGTGCGCAGCATCATCTCGCTGGCGTGGAAGCAGCTATCGTCCTGCGTCGTGACGCAGTCCGGCAGGTTAATCTGCTTACCGATCCCCACGCAGACGTGGCGCGCCAGGAAGCGATCGCGCTGGGTCACTACCTCAAACAGGCCGCTTTTCTCATCAAAGCTCACCTGTTGTACCTGCTGGCTGAAGGCGAGGTTGGTGAGGTTGTCCGCCGCCCAGCACAGGTAATCGGCAAACTCCTCCCGTGAAACGGTGCGCTGCTCGGTGGTCAGGAAGCGGTAGAACTTTTTGCGCTGCACCAGGTAGTTCAGGAAGCTGTGGCGGTTGGTCGGCTCCACGGCGCTGACCAGATCCTTCAGGAAGCTGGTCTGCATGTGGCAGTCCGGCACCATCATCCCCGGGTGCCAGGAAAAGTGCGGTTTGCGCTCAAGAAACAGCGAGCTAAAGCCGTCCAGCCCTTCTGCGAGGGCGGCGATGCTAAGGTTAAACGGGCCGATACCAATGCCGATGAAATCATAGGTTTTCATTGCGCGGACTCCCGGGAGGCCAGAAAAAGAGGGTTATCAAGGTCGGTGACGTAGTTCGGCAGCATGCGGCTGCCGCCGTCGTGTTCGGAGAAGGTCAGTTTGACCGGGTTGAGGATCACGCGAATAATCTGCGGCTTAAACAGATCGAATTTCGCAAAGCGCTCGGCAAGCTCGGGGTGCGCGGCCATATAGCGGTGCAGAACGCCGGCGAGGATCTGATAGAAGCGGTTTTCGCTCACGCCGCTTTGCAGGGTCAGGCGCGAAATAAAGCGCAGCACCGTCACGAAGTTGCCGGTTTGCAGGTCGTGGATGATGTAATCCGCGCTCAGGCGCGCCGTCACCGCTTTTACCTGCTCCGGCAGGCTCTGCGCCTGCGGGAAATCCTCGTCCACCAGGCGCATATCGCCCTGGAAATCCTTCAGCAGGATGCGCTGCGGGATAGAGTCTTTCATCACCAGCGTCACGTTCTGGCCGTGGGCAATCAGCGCCACGCCGTAGCGGCAGAGCAGGTGATAGAACGGGATCACCGTTGCCTCAAACAGCTTTTCCAGCCACGCGTCGGCGCTTAGCCCGGAACGGCTGATCCACGCGTCAATCAGCGGGCGTCCGGCGTTGTCGGTTTCCATCAGCGCCGCCAGCAGCACCGCCTGTTCGCCCTCCTGCAGATAGCAGGACGGGTTTTCGCGCCAGATCACCCCCAGCATCTCCTGATAGCGGTAGGGCGCTTTCGGCAGCGCCGCGTAGCCCGGATGCGACAGGTATCCGGCGGCGGGTTCGCCAAGCACCTGTGCGCCAGAGCGGGCAAGCGTGGCGTCGGTGGCAAACTGCTGCTGCAGCCAGCGCGAGGCCAGCGGCCCGGCGGCAATGTATTTGCCCGGAATACCGCGATAGCAGGAGGTGTTGTAGATCGTCAGCGGAAGCTTAATGTCAAACGGCGCACGACGGCTGGCGTTGGTGAGCGTGCGCAGAGACTGCTGCGCCAGGTACTCATCGCCAAACTCGCCCAGCTCAACCATCTCACCGCGCGCCAGCTGCGGCAGGAAATGAATGGCGATCTTCTGCTGCCACTGCCACGGGTGCAGCGGCACCGGCAGCCAGCTCTCGTCGAGGCCCAGCGCCTGCCAGCGGGCGTCAAAGCGGGCGCGCTCGGCGTTGTCCATGGCGCTCGCCAGCAGGGCGCTGATATCGCAATCGGCGTCGCTGCTCCAGACCAGATGCTCTCGCTGAACGGCAACCCAGTGCAGACGAAAACGTCCGCGGTACTCCGGTGCGTACTGGCGCAGCGCGTCCAGCCCCCAGCCGCGGCGACCTTTGTTGAAAATAAACTTCGGGTGACCGCGCATCAGGCACTGTAATTCGTCCGGATCGAGGTGGATCAGCGCGTCCGCATCCAGCGCGTCACGCGCCTGCAGCAGCTGCATGTCGCCGCGCAGCGTGGCGTAGAGGTCCTCCATGTGCTCTGCCGTTTGCGCGTCGCTCATCTCCAGCACCGTCGCCAGCTGCAGCAGCGCGCTTTCCGCTTCGACGGCATCGCCGCTGGCGGTGGTCAGGCTGTCCGGGTCGATATGCAACCAGCCCCAGATCCCGCGCGTGGCGCAAAACTGCCAGGACTCGTTGCCCATGGTGATGCGCCAGGCGTCCGACGAAAGCGGCTCGGCACGCAGGGTGCGCTCGTATTCCAGCTCGGCGAGGATCTTCGCCACCATCTCGCGGTTCACTTTTTCCCAGAGCGCGTTCACAGGCCCACCTCGCTGAAGAACCGGTGACGCTGGCTCATAATGAGGCGCGAGCGTTTATGCGGGAAGTCGAACTCTTTCACCGTGTCAAAACCGGCAGAGGAAAGGTGACGGAACAGGCGCTGGTTGTCGAAGCGCGGCTCGGCCACGATGCGCGCGGTGCGCGGTTCATCGAGATACAGGTAGTGGCTCAGACCGCGCAGCCAGCTGCGGATGTACTGCGCGCCGCGCCAGTTCTCTTCCCCCACCAGCATGTGCAGCCCGCGGTCAAACGGCTGCCAGCGGTAGTGGCGGCCAATGCGGTCTTCCGGTGCCCAGTAGAGTTCAAAATAGCCAAACGGTTGATCGTCGAAGCAGCCAATAACCGGGTAGCAGTAGGTCGAGTCGAGCTGACGGCGCAGGTAGTTTTCCTGCTCGGCCTGCGGGCCCGCCATCTCCCAGAAGGCGTTCACGCGCGGGTTATTCATCCAGCGGGTAAAACGCTCGCCGTCCAGCGCCACGTCGGCCACGCGGAAGCTGAGGGTACGCTTAATTTGCGGATCGTAACGGCGATACACCTCACCCTGCGGGCGGCGAGGGCGCAGCGGGAAGTACAGTTGACGGCTCTCGTCAAACTGCATTCCGCCGCTCGCCTGCGGGCGTTCGCCCTTCAGCCACAGCGGCAGCTGCCAGAAGGCGTCGCGCGCCAGATAATCACCGTGGGCCAGGCCAAACAGCGCCTGCGCCTGGGGTTCATCCTGCCAGTCCGCCCACGGCAACGTAATGCCGGTCAGCGCGGGGGCGGCCACAAACAGCTGATCCAGGGCTTCCACCAGCCAGCCGTCCGGGATCCCCTTCAGACGCTCCAGCACCGCGCTGCCGTCGAGACCCAACGCCAGCGGCAGGGCGCGATCCGTTGCGGTGCAGTGAAAGCCGTAGCCGGAATGGACTATATTCGCGATAGCCATCACGCCTTCTCCTTGTAGAACGGGTTGCTAAAGTCGAAATAGATCACCGCCGGATCGGCGATGGTGTTTTCATTGCGATCGTGCAGGTAGCAGAGGAAGTTGCCTTTGCAGTTCCAGGTCGGGCTGTCGAGCACGTAGTCGAGGCAGCGGGTCTGCTTCGCCGTGCGGCGCAGTTCTGCCAGCGCGTCGCGCACCCGGGACATCAGGCTCTCTTCGCTGTCGAAACCGGCGGCGGCGAGGGCGGCGGTGACGGCAAGGGTAGAGTTCAGCAGCAGGTAGTAAGGGAAGTAGCGCAGCAGCTGGCTCTCGCCGAAGCGGTTTTCCACCTCAGTTTCGCCAGCTTCTTTCAGCCACGTGTCAGCGCTTTCGGTCCACGCGCTGCCCTGGCAGTCGCGGTAGATCAGCCCGACCGGGAAATCCTGCTGCATCTCAACGAGGATATTTTGCTGGTGCGCCAGCAGGACCAGACCGTAGTCCGCCTCGGCGCTGAACAGCGGAAGTAACACGCGGTCGCAGTAGGCGTCCAGCCAGCAGCGGGCGGCCTGGGCGAGCGGGAGATCCAGACGCTGGCTCAGACGGCGCACCGCCGCGGCGAGCAGGCTGTCACCGCCGTCCGGCGCGGCCTGCGTCAGGCTCACCAGCACGTTGGTCTGGGTGTCTGGCGTATCGAACAACAGATTGACGCGCAGGGCCATGAGGCTCTCTTCCTGAATAGTGCCGCTTTCGTCACGCAGTCCCGCCCAGCCGTCTTCCTGCATCACGCGCATGGTCGGGTAGCGTGCCTGTAGTTCCTGCCAGCGTTCCGTTTTTGCCAGACGCGCCAGGCGCATGCCGCGCTTTACCTCTTTCACCGACAGCGTGCGCACGGAGTTGGTCAGGCGCACGCTGAGGGAGAACTTAATCATGTCGCTGTTGGTCTCGCTGTACAGCGAGCGGGAGGAGCTGGTGGGCAGCCACTGTGCGCCCGCTTCACCCAGGTCCTGCAACGAACCGTTTTCCACCAGACGCTGGCACCAGTCCTGCTCCAGCAGATAGTCGGCCTGCCACGGGTGCATCGGCAGCAGCCAGCGGGTGTCGGTAAAGTGGCCGAGCAGTTCGGGCGCGCTCTGGGCCGCAAAGCGCAGCAGACGCTCACGCAGGGAGACGTTCAGGCTGTCGCCGGCAACGAGCGTGCTTTCAACGGCAAACCAGCGCAGCGGGAAGCGGGAGGCGAAATCGGGCAAATAGCGGCGCGCCTCGGCTTCGTTGAACGGCTCGTGGGACTTCGGTGCCGGGTGAAACGCATGGCCGACCAGCAGCGCCTGTTCCGCTTCGGAAAACGTCAGCGGCTTATCGCGCAGGGTTGCCCAACTGTGGCGTAAATCAATCGCCTGCCAGGTGTGGGCATGGCTTTCGAGAACGCGCTGCTTAAAACGCGCCAGCGTATCGGCATCCAGCGAGCCTTTTACGGACGGTTTTTCAAGAATTAAATCAACCAGTTGAGGGAAAGTGACGGCGTCACCCCTGTCGCTGTTGCTCTGAATCAGCGTTGCCGGGAAACGGTACTGATGATGCTGGGTGGGTGAGAAATAGCGTACCGGCACCCGAAGCGCCTGGGTTTGGGAAAGCGGGATATGGATCTCAGATAGCGCATCCGCATCGGTAGCGGGGAGATAGCGCCAGTCCTTCGTTTCACGCAACAGGGCGTTTAAAAAGCACTGGGCTGCAACGTCTGTACCGGCGGCGCGGAGCAGAGCACGCATAGATGTACCTCATTCCATGATTGATAATAATTCTCGTTATGATATTCATTCTGTTTACACTCGCAACCATTTTTGCAATATTTGTTTTCATAAACTTCATAATTTCCACACATTTATTGACACTATGTTCACATTCTTATGCGCGCTGACTCTGAAACCTTGACGGAAAACGTTACTTCAAAAGCTAACTGGCCCCTGGCGCTATCTGCGGGGTTACTGGGCATCGGGCAAAACGGCTTGCTGGTGATGCTCCCGCAGCTGGTCACCCTGACCGGGCTGTCACTCTCTATCTGGGCCGGGCTGTTGATGTTCGGATCGATGCTCTTTTTACCGGCCTCGCCCTGGTGGGGGCGTCAGAGCGAGCGAAAGGGGTGTAAGTCCGTCATGCTGGCCTCGCTAAGCGGCTATCTGGCGAGTTTCGTCGTGATGGCGCTGGTGGTCTGGGGGATGGCGGCCGGAAGGCTGGATACGGTCTGGGGGCTGGCGGGGCTTATTTTCTCGCGCCTGCTCTACGGACTGACGGTCTCGGGGCTGGTGCCTGCGGCCCAGACGTGGGCGATTCAGCGTGCGGGGCTGGAGAAAAGAATGGCGGCGCTGGCGACGATAAGCTCCGGCCTCAGCTGCGGGCGTTTGCTCGGCCCGCCGCTGGCGGCGCTGATGCTCAGCGTTAATCCGGTGGCGCCGCTCTGGCTGATGGCGGTTGCGCCGCTTATCGCTCTGCTGCTGGTGCTTCGCGAAGTCGCTGACCCGCCGCTGCCGCCGGTAGCCCACCAGACAACCCGCCTGCAGGCCTCTATGCTTCCTTTCCTGCTGCTGGCGCTGCTGCTGGCGGCGCTGGTGAGCCTGATGCAGATTGGCCTGTCACCGCATCTTAGCCCGTTGCTGGACGGTAACGCCCGGGAGATCAGCCATCATGTCGCGCTTCTGCTGAGCCTGGCCGCGCTGGCCACACTCGCGGCACAGTTTCTGGTGGTCCGCCCTCAGCATTTCAGCCCGGTGACATTGCTCTGCATCGCGGCGGTGCTGATGGTGGCCGGGCTTGGGCTGATGGCTGTCGCCGGTTTAGCGCTGTTCTACGTGGGGATTGTTATCACGTCACTCGGGGCGGCGATGGCCACGCCGGGCTACCAGCTGCTGCTGAACGATCGGCTAACCACGGGGAAAGGGGCGGGCGTCATCGCCACCAGCCACACGTTAGGCTACGGCGTCAGCGCGCTGATGGTGCCGGTCGTGACGCGCTTTTACGGGGAGCAGTCTTTAACGGTGGCCGCGTGGGGAATGGCATTGCTGTTTTTAGCCCTGAGCATAGGGGTATGGTCAACCGAGCGTACCCCTGCTGAAAAAGCTTAATGGACCTGGCGGGACGAATGCCCGCCGGTCGCCTCATTCTGCCGCAGGCGCTGTAGCGGATCCTGCTGATAAAACTGGCAGAAACGTTGCCAGAGGGCCGGGAAACGGGGCGCGAAGAGCTCGGGCGCGCTGAAGAAGTACTCGGAGAGCACCGCAAAGCACTCAGCCGGGTCGGTTGCCGCATAGGCGTCAATGCTGGCCGCGCTTTCGCCCACCAGGTCTATTTCATCCTGGATGTTATCCATCGCCGCGTGCAGGTCGTGCTCCCAGCCCGCCACTTCGCGAAGCGGGATCAGCGGTACTCCGCTGGCGCGATCGCCGTTGCGGGTGTCCAGCTTGTGTGCCACCTCATGGATAACCAGATTAAAACCGGAGGCGTCGAACGAGTCCTGAATATCGAGCCAGTTGAGGATAATCGGCCCTTGCTGCCAGCTTTGTCCGGACTGCACCACGCGCTGATTATGCACCAGCCCAATATCGTCCTGCCATTCGTCATCCACCACGAACGGCGCGGGATAGATAAGCACTTCGTGGAAACCGTCCAGCCACTCAATGCCGAGTTCAAGCACCGGCAGACAGAAAAGCAGCGCGATGCGGGCGTTTTTCAGGGGATCGAGTTCAAACCCCTGCAGCGGCACCAGGCGCTTTTGCTGTAAAAAACGATCCGCCAGCTGAACCAGTTTCGATTGTTCATCCGGGTTTAGATTAGCCAGAACAGGGATCGTCAGGGCGTCATCCCATGGCAGCGCCACATCCCGGCCAGCCTCATTCGTTTTCCAGGGCCACTTTATCATCGCTTTGCTCGCAAACTCGTCACTTGAACAAAAATGGGAAAGTCAGATTCGGTTAAGATGCCAGAATATCGCCTGCTGCGACAAATCCAGCCTGAATAAACTATCATTTCGTACGTAGCGGTGGGTAGCGGTTTGCGGGCATCACCTTCATTTTGTGAAGTCTGTCGTAGCCTTTATCCGCAGGTGGCGTGAATAAATCAGTACGGTATTGAAAAGATGAGCGATTTCAAAGGTAACAAGCAGGACCTGCCCAGTCGACTGTGCGTGCACTGCCAGCGGCCCATGACGTGGCGCAAGAAATGGGCGAAATGCTGGAATGAGGTTAAATACTGTTCTGAGCGCTGTCGCAGGAGCCACCGTTGACCGAGCTACGTCTGATCCTGGGCGATCAGCTTAATCCGCATCACAGCTGGTTTGATACCTGCAGTCCGAACATCATTTACGTGATGCTGGAACTCCGGGCAGAAACCGCCTATGTGCTTCATCACGCCCAGAAAGTTATCGCTATCTTCGCCGCCATGCGCGCGTTTGCCTCTGCATTAAAGGAGAAGGGGCATCGGGTGAGGTATGTCCGGCTCTCTGATGACTCAAACCGCGGCGCGCTGGAAGACAATCTCAACGCGCTTGTCGCGCATTACGGCGCGGGCAGGGTGATATGGCAGGAGCCCGACGAATGGCGTCTTGATGCGCAGCTGCAGGCGTGGGCGAAGACGGTCTCCGTTGAAACGGCCTGCGTCAGCAGCGAGCATTTCTTCACCACTCGGGAACAGGTCAGCGCGTTTTTTGCGTCGCGCAAAAGCTGGCGAATGGAATACTTTTACCGGGAAATGCGCCGTCGGCACGGCGTCCTGTTGACGTCAGCAGGCGAGCCGGAAGGGGGGAAATGGAATTTCGATGCTGAAAACCGCAAGCGCTGGTCCGGCGAGCCTCCCGCGCCGGGGGACGCGCGTCCTTGCCACTATCGTTCCGCCTTATGGGCGGAGATCCAACGCTGCGGCGTAAAGACCTTCGGCGAACCGCAGGCCGACAATTTTCGCTGGCCGCTCAACCGTTCTGAAGCCAAAGCCAGGCTGGATGAATTTATCACGCACGTGCTCCCGCAGTTTGGAAACTGGCAGGACGCGATGCACACGGAGGAACCTTTTCTTTTCCATTCGTTAATTTCATTTGCGCTGAACACAAAGATGCTTAATCCGCGGGAAGTGGTTGCTGCCGCCCAGCAGGCGTGGCGTTTGGGCCACGCGCCGCTGCCTGCCGTCGAAGGGTTTATCCGGCAAATTCTCGGCTGGCGGGAGTATGTGCGCGGGATCTACTGGTCGCAGATGCCCGGCTATCGGGAACTGAATGCCTTAGACCAGCACGCCCCGCTGCCGGACTGGTTCTGGACGGGCAAGACGCAGATGCGCTGCCTGGCGCATGCCGTTGGGCAGTCGCTCACCGAGGCTTACGCCCACCATATCCAGCGCCTGATGGTCATTGGAAACTTTAGCCTGCTCAGCGGCCTGTCGCCGCAGGCGGTTCATGAATGGTATCTGGGCGTCTATATTGACGCCTTTGAGTGGGTGGAGCTGCCCAATACCCTCGGCATGAGCCAGTTTGGCGATGGCGGGTTGCTGGCCAGTAAGCCCTACGTCTCAAGCGCGTCATATATTCATAAGATGAGTAATTACTGTCAGGGGTGCCGGTATCAGCACAACCAGCGTACCGGAGAGCAGGCCTGCCCCTTCAATGCCCTTTACTGGGACTTCTTTGCGCGCAATCAGGCGCGTCTCGGTAACAATCCCCGCCTGGGCATTGTCTTTAAACAGCTTGCGGACATGACGGAAGAGGAGCGGCAGGCCATTGCCGACCGCGCCGGGTACGTCCGCCTGCATCTCAACGACCTCTGATCGGCATTTCAACGCCTGGCCGGTTGCGGCAGGTCAATAAGACGCTATTATTTTTGACTTTGTTGCGTATTCCCTGACAGGACATCCAGACGCCATGCCCGTGAATTTTGACCTTAACGATCTTTATGCTTTCAGAGCGTTAGTGGAATACGGTAACTTCCGTGTCGCTGCTGAATCTATCTGCTTATCCCAGTCGGCGCTGAGCCGCAGGATTGAAAAGCTGGAAGCCGCGCTGGGAAACAGGCTGTTCGATCGCACCACCCGCCGCGTGGCGCTGACGCTCTACGGACAAAACTTTGCCGAGCGCTCCGCGCAGCTGCTCGACAGCGTGGAGTCAATGCTGGCGGATGTCGATAAGGCCAGCGAAGAGCGGACGGGGCTGATCGCGGTTGCCGCGGTCCCTTCCGCGGCCTGTTACTTTATGCCTGACGTGATCCGGCGTTTTCAGTCTCGCTATCCGCGCGTTCGCATCAAGCTCATCGACAGCAGCGCGGGGAATGTGATTGACGCCGTGGCCCGCAGCCAGGCGGATTTCGGCATCTGCTTCGCAGGAAACCTGCCGTCTGAAATCGAGTTTTTCCCGCTGGTGGAGGATGTCTACGTCGCTGCGTGCCGAAAGGATCACCCCGTGGCGCAGAAGAGTCACCTGACGTGGCAGGCGTTTTACCAGCAGGATTATATCTCCCTCGATAAAACGTCAGGTAACCGTAACCTGCTCGATCGGATGCTGGGGGATATAGTTCCCGGGCGCCCCAGCGTCTGCGAAACGCGTCACGTCACCACGATGCTCGGTATGGTAGAGGCGGGGATTGGCATCGCTGCCGTTCCCGCCATGTCAATGCCGACCTCTGAGCACACGCTGTTGACGCATCTGCCGCTGGTGGCGCCGGAAGTGAAACGCACCGTTGGGCTTATCCGGCGCCGGGGGCGCATCCAGTCTTACATTGCGGCTGAACTGGAAAAGCAGATCACCGAGCAGTATCGCCGGACGTAACGGGGATCATCCCCGTCTTCTCGATGACGGCGCGTGAGGGCGGTGAGGCGAGATAGGTCAACAGCGCTTTCCCCTCGTCAGGATGTTCAGCGTGACGAGTGACCGCACCCGCGAAGCGCGTGATGTATTGCACATTGTCAGGGATTTTCCCGACAAAGGTGACGCCCTGAACCGGCAACAGCTCGCTAACCTGCTGGAAACCGACGGCGTATTTTCCTTTTGCCACTTCTGAGGCGACCGGAATGCGCTCGACCATTGTCGCTTTATCGGCGACCTCCTTTTCAATGCCCAGCTTTTTGAACAGCCCCTGGCTGACGTACCTGCCGCTGGCGCTGTCAGAGTAGGCGATGGAGCTGGCCTGCAGCAGCGTTTCACGCAGTTTCGCGTCGCTGCTGATGTCCGGTATATCCGCTCCTTTTTTTACCACCATGCCAACGGGAGAGTCCGCAAGTTCCGTTCGCGAACCCGGCCGGGTCTGACTGGCCTTTTCGAGCTTCTCCAGCGCATCGCCCACCATAATCACCACGTCGGCCTTCTCGCCGCGCGCCAGTCGGTTTGGGATCGCCTGCGGCGTATTGCCCATTGAGGGACCGGGGATGATCACAATTTTATCCCCGGTCCGTTGTTCATATTCCGGGGCCAGCTTTTCAAGGGCGGCTTTAAAACCGCCTGAGATCATCACCTTCACGTCCTGGGCAAAGGCATTGACGCTCAGGAACGTCAGCACCAGCGCGCTGGTGGTATAGCGAGACGTGCGTTTCATGCGGCCCCCTGTGACTTGACGGTATTTTGCAGCGACATCGCACGACGGCGGTAGAGGTAGAGCGTTGCCAGCAGGGCACATACCGCAGCGAAGCTCATCCAGTAGCCCGGCGAGGCTTTGTCACCGGTGTATTCAATCAGCGCGGTGGACATCACCGGGGTAAAGCCACCGAACACCGCCGTTGCCAGGCTGTAAGCCAGAGAGAACCCTGCTACGCGGACTTCAGCAGGCATAATTTCCGTCAGCGCCGGGATCATCGCGCCGTTATAGAGGCCGTAGAGGAAGGAGAGCCACAGCAGCACGCTCAGCATCATCGAGAAGCTGGGCGCGTTCGCCAGCAGCGTCAGGGCCGGGTAGCTGGTCGCCAGCGCCAGCAGGGTCATGGCAATCAGCACCGGCTTGCGGCCAAAACGGTCCGACAGGGCACCGCCCACCGGCAGCCAGACGAAGTTAGAGATCGCCACCAGCAGCGTAACCAGCAGGCTGTCCGACGCGCTCAGCATCAGCACCTTTTTACCAAAGGTGGGCGCATAAACGGTGATCAGATAAAAGGCCGTGGTGGTCATCGCCACCATCAGCATGCCCGCGACCACTACCTGCCAGTTCGCGAGCAGCGTTTTAAAGACCTGGCGCATCTCCAGGTGCTGACGACGCGCGCTGAACTCTTCCGTCTCCTCCAGCTTGCGGCGCAGGAAAAAGATAAACGGCACGATTAAACAGCCGAACAGGAACGGGATGCGCCAGCCCCATTCGCGGATGGCGCTCTCTTCCAGCACCGCGTTCAGCGCAAAGCCCATTGCGGCGGCGACCATAATGGCGACCTGCTGGCTACCGGACTGCCAGCTGGTGTAAAAGCCCTTGCGGCCCGGCGTGGCGATTTCCGCGAGATAGACCGACACGCCCCCAAGCTCCGCGCCGGCGGAAAAGCCCTGCAGCAGACGGCCCGTCAGCACCAGCAGCGGCGCCCAAAGCCCAATACTTTGATAAGACGGGATCAGCACGATCAGGAAGGTGCCTGCCGCCATAATGGAAAGCGTCACTATTAGCCCTTTGCGGCGGCCAACCTTGTCAATATAAGCCCCCAGCACGATGGCGCCGATTGGACGCATCAAAAAGCCCGCGCCGAAGACGGCAAAGGTCATCATCAGCGACGCAAATTCACTGCTCGCCGGGAAGAACGTGTGGGCGATGTAGGTGGCATAGAAGCCGAACAGAAAGAAATCGAATTGCTCAAGAAAGTTGCCGGACGTGACGCGAAGTATCGCGCCCGCCTTCGAACGTACGGTTGCAGGTGAGGTTGAGGAAAACATGGTTATCTCCAGTTTATTGTTGACGTTTTACGCGTCTGTTTCTGAAAACTGGATCAGGATGAGGAATTAGATAAGCGCAAATGCCGCATCGACTGATGCATTTCTTGCATGAATATAATCCGGCGAATAAATACAATTAATGGCAACAATAACTTAACAAAATGTTGGCTTTTTATTCACCATCATTCTGTAAGTCTCTGATATTGCGATTTTGTGATGTAGCGCAGAGGCGCGTTTCAGAATGAGCCGGGTAACCGCGTCGTTACCCGGCGGAGGCCATTTAGCGCAGCGCCCTGGCAATCGCGCTAAACATCAGAGAGGCTTCCAGCGGCTGGGCGCTGAAGGACGGTTCCGCCTGCGGCCAGGTAGACCACTGGACGATGACCAGATTTTCCTTCGGGTTCACCATAATCATCTGCCCGAAAATGCCCAGCGCCCAGAGTGAACCTTTCAGCGAATCCTGGGCCGTCGGCTCTACGCCCGCGGCGTTGGCGGGCACTTCGTTGTTCCACCACTGATAGCCGTAAAGCCCTTCGGGATGGGCGTCAGAGACCGAGCCTTTGGCCTTCGTCCAGCCTGACGACTGCCGGATCCAGTTTTCCGGCAGGATGGTCTTACCGTTCGGCAGCGTACCGTTGTTCAGGATAAATTGCCCGAAGCGTCCCCAGTCCTCCAGCGTGGCGTTAAAGCCGTGCGCGCCGACGTCATGCTGGCCTTTGCTGTAGGCATGCCACACGCCGTCGCTCGCCATGCCGTAAGGCTGCCAGATGCTTTTCTCCAGATAGGCTGCGAGCGTCATGCCGGTGGCCCGCTCCAGCACGTCACCCAGCAGCCAGGCGCCGCCCGAAGAGTAAGACCAGTTCTCTCCGGCCGGGTGCGCCCTGCGCAGCCCCTTCACCAGCTTGCGCACGCAGTCATAGGTACCCGGCTTCGCCTCGCACTCGGTGAGCTGCGCAAAGTCGGATTTAGGGTTGGTGTAATCCTCGTTCCAGGCCACGCCGGAGGTATGGGTGATCAGCTGTCTGAGCGTCACGCCGTCCCACGCGGTGCCTTTCAGGTCGGGTTCATACCGCGTGACCAGGTCGTCGAGCGAGTGAATTTTTCCCTCTTTGAGGGCCACGCCCACCAGCGCCGATACCACCGATTTCCCAACCGAGCGCGAGGTCCAGAGCGTCGAGTCGGTATTGCCCTCTCCAAGATACTTCCAGGCGATTTTGCCGTCCTTCAGCACCAGCATGCCGCTGACGTTCTGCCGCTGGAGGTAGTCCTTAAGGCCGTAGCGCCTGCCGTTGACCTGATAGTGTGCGTCCGTGAGCGGCTTGTCCGACATTTCCAGCGGCACAGCGTTACCGTGGCGGAAAACATCCCCGGTGTAGTTGCGGTAGTCATTGCGAAAGCCCACCACGCGATCGGCCTGACTCCAGGTGAGCATCTTATGGGTGTCAGGCAGCGTGGTGTCGAAGGGGGCAGGGCAGGCGCTGAGGTCGGTGCCTTTACAGGCCGCCACTGCCGCAGGGGAGAGCAGGGTGCTGAAGACAAGGCCCGCCAGCAGGGCATGGTTTACTTTTCTGTTTTTCATATCCGTCTCTTACAGGTTAAGAACGGCTTCAGTTTAAAAACCCCGGGGCTATAATAAAAAACGCGTAGCGGGGGAAAATCCCCCCAAAAAACAGAAGGAGCGTAGCGTGGCGGGACTGATTTACTCTTTTGCACAGCTCGAGGCATTTACCGCCGTGGCCGAGAACGGGAGCCTGAGTAAAGCCGCGGTGGCGCTGAAGAAGGACCGAACGACGCTTCGCGATCTGGTTGATTTTCTTGAGGATGGGTTAGGCTACGCGCTGTTTATTCGCGACGGCCGCACCCTGCGGCTCACGCCCGAAGGGGAGCAGCTTCAGCGCCAGGCGCACCTGCTGATGCGGCAGGTAAAAGCCTTTGAGGCGTTTGCCAGAGAGGTGCCGCACGGTGCCACGCAGGACCTGACGCTGGTCTACGATCCTTTTACGCCCAGAGCCTTTCTGCACGGGGTGATTGCTGAAATGGCGGTGCGAAAAATCCGCCTGAGCCTTATCTGCGCCTCGCGGGATGAATCGGAACGGCTGCTGGCGAATAACGACGCGGATCTGGCCATCTGCCAGGCGCGCAACCGCAGCGTGGGCAACGACATGGAGTGGCGTGCCCTGGGGGCCATCGAGATGGATTTTTATGCCGCCAGCGGGCTGTTTGCTGACCGTTCTTGCCCTCTGTCGCTGCTCGATCTCTCCCTGGTGCCCCAGCTCGTCATGCACCCCGCTTCGGACGAGCCGGTGGCGCGCCGCCTGCAGATTTCCGGGCATACCCTCTTTACCAATGAACCGGAGATGCTGCGCGGTTTGCTTGAGCGCGGCTGCGGCTGGGGATTCTTACCGACGCATTTTCACGCCGGGCAGTGGCAAAACGTAAAAAGGCTGCACACCGAAGTGGGCAGCCAGGGGATTGGTCAGACGATGGTCACCATCTGGAAGCCGGGAAGCGACAAGCGCAGCACGATCGCTGAAACGCTGTCGCTCTTGCCGGACGTATGGAAGCACTCAGCGCTGTGAACAGCCTTTACACTGCTGGTTCTGGATCTGCTGGAAGAAATCGTTGCCTTTGTCATCCACCAGGATAAACGCCGGGAAGTTCTCGACCTCGATCTTCCAGATAGCTTCCATGCCCAGCTCAGGATACGCCACGCACTCCAGGCTCTTGATGCTGTTTTGCGCCAGCACCGCCGCCGGGCCGCCGATGCTGCCCAGGTAGAAGCCGCCGTGCTTATGGCAGGCGTCCGTCACCTGCTGGCTGCGGTTGCCTTTCGCCAGCATGATCATGCTCGCGCCGTGGGACTGCAGTAGGTCTACGTACGAATCCATGCGCCCTGCCGTGGTTGGGCCGAGGGAGCCAGACGCGTAGCCTTCCGGCGTTTTGGCCGGGCCCGCGTAGTAGATCGGGTGATCTTTGACGTACTGCGGCAGTTCCTCACCGTTGTCGATTAGCTCTTTCAGCTTCGCGTGGGCGATGTCGCGCGCCACGATGATGGTCCCGTTCAGCGACAGGCGGGTAGAGACCGGGTGCGCGGAAAGCTGCGCCAGGATCTCATTCATCGGCTTGTTCAGATCGATGCTGACCACGTCGCCTTCACCCTGCTGGCGCAGTGATTCAGGAATGTACTGGCCCGGGTTATGCTCCAGCTTCTCAATCCAGATCCCGTCGCGGTTGATTTTCGCTTTGATGTTGCGGTCCGCGGAGCAGGAGACCCCCATGCCGATAGGGCAGGAGGCGCCGTGGCGCGGCAGGCGGATCACGCGGATGTCGTGGGCGAAGTATTTACCGCCAAACTGCGCGCCGAGGCCGAGGTTCTGTGCTTCCTGGAGCAGCTCCTGTTCGAGCTGAACATCGCGGAACGCCTGGCCGTGTTCGTTGCCTTCCGTTGGCAGCGCGTCGTAGTAGCGCGTGGAAGCCAGCTTCACGGTTTTCAGCGTGGCTTCCGCCGAGGTTCCGCCGATAACAAAGGCAATGTGGTACGGCGGGCAGGCCGCGGTACCGAGAGTGCGCATCTTCTCAACCAGATAGTTTTTCAGCTTCGCCGGGGTGATCAGCGCTTTGGTTTCCTGGTAGAGATAGGTTTTGTTGGCAGAGCCGCCGCCTTTTGCCATGCACAGGAATTTGTACTCATCGCCGTCAACGCTGTAGAGGTCAATCTGCGCCGGCAGGTTGGTGCCGGTGTTCACCTCTTTATACATATCCAGCGCCGCGTTCTGGGAGTAGCGCAGGTTGTCTTCAATGTAGGTGTTGTACACCCCCTGACTCAGGGCCGCTTCGTCACCGCCGCCGGTCCAGACGTGCTGGCCTTTTTTACCCATGATGATCGCCGTGCCGGTATCCTGGCAGGTTGGCAGCACGCCTTTAGCGGCGATTTCGGAGTTGCGCAGGAACTGCAGGGCAACGTACTTATCGTTCTGGCTCGCTTCCGGGTCGTTAAGAATGGCGGCGACCTGCTTCTGATGGGAAGGACGCAGCATAAATGCGGCGTCGTGGAACGCCTGCTGTGCCAGCAGCGTCAGCGCTTCCGGCTCCACTTTCAGCACTTCCTGGCCTTCGAACTCGGCAACGGAAACGTGCTCTTTGGTCAGCAGATAGTATTCGGTGTCGTCGTGCGAAAGCGGGAAGGGGTTCTGGTAGATAAATGGTTTGTTTGACATAGCGTATTGCTCCAAAAAAATAAAACCGCCGGAGGAGAAGTCCGGCGGTCAGGAATCAGAACATCATGGACATCCACGGATAGCCAATCAGCAGCAGGGCCGCCAGGAAGATGGCACCGAAGATAGTGCCGAGGCGCCAGTAGTCTTTGGTTGGCAGGTAGCCGCTACCGTAGTAGATCGGGCTTGGGCCAGTGCCGTACGGGGTGATGATCCCCATCACGCCCAGCGAGGTCACCATCAGCAGAACGAACACTTCCATATTCATGCCCGGGATGGTGGAGGCGATGGTCAGCATCGCTGGCAGCAGCGCCGTGGTGTGCGCGGTGGTGCTGGCAAACAGGTAGTGCAGCAGGTAGAACGCCAGCAGCAGCACGATGGTCGCTACGCCCGGAGAGATACCGCTCATCAGCAGACCACCTTCTTTACCTAACCAGCTGATAAAGCCGGTAGAGGAGAGGCCATCTGCCAGCGCCACCAGGGTGGCGAACCAGACGAAGGTGTTCCACGCGGCTTTATTACCGGTGATGTCGTTCCACTCCAGCACGCCGGTCCACAGCATCAGGCCGACGATGAGCAGGGCAGCCATAGCCGGTTCAATCCACGCGGCGGCAAAGATCCACATCAGCAGCGCACAGCACACGAACACCAGCAGCAGGATTTCATTGCGGGACAGTTTGCCCAGTTTTTCCAGTTCACGGGTCGCCCACAGCGGCACTTCGTTGTTTACCTTCACTTCAGGCGGGTAGAACCAGTAGGCCAGCAGCGGCATGGCCAGAATCAGCAGGATACCCAGCGGCAGGAAGGCGAGGAACCAGGTCCCCCAGGAGATATCGATTCCAACCGTACTTTTCACCAGCGCCAGGGCCAGCAGGTTCGGCGCAAGTGCGGAGAGGAACATTGAGCTGGTGATACAGGCCGCGGTGATCGCCACCCACATCAGATACGAACCAATCTTACGCGCGCTTGGGTCGTTCGGTTTTGAACCGTACAGCGGCGGCAGGTTAGCGATGATCGGGTAGATGGTCCCGCCGCTGCGCGCGGTGTTGGACGGGGTGAACGGTGCCAGCAGCAGGTCAGCAAACGTAATCGCGTAACCGAGCGTCAGGCTGCGACGGCCGAGGTATTTCACCAGAATCAGCGCCAGACGGCGGCCGAAGCGGGTTTTGTCATAGCCTGCGGCGAACATAAAGGCACCGAAAATCAGCCAGACGGTAGAGTTACCAAACCCGCTCACCGCCCATTTAAAGGAGGCGCCCGCCAGCTTGAATTTCGGATCAGCCAGCTGTTCCGGGCTGAACAGCACCCACTGGCTGCACAGCGCAATGGCGACTACGCCGGTGAGACCGATCACCGCGCCCGGCAGCGGTTCGAAGATCAAACCGACGATCACGCCAACGAAGATAGCGAAATAGTGCCACGCGTAAGGAGGCAGGCCTTCCGGTACCGGAACAAACAGCAGCAGTACGGCGACGATGACGGGCAGTGCCATCATCAGCAGACGTTTTGCGTTTCCATTTGATGCCTGGTTCGCCACAGGGGGCGTTACAGCAGTTTTTGTATTCATAGTTTCACGTCTTAAGTTGTCAAAGATTCGGTCGTACTGAAAAACAAAATCACTTTCTTAAGTTTCTTTGCTTTTTTTAGTTATTAAAGGTGCGATTTTGTATTTTCAGTAATAGCAATTTAACGCTTTTGTGGAGGCGCTAAATTAAAAATTGATGATGTTTTTATATTGCGCTTTTGGATGCCATAACTATTGATCGCGATCAAAAAAATAGAATTGCAGCGTTATTTTTATGCTTTTATTAATAACCACTCTGGCGTATGTGGGTATTCCCTTTTTTATTGGTTTATTTTATCATTTTGGTAACATTTTTATTTTCTGTGATTTTATATGTCTTTGTTTTGTTTGGTGTTTTTGGTGTTTTGGAGAAGTGGTTTTACCAATCATTATTTAACGAATTTTAAATTATTGTGAATGGCTAAATGACATTCGCTAACACCAATGTGTTAATTGTGTTATTGCAGGGATTAAATAGTTTTTTAACTAACGTAATAGCTTTAGAAACTAAAAAAATCATTATATTAATATCATGACATCGGCAAATAACGACGAACTAAAAAATTAATCCGATAACGAATTCTTAATTTTAAAAAGTTTGGAGTTTCAATTATGAGCACTAACGAACGTATTCTTAGCCCCTTCACATTACCGAATGGCACTGAACTGAAAAACCGTTTGTTAATGGCCCCTATGACCACCTGCACCGGCTATTACGACGGCACCGTCACCAGCGAACTGGTGGAGTACTATCGTGCCCGTTCCGGAAGCATCGGCACCATTATTGTGGAGTGCTGCTTCGTCGACGATCTCGGTCTCGCCTTCCCGGGCGCGATCGGGATTGATAATGACGAGAAAATTGCCGGGCTGGCGAAAATCGCGGAGGCGATCAAATCCAAAGGATCTAAAGCCCTGCTGCAGATCTACCACGGCGGCCGCATGGTCGACCCGAAACTGATCGGTGGCCGTACGCCGGTTGGTCCAAGCGCTGTTGCCGCGCCGCGTGAGGGCGCAGCAACGCCAGTGGCACTGACTGGCGAAGAAGTCGAAGGCATGATCGGCAAGTTTGGTGAAGCGGTGCGCCGCGCCATCCAGGCCGGGTTCGACGGCGTGGAAATCCACGGGGCAAACACCTATCTGATTCAGCAGTTCTATTCGCCAAACTCTAACCAGCGCGATGACGAGTGGGGCGGCAGCCGCGACAACCGCGCGAAGTTCCCGCTGGCAGTACTGGATATCACCCACAAAATGGTGCGCCAGTACGCGGACGACGCCTTTATTATTGGCTACCGCTTCTCTCCTGAAGAGCTTGAAGTGCCGGGCATCCGCTTTGAAGACACCATGTACCTGCTGGAAAAACTGGCGGCTCGCGGCGTGGACTACCTCCACTTCTCCGTCGGCGCGACCCTGCGTCCTTCCATTGTTGACACCCAGGACCCGACGCCGCTGATCGAAAAATACTGCGCGATGCGTTCTGAAACGCTGGCTCAGGTACCGGTGATGGGCGTGGGCGGCGTGGTGAATGCCGCCGATGCCAATGAAGCGCTGGACCACGGTTACGACCTGATTGCCGTTGGCCGTGCCACCATCGCTTACCCGGACTGGACCGACCGCATCGCGGCCGGGGAAAACCTGGAGCTGTTTATGGACAGCACCCAGCGCGAGGCGCTGAACATTCCTGAGCCGCTGTGGCGCTTCTCGCTGGTGGAAGCGATGATCCGCGACATGAGCATGGGCGAATCGAAATTCAAACCGGGCATGTTTACTGAGAAGGTGCAGGACGACGCGAACGAGCTGGTGATTAACGTCAGTCTGGAAACTGACCGCATTGCAGACATCGAGCTGGCCTCTGGCCCGAGCGAAGACGTTGAGTTTGTCACCAGCTTTGAAGAGATCCGCACCCGCATTCTGGATGCCAACACCCCGCACGTGGATGCCATCACCGGCGCAACCAGCCAGAGCGAGGCGGTGAAGAAAGCGGTCTCTAAAGCGATGCTGAAATCCAGCAAAGCGCTGGCCGCGGAAGAGGGTGTTGACCCGAACGAAACCCGCAGCGTGGACGTGGTGGTAGTCGGCAGCGGCGGCGCCGGTCTGGCGGCGGCGATTCAGGCGCACGACGAAGGCGCGAGCGTGCTGATTGTTGAGAAAATGCCAACCATCGGTGGCAACACCATTAAAGCCTCTGCCGGGATGAACGCCGCAGAAACCCGCTTCCAGCGCGTGAAGGGCATTCAGGACAGCAAAGAGCTGTTCTACCAGGAAAGCCTGAAAGGTGGCGGCAACAAGAACAACCCGGAACTGCTGCACCGCTTCGTTGAGAACGCGCCGCAGGCCATTGAATGGCTGGCAACCCGCGGCATCATGCTGAACGACATCACCACCACCGGCGGGATGAGCATTGACCGTACCCACCGTCCAAAAGACGGCTCAGCGGTCGGCGGCTACCTGATCAGCGGCCTGGTGCGTAACGTCAATAAACGCAACATCGAGGTGATGCTGGATACCTCCGTCAGCGACATCCTCTTCGAAAACGGCGAAGTGACCGGCGTGCGCCTGACCACCGAAGAGAACGAAACCCTCACCGTGGCAGCGAAAAGCGTGATTGTGGCAACCGGCGGCTTCAGCGCTAACAGCCAGATGGTGGTGAAATACCGCCCTGACCTGGAAGGGTTCGTTACCACCAACCACAAAGGGGCGACCGGCGGCGGCATCGCGCTGCTGGAGCGTATCGGGGCAGGTACCGTGGATATGGGGGAAATTCAAATTCACCCAACCGTGGAACAGAAAACCTCGTACCTGATTTCCGAATCCATCCGCGGCGGCGGGGCGATTCTGGTCAATCAGAAAGGGGAACGCTTCTACAACGAAATGTCGACCCGCGATAAAGTCTCGGCGTCAATCATCGCGCTGCCGGAGAAATACGCGTACATCGTCTTTGACGAGCATGTTCGCGCCAAAAACAAAGCCGCGGATGAGTACATCGCTAAAGGCTTCGTGACCAGCGCCAGCTCGCCAAAAGCGCTGGCGGAAGCGCTCGGCATGGATTACCACGCTTTCCTGGCGACCCTGGAACGTTACAACGGTTTCGTTGAAAAACAGCACGATGACGACTTTGGACGTACCACCGCGCTGCGTGCGCCAATCAATGAAGGGCCATTCTACGCCATTCAGATTGCACCGGGCGTGCACCACACCATGGGCGGCGTGACCATCAACACCGAAACCTGCGTGCTGGACAGCAACCACAACGTGCTGCCAGGTGCGTTTGCGGCCGGTGAAGTGGTCGGCGGGATCCACGGCGGCAACCGTATCGGCGGTAACGCAGTGGCAGATATCATCATTTTTGGTACCCTTGCAGGACATCAGGCGGCTCTGCGTTCGAAAAAGATGTAAGGCACCTGCTTCCCAGGCCGGATACGCGCAGCGCTATCCGGCATTTTCCCCGGCGGCGCGGAGCTTGCCGGGGCTACTTCTGAGGACTCCTGCCATGCCTGATAGCCATCGCGTTTACAGCTACTCCGCCGTTCTGATGGGCTCGCCCATCCTCCTGAAACTCTTCTCCCATGACGAAGCCCTCGCGTCCCGCGTGTTTCGTCTGATCAAACAGTACGAAGATCTGCTCACCGTTAACCGCGCGCACTCGCAGGTGATGGACATTAACCATGCGGCGGGCCAGCATCCGGTCACCGTCAGTCGGCCGGTGTTTGATCTGATCCGCTGTGCAAAAGCGGCAAGCCTGCTCAAGGACAGCGCCTTTAATCTGGCGATCGGTCCGCTGGTGAAGCGCTGGAAAATTGGCTTTCAGGGGGACAGCGTTCCGCCTGCCGATGAAATCGCGTCGCTGCTGGCGATTACCCGACCCGAGGATGTTCTCCTTGACGAGGCCAGCAGCAGCGTGTTTCTGACCAGAGCGGGGATGGAGATCGATCTGGGGGCGATTGCCAAAGGCTATATCGCCGATCGGGTGCGGGATTACCTGCATAAAGAGGGCGCGGAGCTGGGGCTGATTAACCTCGGCGGCAACATTCAGACCTTAGGCTCGCCGGAAGGGGGCTGGAGCGTCGGGCTGAAAAAACCGTTCGCCGGAGATGCGCTGATCGGCACGATGATCGTTGAGAACGTGTCCGTCGTCACGTCGGGAACGTACGAGCGCTATTTTGAACAAGACGGCAAACGCTATCACCACATTCTTGATCCGCGCACCGGATATCCGCTGGACAACGAACTGGACAGCGTCACCATCATTTCGAAAGATTCCATCGACGGCGATATCTGGACCACGCTGATGTACGGCATGGGCGTGGAGAAGGGCTGTGCCGCGCTGCGTGCGCGCCCCGACATTGAGGCCATCTTTGTGACCAAAACAAAAGAAGTGGTGTTCTCTTCAGCACACCACTTCCGCTTTACCCTGCTGGATGATACTTACCGCGTTACTGACAGTATTGCTTGAGCAGGCCCGTTTGCTCCGGCTGGAGACGGTAGCGATACACCGGACGCCCGGTGGCGCCGTAGTGAATGCTGGTGAACAGAATATTGATTTGCGCCAGCCAGATCAGGTATTTGCGGCAGGACACGCGGGAAATATTGACCGCGTTTGCCAGATCGTCGGTGGAAAACTCCGTCTCCGGGTGAGCGTCAATCCACTGGCAAATCGTGCGCAGCGTTTGCGGCGTTAACCCTTTCGGCAGCTTTTTGCTGTCCGCCAGTTCCGGCGCCCCGCCGTGGATCAGGCGGTCGACGTCCGCCTGCTCGTAATACTGGTGCGACCCCATCAGGCTGTGCTTGGCCTTCCAGCCGTTCAGCGCCTCTTCAAAGCGCGGGAACTGGAACGGCTTTATCAGATAATCCACCACGCCGTAATGGATGGAGGTCTGGATCGTCGCGGCGTCGGCGGCCGAGGAGATCATGATCACGTCGATTGGGCGGCCGGATGCGCGAATCACGGGCAGCAGATCCAGCCCGTTATCCTGCTGCATATAGACATCCAGCAGCACCAGATCGACGGGCTGGCTGGGGTTATTAATGATGGCCTCGGCCTGGCTTAGCGTGGAGGCGACGCCGCAGCAGCTAAAGCCTTCAACACGGTTGACATACAGACGGTTGAGGTCGGCTACCATGGCGTCATCATCGACAATTAACACATTTATCACGCGATTTTCCTCTCGCTATCCCAGGGGATGTGAACAAAAAATTGGGTAAATACGCCGGGCTCAGACTCGACGGAGATATCGCCGCCAAGGTTCTGAATCTGCTGGCGAGCAAGGAACAGCCCAACGCCGCGGTTTTCACCTTTTGTTGAGAAGCCCTTTGTAAAAATAGACTCCAGCTGAGTGGGATCAATGCCGGGACCATCGTCGCTGACTTCACAGCTGAGCCAGCCATTCTGATAATGCAGCAGCAGGCCGATCTCGCCCTCCTGCTGTCCTTCCATCGCGTCGAGCGCGTTTTCAATGAGGTTGCCCAGCGCGGTGATCAGCACCGCGACCTGCTCTTCACTTGCGGTATCCGGTATCTGGCTTTCATCCGCCAGCGTCAGGGTGACGCCCGCTTCTTTCGCCCGGTTGATTTTACCCAGCAGGAACCCGGCAACCACCGGGGATTTTACCTTGCTCTGTATCGTACCGATATCCGTCTGGTAATGATGTGCCGTCTGGAGAATGTACTCTTCCAGCTTGTCGTAGCGCTTAATATTCAGCAGGCCGAGTATCACATGCAGTTTATTCATAAACTCGTGGGTGTGGGCGCGCAGGGCATCAACGTAGTTAACCATGCCGTCCAGACGCTGCATCAGCTGGCTGACTTCCGTTTTATCACGGAAGGTGGTGATGGCGCCGATCACCCGATCCTGACTTTTCACGGGGACCATGTTGCACAGCAATAGGCGACCGTTGCAGCTGATCTCCTGATCCTGGCGTGCGACGCCCGTCTTCGAAACGTCACGCAGGCTGGCCAGCAGGGGCGCGCTGGTGTTTTCGGTCTGCTTGCCGGCGGGGAGAAGCAATATTTCTCTGGCGGTCTGATTAATCATCGTCACGCGTCCGTGTATATCAACGGCCAGAACACCCTCGCGAAGCGACTGCAGCATCGCCTGGCGCTGTTCGAACAGGGCGGAGATTTCGTAGGGTTCGAGCCCGAACAGAATGCGCTTCAGAACCCGCACCAGACCCCAAATCGCCATAGAACTCATAAAAATACTGAACAAAATGGTCCAGACGGCGTTGAGCCGCCCGCGAGCGATCTGCTCTTCAACCTTATTCAGGGAGATTCCGACGACCACCACGCCAATCTGCTCGTGCTGCGCGTCGTAGACGGGCGTAAAAACGCGCAGCGCTTCGGCGAGCGCGCCCCGGTTAACCGAAACGTTCTCTTTGCCTTCCAGCGCGGGGGTTAAATCGTCACCGATAAAATGCAGCCCGAGCAGCGCCTCATTCGGATGAGAGTAGCGGATCCCGCGCATATCAGTGACCACGGTGAACAGCAGATCGTTTCGCTTCGTCACCGCCTGGGCGATGGGCTGAATAATGTTCTCCTGCGGTGCCTGCATCAGGCCGCGCTGGATCTCGGGGCTGTCGGCGAGGGTGCGGGCAATGCCGAGCGCGGTGTCTTTGACATCATCGCGCGTTGCGCGGGTGATCTGCACCGAATAGAGCGCAAAAACCACCAGCAGAACTGAACCGATTATCGCGCACACCATCAGCGTGACCAGCGTATTGAGTTTCATGGGGCGCTTGCGCGTCGGAAGGAAAGGCTGCAAATCGCTCATCAACACTCCGCGATGATTAAGTAAGAGGGTAATTATCGCCGATGACGCGCTTTTCTTAAAGCCATGTAAAAGCGTGGATTTGGTCCTCTTTTCGTGACCCTCCTCGCATGTCATCTATATAAAACACTTTATAGTGTGTGGGTACTCATAATAAGGAGGCTGTTTATGAGCATTATGCTTACCGGTTCGGTCAAGGAAAGACGGCACGCCAGCACGATGAATATCGATAGATTGTCCACGCTGGACATGCTGAAAGTCATTCACCAGGATGATGCACTCATTTCTGCTGCTATCACCCCTTGTTTACAGACGATTGCCCGTGCGGTGGATAACGCCGCCGCGACCCTCAATCACGGTGGTCGCCTGGTCATTGTCGGGGCGGGGCCGTCTGGCCGCGTCGCGCAACAGGTTGCCGATGACTATGCGCCGGGCAAAACCCCTGTGATGGCCGTAACGGCACAAGAGGGGGAAGGGAGCTACGAGCGCGGCGTTTCCGACCTGCAGGCCATTAAATTTGGTGAAGACGATATGATGCTGGCCGTGACCGTCAGCGGAAAAACGCCGTGGGTCTGGGGAGCGATGCGGCATGCATGGTCGCTGGGTTCGCCGGTCGCCGTGATTACCGGTGATGCGCAAAGTGAAGCCGCGCAGCTGGCGAGTATGGTTATAGCCCCCGAACTGGGTGCCGATGTGGTGGCCGGCTACCTCAACACCAAAGCGGGGATCGCGCAAAAAATGATCCTCTCGATGATCGCTACCGGGCTGGCCGTTCGAACCGGGCGCGTATACAGCAACCTGCGGGTGGATCTTGAGGCAAGCAACACCAAATGGGCCGAACGTCAAATCGCCATTGTAATGGAAGCGGGGGGATGCTCCCGGGCGGAGGCAAAAGCGGCGCTGGAGAGCTGTAACCATCACTGTAAAACAGCGGTATTGATGGTGCTGACAGGGCTGGATGCGTGGAAAGCTCATGAGCTGCTGGCGCAGAATAACGGGTTTATCCGCGTGGCGCTGCAGGAAGCGCCGTAATACGTACCGTTAAGAAATAAAAAAGGCCGCAGATGCGGCCTTTGGTATTTTTAGAGGTTAGAACTGGTAGGTCATGCCCACACCAACGATGTCGTCGGTGGAAATACCGTATGCGTCATATAGCGCTTCATCGTTGTCCAGCATGTTGATTTTGTAATCAACATAAGTGGAGAAGTTTTTGTTGAAGCTGTAGGTCATGCCCAGGTCGATGTAGTTAACCAGATCCTGATTGAATCCTTTACCGTCCAGATCTTTACCTTTTGAGTAAACCCATGCCAGGGAAGGACGCAGACCGAAGTCGAACTGGTACTGTGCAACCGCTTCAAAGTTCTGAGTCTGGTTGGCGATACCAACGTTGCCGATTGGCGTCATGTTGCGGGTCTCCGCATACATCATCGCCAGGTAAACGCTGTTTGCGTCGTATTTCGCGCCAACGGTCCAGGCTTCAGCTTTTTCGCCACCCGCAAAACCGATGCTTTCTGCGGCTTTGCCGTAGGCAACCTGATCGTTGGTACGGTCAGAAGAAGAGTACGCCGCACCCAGGCTCAGGCCGGACAGATCGCCAGAGAAGTCATAGGAGGTGGACATACCGAAGCCGTCGCCGTTCTGGAAGCGTACGTCTTTATGACCGTTTTTAGTGCCTTCCTGATCTTCGTTAGCGTTAGCACCTTCGTTAGCACCCTGATACTGCAGCGCAAAGTTCAGGCCATCAACCAGACCAAAGAAATCATTATTACGATAGGTCGCAACACCGTTGGTACGGCCAACCATAAAGTTATCAGTCCAGGTGTAGGAATCACCGCCAAATACAGGCAGCATATCGGTCCACGCTTCAACGTCGTACACGACGCCGTAATTACGGCCATAATCAAATGAACCGTATTCGCCAAATTTCAGGCCAGCGTATGCCAGACGGTTAAAGGATTTATCACCCGCGCCTTCGGTATCGTTAGCGTAGGTTTTATATTCCCACTGGCCGTAACCGGTCAGGTCGTTAGTGATCTGGGTTTCGCCTTTGAAACCAATCTGTACATAGGTTTCATCGCCATCGTCGCCAGGGTTGTCAGAGAAGGTATGACGCGCGTCGACCTTGCCGTACAGGTCAACTTTGTTGCCGTCTTTGTTGTACATTTCAGCCGCATTTGCTGCGCCTGCCATTAATAATGCGGGTACAAGAATTGCCAGAACTTTTCTTTTCATTATATATTCCCTTTAAAGATAATTTATATGAATATATGTAATTACCCTCCGTAATTACAGGGTTGATACTATTCCAGGAGATGTGATTTAGTTTCAAAAATAAATGTAATAAAATTCGATGAAATATTTCAAATTATTTCTATAAATCTCTTTATTTTTCTGATGAATTAATTAATTGAATTTATAAGGTGTAATTATTATTAAATATTTCGCATTTCTATTTTTTAATTTATTTAATTTGGCTATGTTATAATTCACCCTCTTTTTAACAACAGGACATGACGATGGAACTGGCCCGGTGGCAGCATGGCTTTGAGCGCTGGCTCAAGGAAAATCATCAGAACGACGATACCGCACATGATATTTCGCATTTTCGACGGGTCTGGATGACGGCGCAAAAAATCATGGTTCACCACGCGGTCGAGCCGCGGGTGATTCTGGCCGCATGCTATTTCCACGATATTGTCAGCCTGCCGAAAAATCATCCCGAACGCAGGCAGTCGTCAAGGCTCGCCGCGCGTAAGACGAGCGACATTCTGCGCCGCGACTTTCCGGACTTTCCGCCAGAGCACATTGCCGCCGTCGCGCACGCGATTGAGGCGCACAGCTTTAGCGCCGAAATCGCGCCGCAGAGTATGGAAGCCAAAATAGTGCAGGACGCTGACCGGCTGGAAGCGTTAGGTGCTATCGGCCTGGCGCGCGTTTTTGCCGTCTCGGGCGCGCTGGGCGTGCCGCTATTTGACGCGGACGATCCCTTTGCCGATGCGCGATCCCTCGACGATAGGGCATTTGCCCTCGACCATTTTCAGACCAAGCTGCTGCGTTTGCCTGATACAATGCAGACGGAAATGGGCCGCGAACTGGCACGTCACAATGCCGATTTCCTGATCCAGTTTATGGCGAAACTCAGCGCCGAATTACACGGCGACTGCCTCGGGCTGGATAGCGAGGTGCTGAGCCGCTTCCGTCGCAGTTTGCGCAACTGAACTGTGGTAATCTGTTCCCAGTCTTTACTCTCCGGTTAAAAGAATGCAGGAAAATCGAGCAGTGAAAGAGCCCGCGCCCGCGCAGGCTGAGAAATCAACGGCAACGGTGCAGGCCTTACTGCGCCAGCTGTTGGATATCTATGATGCTAAAACGCTGGCCAGTCTGCTGGTGGCGCACGGCGAAAGCCACTGGAGCCCGGCGATCCTTAAACGTCTGCTGACCAGCGAGCGAGCAGGGCGTCGCCTGAGTGAAGGCGAGTTTCGTTATCTGCAAAACCTGCTTCCGCGTCCTTCTGCCGCGCACCCGAACTATGCCTTCCGGTTTATCGATCTGTTTGCCGGTATCGGCGGTATTCGGCACGGTTTTGAAGCTATCGGCGGACAGTGCGTATTTACCAGCGAGTGGAACAAGCACGCCGTGCGGACCTATAAGGCCAACTGGTACTGCGACCCGCACGAGCATCATTTCAACGCCGATATTCGCGATGTCACCCTGAGCCATAAAAGCGGCGTGAGCGATGAGCAGGCCGCCGAGCATATTCGTCAGACGATCCCCGCGCATGACGTGCTGCTGGCCGGCTTCCCGTGCCAGCCTTTTTCGCTGGCCGGCGTCTCCAAGAAGAATGCCCTCGGACGCGCCCACGGTTTCGCCTGCGATACGCAGGGAACGCTGTTTTTTGACGTGGCGCGCATTATTGACGCCCGTCGTCCGGCCATTTTTGTACTGGAAAACGTCAAAAACTTAAAAAGCCACGACGGCGGGAAAACCTTCCGCATTATCATGCAAACGCTGGATGAGCTGGGTTATGACGTGGCCGATTCAGAGGACATGGGCGCGGACGATCCTAAAATCATTGATGGGAAACATTTCCTGCCCCAGCATCGCGAACGTATCGTGCTGGTGGGCTTCCGCCGCGATCTCAATCTGAAAGGGGATTTCACCCTGCGGGATATTCCTTCTCTGTATCCCGAGCGCCGTCCTACCGTGGCCGACCTGCTGGAACCGGTCGTCGACGCGAAATTTATCCTGACCCCGGTGCTGTGGAAATACCTCTACCGCTATGCCAAGAAGCATCAGGCGAAAGGCAACGGCTTCGGTTTTGGGATGGTCAACCCGAACGATCCGCACAGCGTCACCCGCACGCTGTCTGCTCGCTACTATAAAGACGGTGCGGAAATCCTGATCGACAGAGGCTGGGACAAAGCGCTGGGTGAAAAAGATTTCGACGATCCGCACAACCAGCGTCATCGCCCACGGCGCTTAACGCCGCGGGAATGCGCCCGGTTGATGGGCTTTGAAACGCCGCAAGGCTACGGTTTCCGCATTCCGGTTTCAGACACCCAGGCGTACCGCCAGTTTGGTAACTCGGTCGTCGTTCCCGCGTTTGCGGCTGTCGCAAAACTGCTGGCTCCGCGCATCAGACAAGCGGTGGCGCTACGCCAGAGTGAGGCCGTCAATGACGGACGTTCACGATAAGGCCACGCGCAGTAAAAACATGCGTGCCATCGGCACGCGTGACACCGCCATTGAAAAGCGCCTGGCCGGGCTGCTGACGCAGGCAGGGTTTGACTTTCGCGTGCAGGATCCCGCCCTGGCGGGTCGTCCCGATTTCGTCCTCGACGCCTGGCAGTGCATCATCTTTACTCACGGCTGCTTCTGGCACCATCACGACTGCTATCTGTTTAAAGTCCCCGCGACGCGCACCGATTTCTGGCTGGATAAGATTGGTAAAAACGTCGAGCGCGACAAACGGGATCTCTCAATGCTTATTGCGCAGGGCTGGCGGGTGCTGATCGTCTGGGAGTGTGCGCTGAGAGGCAGACTAAAGCTGAACGATACCGATCTGCGCGAACGGCTGGAAGAGTGGATCTGCGGCGGCGGTCAGACCGCGCAGATCGACACGCAGGGTATTCACCTGCTTACGGTTTCTCCACCTCACAAGGCGTGACCACCGGTTTTGCCGGCAGCAGATATTTGCCCAGCGTGACCAGCACGACGGCAAACACGATGATCCCTAAAGCAATCCATTCCACAGGCGAGAGCGTTTCTCCTCCCAGGCCTGTCCCGAGCAGCACGGCCACGACCGGGTTAACGTAGGCGTAGCTGGTGGCGACCGCAGGGGAGACGTTGCGGATCAGGAACATATAGGCGTTAATGGCGATGATAGAGCCAAACAGCGCCAGGTAGCCTACCGCGAGAAAGCCCGACAGGTCCGGCAGCGCGGTCAGCTTTTCTCCCGTCAGGGTGGAGGCCAGAAGCAGGACAATCCCCGCGGCGAGCATCTCAATCGCACCGGCCATCATGCCGGTCGGCAGTTCGATACGCGACCCGTAGACGGAGCCGAACGCCCAGCTCATCGAGCCGATCAGGATAATCACCGCGCCCCACGGATTCCCGCTCAGGTTGCCGCCGCTGTTGAGCAGAACAATGCCGGCCAGCCCAATCCCAATCCCCAGCCATTCCAGCTTGCGGGTGCGGATGCCGAAAAGACGGCTGAAGCAGAGGGTAAACAGCGGTACGGTGGCAACGACCACGGCGGCGATCCCGGACGGGACGTTCTGGTGCTCGGCAATCGTCACAAACCCGTTCCCCACTGCCAGCAGCAGCAGGCCGATCAGGGCGGCATTCAGCATCGGGCGCAGCGGGGGAAGCTTATGCCCGCGCAGCATCAGGAAGGCCAGCAGCAGGATACCCGCCGAAAGGAAGCGGATGCCCGCCATCATCAGCGGCGGCCAGCTTTCCACGCCGATGCGAATGACAAAGTAGGTTGAGCCCCAGATGATGTACAGCGAAAAGAGTGCCCCGATGAGCGGTAGTAATTGCCGGAAACGCATAATCCCTCACGACGAAATAAAAAGGTCGCTGATAGTAAACGCGAAAACTATCGCGCTGGCGAGCCCTTTAATTGTGTAGCTGATGTGAATTTTTTGTTGACGTAAGGTGCCTGTTTCCGGGTTTGCGCTTTTGCTCCATACTATTCACTTAATTACCAAAAAATGAAGGATTAAGATTTTGGCAGGAAGTAGCTTATTAACATTGCTGGATGATATAGCCACCCTACTGGACGACATTTCAGTGATGGGGAAACTGGCGGCGAAGAAAACCGCAGGCGTGCTGGGCGATGATTTATCGCTTAACGCTCAGCAGGTGAGTGGGGTGAGGGCAAACCGTGAACTGCCGGTGGTGTGGGGCGTGGCGAAAGGTTCCTTCCTGAATAAGGTGATCCTGGTGCCGCTGGCGCTGCTGATCAGCGCCTTTATCCCCTGGGCCATCACGCCGTTACTGATGATCGGTGGGGCATTTCTCTGCTTCGAGGGCGTGGAGAAGGTGCTGCACTCCTTTAGCGCGCGCAAGCAGAGCGATACGCCGGAGGTGCGCCAGCAGCGTCTTGAAGCGCTGGCCGCGCAGGATCCAAAAACCTTCGAGCGCGATAAGGTCAAAGGCGCTATTCGGACCGACTTTATCCTGTCTGCGGAAATCGTCGCGATTACGCTGGGCATTGTCTCTGACGCGCCGCTCCTGAATCAGGTCCTGATCCTCTCCGGCATCGCGATTCTGGTTACCGTGGGCGTGTACGGTCTGGTGGGACTGATCGTCAAGCTGGACGATATTGGCTACTGGCTGGAAGAAAAGTCGAGCGCGGTGGCAAGAGGCATCGGCAAAAGCCTGCTGGTGCTGGCGCCCTGGCTGATGAAGAGCTTGTCGGTGGTGGGAACGCTGGCGATGTTCCTCGTAGGCGGCGGAATTGTGGTTCACGGCATCGCGCCGCTGCACCATGCCATCGAACATTTCTCCTCCACGCAGGGGGCCGTTATCGCGGCGATTCTGCCCACGCTGCTGAACCTGGTGTTGGGCTTTATCATTGGCGCTATCGTCGTTGCGGCGGTGAAGCTGGTTGAGAAAATTCGCGGCACGTCGCACTAATTGTTACCGTCGGCAGGATGCAAAAAGACCATTCCTCGTCTAAATTGAAACAGTTTCACCCTGATACAGGAGGCAGGTATGGTCTTTTTGGTCAGTGATGAAGTTAAGCCTAAAAAGGGCGGCCCACGTATGATCGTCACCGGGTATTCCAGCGGAATGGTGGAATGCCGGTGGCACGATGGCTATAGCATCAAGCGGGAAGCATTCCGTGAAGATGAGCTTCAGCCGGGGGACGGGCAGCACAAACGGGACAAGGCTTAATCACATAACGCCCGGCTTTGCCGGGCGTTTTTATCTCAGGTTTCGGGTATAGAGCAGTAATCAGGGAGTGTGTGTGCAGCGCGATACCTTTGTTGTAAGACAAACTTTTTTGCAATGGCTGCATAAGCGTAGCAATCCGGGGCGGATTGTTAATCTCTGTTTTCTGATCGTTCTGGTGTTTTCCACGCTCCTGACCTGGCGTGAGGTGGTGGTGCTGGAAGAGGCGTACATCTCCAGCCAGCGCAACCATCTGGATACGGTGGCCAGTTCGCTGGACAGGCAGTTACAGAACAGCGTCGACAGGATGCTGTTATTTCGCCAGGGTATGCATGATGCAATCGAGACGCCGCTGGCCTTTGATGTCCTACAGGATGCGGTGTCACGCTTTAACACCGTCCGCATGCTCCCCACCTGGCAGCTCGCCGTTGATAAAAAGCGCACCCTTCCCATCAACGGGGTCTCGGATGCGTTCGTGGATAAAACCACGCTTCTGAATCGGGACGCTGAACGCATCAGTCATGAAATTTCTGCCGCGCTCGAAGTGGGGTATCTGCTCAGGCTGGCGTCATCGAGAGCGCAAACGGAAGCGCGGGTGATCTACGTCTCCCGCGCCGGATTTTTCCTTTCCACGGATACGCCGGATCGGGCGGGTGATATTACCGCCCGCTATTATAATCTGGTCACCCAGTCCTGGTTTACCCAGCAGTCAGAGCGTAACAACCGCGCCCGCGCCGTGCGCTGGTTTATCTCCACGCCTTCATCCTGGACCGGGGATGAACGCACGATCACCGCCAGCGTCCCCATCTATTTCGATCATTACTGGTACGGCGTCGTGGCGATGGATTTTACATTAGACACGATGCAGCGTCTGCTGACCGACGCGACGGAAGACCGGACGGAGGGGGAGTATCAGCTGTACGATACCCGGCTTAATATGATTGCTACCTCAGCCCACGCGGGAAGTCCGGTTAACCAGTTTGACGAACGCGAAACGGCGCAGATTGCCCAGGCGATTGAACATGATACCGGCGGCGGTATCCGCCTCGGGAGCCGGTTTATCACCTGGGAGCGGCTCGATCATTTCGATGGCGTCGTCCTGCGGATCCACACCCTGCACGAAGGGGTGCAGGACGACTTCGGCAGTATCAGCATTGTGCTGGCGCTGCTGTGGGCGCTCTTTACCGCCATGCTGTTGATCTCGTGGCTGGTGATCCGTCGGATGGTGAGTAACATGTATACGCTTCAGCACTCGCTCCAGTGGCAGGCCTGGCACGATCCGCTGACCCGATTGAATAATCGCGGCGCGCTGTTCGACCGCGCAAAATTGCTGGCGGAAACCTGTCGTCAGCAGTCGCTGCCGTTCTCGGTGATTCAGATCGATCTCGACTATTTTAAAAACATCAACGACCGTTTTGGCCATCAGGCCGGTGATAAGGTGCTTTCCCATACGGCAGGCGTGATTGCCAGCGCGTTACGCAAGAATGACGTGGCCGGACGCGTCGGTGGCGAAGAGTTTTGTGTTGTCCTTCCCGGTCTTGGTCTGGAGGAGGCGAGAGGCGTCGCCGAACGCATTCGTTGCCGAATCAACAGTAAGGAGATCCTGGTGAAGAAGAGCACAACCCTGCGCATCAGCGCGTCACTGGGCGTCAGCAGCGCGGATGAATCGGGCAATTACGATTTTGAACAGCTGCAGTCCGTGGCGGACGCCCGGCTGTATCAGGCCAAGCAGAGCGGGCGTAACCGGGTCGTGTGGCGGGATCAGGACAGGAAATGATCCAGCCCCTCCTGCCAGCCCGCAGGCCCGGGCTGTTGGGTGTGATAGACCCGCGCGGGGTTATCGTCCCGTAGCGTGATGCCCTGGCGGTTAATCCCCTTGATCACCACCGCGAAGTCCATGCTGTCGAGCAGCGGCGCATCGTTGGGACCGTCGCCGAGCCCTAGCGTGGTGGGTTCTATGTCTTCCTGCTCGCGATACCGTTCAATCAGCCAGTTAACCGCCACGTCTTTACCGCAGCGGGCGTCCAGAATATGCCAGAAGCGCGCCCCCTGCAGGCATTGCAGGCCGCTGTGCGCCAGTTCCTCTTCAAACTGAAGCAAGTTCTCGTCGGTATCGCGCCAGATCAGCGTGACGGAGGCTTCGTGCTTGCGGGCAAGCATCGAACGGTAGCGCGTCAGTCCGGTCCACTCGCTAATGACGTGCTCATCCACATCGTCAAAGGTGGTGAATTTAAAGCCCGTCTGCAGGCGAATCTGCTCGATCCGCGGACGAATATCCCGGTGCGTCATCCCTCTAATCTGACGCTGGATATTGTCCCAGCGCACGTCAGGCTGAATCACCGCGCCGTTCTCGGCAATAAACGGCAGGCCTTCCAGCCCCAGATCCTGCTGAATATCCAGCATCTCTGCCGCGGTTTTGCTGCTGCAGAGAATGATCGGAATCTGGTTATCCTGCAGCCTGTCCAGCCAGGGCATGGCGGGTTGCCAGTCATAGGTATGAATATCCAGCAACGAGCCATCCAGGTCGGAAAAAATCAGAAAGGTATCCCGCAGTGAAGGCATAGTGACTCCCGGTGACGGATGCGTTTCGCTCTAAGAAAATTCCTAAAAAATATCCGAATTGTTAACCGGAGAAATGAGAGTATTCCCTGGCAAACCCGCATTCGGCGTATGTTATTGCTCATAACCAAAAGCATTATGTTAAAAATATTATATTCATCCTAAGAATATATGCTTGTCAGACAAATTCGTTGGGGATAGTGTGGCATGTACATCAGATTTCCTGGTGTAACGAATTTTCAAGTGCTTCTTGCATAAGCAAGTTTTGATCCCGGTCATCCCCATGACCGGGATTTTTTTCGCCCTAACGATTGGCTTCCGACACGCTAAAGTCGTGAATATCGAGCTCGAAGGCCTCGGCCAGCTCGCGATAGGTGTGATAATCCCTTCCGTTGACAATGACGCGGTCCGAATTGTCGTCCGTGCGGCGGACTTCTGACTCGCTGATCTCATTGATGGCGGCCAGCAGGGCATCGACATCCACCTCGACTTCGCGCTTGATGGTATCGCTGTACTCTTTATCGGTCTTCATTGCGGGACTCCTCTTTCAACCTGCAAACGTGTCCAGGGTTAAGTATAGCCTGTGCATAAAAACGCCATTCACGCCGGGCGGCGATGTGCGTTTTTGCGTTTTGTTCTACACTGGCTCAAAACCAGAGGAGGAATGTATGAAGGTCAACGATCGGGTAACCGTTAAAACGGACGGTGGGCCGCGCCGCCCGGGTGTGGTGCTGGCAATTGAAGAGTTTAGCGAAGGTACAATGTACCTGGTATCACTGGAAGACTACCCGCTCGGCATTTGGTTTTTTAACGAACTGGGGCATCCGGACGGGATTTTTGTAGAGAAAGCAGACTAGCACGGCGTCGGGTAGCACATTGCGTGCCCGACACCCGCTGTAAAAGCAAAAATCTCTGGCCAGGCCAGAGATCAAAGGTAGGGTGCACAGGGTCTTTTCTTAAGCGACTAACGCATGTTGACGAAAATCCCGTTCGTCACATTATCGGTCAGGCGTACCACGTGGTAGATCACTTGCTTATTATGCGTTTTAATTTTCCGTTTAATATTTCCTTTGTGTGATGAAACGGTTTTCGCTTTAATATTCATCTGGTCGGAGATCTGAATAGTTCCTTGTCCCGCCATCCACATTCGCAGCATACTTGATTCAGTCCTGCTTAATGATAGGGTGGGTAAGTTAACCGCTCCTACATTTTTAACTTCTTTATTCAAATAATCACCCAAAATGTCATCCAGCGACTCGGGTTTAATCGATTTAGAACTGATCAATAAATTTTTACGGACCAACAAATACTCATCGAAATGGATATTCGCGATCGCCATAAAAACAATAAACAGGGTTTTTGGATGCTGATTAATGATTTGCTTAATGTGCTGACTGTTGGCTGGATCGTGAATGAAACAGTCCTCATTAATAAACACCACGCCTGGTTTTAGTTCGTCACAAGCGGCTGCGAGTTCGTCAACGGTGTGTGCATCGTTGATGTCTCTCTTTCTTACCCCTCTGCTTGCCAGGTACCCGGTTAACCCTAGCCGGGTGTAGCTGCATAAATCCATAATGATCGTTGACATGGCATACCCTCACTCAATGCGTAACGATAATTCACCATCTGCCTGAGAGCTCAAAACAGCCATACGGGATGGAAAAAAATAATAAACCTGTGAGCATGACAAAGACTTTCAGGCGGACTCACTATCCCGTAAAGTTACGTATAATTTGCCAGGAATCTTCTTAAAGTAAAGTAAATATTAAGTATTGTGAGGTGGTTAGAAACAATTAAACCGCGTCAGATATATCCTGGAAGATGTTTTTCGCGTTTTATTTTAGGAATATCCTCAGAAAGACAGTAACAACAGTGCGGGCTATTATTTACGTGGCAGTTCGCTGACAATATCCGCTAACAGGTTGAATATCTCGCCGAATAAATGTTCACAGAAGGGAGCGATAAGTGGCATCAGTAATGACATTAATAAAATTCCGACCGTCAGCGTCAGCGGAAAACCAATGACAAACACCGAAAGCTGCGGTGCCATTCGGTTGAGTAAACCTAACGCCAGGTTGACGGTCAGCAGCAGGGTGATGATCGGCAGCGCCAGCATCAGCCCGTTGAGGAAGATCAGCCCCGCCGCGCGGGTGAGCGCCAGAAACGCATTGCTGTTCACCGGATTTTCGCCAATCGGCAGCGTATGGAACGTGTCCACCAGCATGGAGATAAGCCACAGATGGCCGTTGAACGACAGGAACAGCAGCATGGCGAGCAGATCGATAATGCGCGCCAGCACGGGCATGTTGAGATGACTGCCAGGGTCAACAAACGTGGCGAACGATAGCCCCATCTGTAGGCCAATCAGTTCCCCCGCGGTACGCACCGCGGCAAAGGCAAGCTGCATGGTAAAGCCAACGGCGACGCCAATCATCACCTGCTGCAGGGCCACCCATACCGCATTCGCCGAGAAGATCGGAATATCCACCGGCGGAAGAGACGGGGCGACGATAATGGAGATGATGATGCCCAGCCCCACTTTGACACGCTTAGGGATCGATTTCTCGCTGAGAATGGGGGCGGTAGAGATCAGCGCCATGATGCGCAGCATCGGCCAAAAATAGACGCCGAGCCACTGAACCCACTGGTCGCTGGTGAAGTGCAGCATCGTCAGGTCAGCCGATGATGTACGGCAGGTTGGTAAACAGGTTGCGCATATAGTCCAGCAGCAGGTTCAGCATCCACGGCCCGGCCACGATAATCGCCACGAACACGGCGATGATTTTCGGGATGAATGAGAGCGTCATTTCGTTAATCTGCGTGGCGGCCTGGAGAATACTGATAATCAGACCGGTAACCAGCGCGACAAGCAGCAGCGGCGCGGCAACGGCAATCGCGATTTTCATCGCCTCCGTGCCCATCATCATGACCGATTCGGGTGTCATTGCCGTTCCTTAACTGTAGAAACTCTGCGCCAGCGAGCTGACCAGCAGTTGCCAGCCGTCGACCAGCACAAAGAGCATGATCTTAAAGGGCAGGGCGATGGTCGCGGGCGGCACCATCATCATCCCGAGCGCCATCAGGACGCTGGCGATCACCAGGTCGATAATCAGGAACGGAATAAAGATGGTAAAGCCAATCTGGAATGCGGTTTTCAGCTCGCTGGTCACATACGCGGGCAGCAGAATACGCATGGGCACCGCTTCCGGTCCCTGCAGCTCGCCGGTGTTGGACAGGCGGGCAAAGAGGGCCAGGTCGGCTTCACGCGTCTGACGCAGCATAAATTCCCGCAGCGGCTGCGCGCCTTTATCCAGCGCTTCCTGCATGGAGATTTTATCTTCGCTGAACGGCTGGTAGGCGTCGGTGTAAATCTTATCGATCACCGGCGACATAATGAAAAAGGTCAAAAACAGCGCCAGCCCGAGCAGAACCTGGTTTGGCGGAGCGGAAGGGGTGCCGAGCGCGTTTCGCAGCAGACCAAAAACGATGATGATGCGGGTGAAGCTGGTCATCATCAGCAGGATGGCCGGAATAAACGTCAGCGAGGTGATGAACACCAGCGTCTGAACCGGAAGCGACCAGCTTTGGCCGCCGCCCGCGAGCGGGGTAGAAACCAGACCGGGCAGTTGCGCATAGACCGCGGGAGCAAACAGGCCAACGCCCGCAAGCGTCAGGGATAACAAACGGCGCATCAGGATCTCCCGGAACGCTTAAGCAAACTCTTCATCACGGACTGGAAATCCGCAGGGGCCTCTGCACGCTCGTCCACCACAGCAGGGGCGGGCGGCAGTTTATGTAACACGCTGATGTTTGACGCCGTGACGCCCAGGACCAGGCGCGCATCGTCCACCTCGACAATGACCACGCGTTCACGCGGCCCCAGCGTGGTGCTGGCGCTGACCTTCAGCCCGCGGGCACCGGCGGTTTTCCCCGCCAGGCCAAAGCGCTTCGCCAGCCAGGCGGCGATAAGAATAAAGGCAATAATACCGAACAACGCCCCGCTCACCTGGAGCAGAGGCGAGCCGGGAACGGCAGAAGGTTGCGATACTGTTGCCTGGGTTTTCATGCTTAACGGCTCAGACGACGCATACGTTCAGACGGGGTAATGATGTCGGTGATGCGTACGCCGTATTTATCGGCCACCACCACCACTTCACCCTGAGCAATCAGATAGCCGTTGATCAGGATATCCAGCGGCTCGCCGGCCAGACCGTCTAGGGCTACTACAGAGCCCTGCGTCAGGCGCAGTAGCTCTTTAATGGTCATGCGGGTGCGTCCCAGCTCAACGGTCAGCTTAACCGGGATATCCATAATCAGGTCGATATCCTGCAGCGTGCCGCTGACATCACCGCCGCCGAGCTGCTGGAATACGGCATCCGCTGCGCTTTTGGCCGGGGTCGCTTTTTGCTCGTTTAACGCGTCAGCCCACAGATCGTCCAGTGCTCCGCTGTTTTCATCGGACGGATTGTTCATGTCACTCATTTGGGCTGTTCCTCATTCAGCGAATTCAAAATCGGGTTGATCAAGTGCTCAACGCGTAACGCATACTGACCGTTAATCGTGCCGTACTGGCTTGTCAGCACGGGTACGCCATCCACATGGGCAATAATGCGGTCGGGTTTTTCTATCGGCAAAACATCACCGGGTTGTAATTTCAGGATCTGAGATAACCGCAGCGGGATATCGGCGAAGCTCGCCACCAGCTCAAGCTGCGAATGCTGGACCTGGCGGACCAGATTTTCACGCCAGTTCTGGTCTTCGTTGCGGGAGTTCTCCAGCGGCGGGTTAACCAGCAGCTCGCGCAGCGGTTCGATCATGCTGAACGGCAGGCAGATGTTGAACTCGCCGGTCAGGTTACCGATCTCCACGTGGAACGGCGTGTTCACGACGATATCGTTCGGGGAGGTGGTGATATTGGTAAATTTCACCTGCATCTCAGAACGGACGTACTCCACTTCCAGCGGGTTAATCGCTTTCCACGCGTCGCTGTAGGACTCCAGCGCCAGCTTCAGCATGCGGTTAATGACGCGCTGTTCGGTGTGGGTGAATTCGCGACCTTCTACTTTGGTCGGGAAACGCCCGTCGCCGCCGAACAGGTTATCCACCGCGATGAACACCAGGCTTGGGGAAAACACCACCAGACCGGTGCCGCGCAGCGGCTTCAGATGAATCAGGTTAAGGTTGGTTGGCACCGGCAGGTTGCGGGCAAACTCGTGATACGGCTGAATGCGGATCGCACCCACCGTAATATCCGGGCTACGACGCAGCAGGTTAAACAGCCCCATACGGAACTGACGTGCAAAACGTTCGTTAATGATCTCCAGCGCCTGCAGACGTTCACGTACCACGCGACGCTGGGTATTCGGGTCATAGGGACGAATATCGCTATCGCCGCCAATACCCGGTTGCGGATCATCACTTTTATCGCTGTCGCCGTTGAGCAGCGCATCGATTTCTGCCTGAGAAAGAATACTGTCGCCCATGTCGTTACCGCAGAATGAAGGCTGTATACAGAACGTCAGTGACTTCCTGCTTAGGTTGGCCGTTTACCAGCGGAGTCGCCAGCGTTTGTTTAATGGCGTCGACCAGCTTTTGCTTACCCACATCGGTGGCCAGCGCCGAAGCGTCCTGACGAGAGAACAGCAGCAGAAGGCGGCTACGCACCTCCGGAAGATAATCATTCAGACGCGCGCGCGTGGCTTCATCCTTCAGGCGCAGCGTAATACCGACATACAGCACACGATCCGCGTCACCGAGGTTCACGGTGAAGGTGTCCAGAGGGAAAAATACCGGCGCCGGCGGTGGTGCAGGTTCGGCTTTGGCCGCAGCGGTCGAAGGTTCCTGCTGCATACGCCAGTAACTATAGCCCGCGGTAGCGCAGGCGGCGAGCGTGATCAACACCAGCAGCGGGATCCAGATGGAACGCTTACTTTTTTTGGTGATAGCGGAGTCAGTCATCTGATACGAGCTTCCTGTTTCGGTACAGCTTAATAAGGTGATTATCCCGTGTCCTGCTGTCGTCAAAGCGTGGAAAAGACGGGGATAATCACGCTACCTCTGGCGTTTAGGCGAAGATGTCTACGGCACTGTTACCGCGCGCGGCGGATTGCAGAGCGGCAGGGACAGGCAGTAACTCATCGCTCTCGTCATTAAAGCCGCCGGTGTTGCCAGAACGCGAAGCCTGGTGCTGCTGCTGGGATGAGGACTGCTGCTGCCCGGCAAAGCTCTCGCTGCTGACGCTGCTTTGCGCAAGCTGAATGCCGTTCTCCGCCAGTGAGGTTCGCAGGACCGGCAGCGCGGCTTCCAGCGCCGCACGGACATGGCTGTGCGCAGAAACCATCTGCAGCTGCGCCTGGTTATCATCCAGCTTAAGCGAAATTTGCACCTGACCCAGATCTTCCGGGTGCAGACGCAGCTCGGCTGTCTGCTGGCCCTGTTTAGTGAACAGGGTGATGTGCTGGCTCAGGGACTGCTGCCATTCATGCGTACCCAGAGGCTGGCTTAACACCGGCGCGGTGGCGACGGTGGCGGCCGTCTGACTGGTCGCATGGCTGGACATAATCGGTGCCAGGGTCGCCGTCGGTGAGGCTGAGGAGGAGGAACTGGCAAGCTCCTGCTTCTCTGCCGTTGCGGCCACGGCCGGCGTGGCCGGCGCGTTACCCGACAGGGCCGGGTCGCTGTTTTTCGCCTGGCTCTGATAAGGCGCAGCACTCTGGGGTTTATCATGGCTTCCCGGAAGCGCGTTCAGGGACGGCTGGCCCGCGCCGTTTTGCGTCAGCGCCGCTGAACTCAGCGTTGCGGTGGCGGACACACCGTCACTGCCTGCCGCTCGTGAGGTGCTGGACTGCTGGTGCGGCAGCATGGCCATCAGCGCGCTTAACCCGGCCAGCTCCTCTTCGCTCAGCTCGCTTTTGCCGTCATCTTTGCTGTTGACCGCATTAAGCGTTTTCAGGGCATCACCCTTTGACAGCGGCTCCAGCCCGGATACCAGCGTATCAAGCGACGTGACGGGCGACGTTTCATCGCCATTCAGCGCAGTTTGACGCGAGAGCAGGTCGGCAATTTTGGCCTGCAGGGTGGTATCCCCTTTGGCGTCCTGAGCAACGTGGGACAGCTTGCTGCCGGCGGCTTTCAGGTCAGCCAGCGTCAGGGGCGCATCGTTGCCCTTGCCCGTCGCGTCCGACAGGGCGCCCGCAAGCAGCGCGAGAAAGTCCTGTGCACCGTCGGTGCCTTTTCCTGTCTGCGTACCGCCTGACAGGTCGCTGTCGCTCATCAGCAGTTGTTGCAGTGTGATCATTCCGGTTTCCTCATTGATGCGCGCTGGGCAAACTCATCCATTTTTTTCTGATCCAGGCGGTTTTCCGCCAGGGTCGTTGCCGCAATCTGTCGGTCCTGTAAGGTCTGCCAGGCCTGCAGTCGCTGCTTCTTCTCGCGCCAGAAATTCAGCGCGGTATCGACTTTCTGGGTCCACTGGTGTAGCTGCTGGCGATGCTGATCTATCGCCTTCTCCAGCGTCTGGATAAACTGCTGATAGTTAATCCAGCGCTGGCTTCCAATGCCCTGTGTCATATCGGTATTGAGGTTGGTGCGATATTCATGCTGATAGTCGATTAACATCTTCAACTGTTCTTCAGCCTGCTGGCACCCGCGTCGCATTGCGCCAAGCTGCAATGCGGCATCATCAACTTCTTTTTCAGCCAGATCTTTCAGCGTTGATAACGCGCTGTTTTGCGCCATGACCTTCGCCCTCCACCTGTGTTACACCTGCGGGAAAATCAGCTCCAGAGCCTGAATTGAATCTTCCCAGTCGGCACGTTCAAAAATGCCTTGTTGCAAAAATGCCTCCAGCTGCGGCCACAGGGTAATCGCTTTGTCGAGCATCGGGTCGCTGCCTTTGGCATACGCCCCCACGCTGACCAGATCGCGGTTGCGCTGGAAGCTGGAGAGGAGTTGTTTAAAGTTACGCACGCGGGCGTAGTGTTTCTCGGTTATCAGCGCGGTCATCGCGCGGCTGATAGAGGCTTCAATATCTATCGCCGGATAGTGTCCGGCTTCGGCCAGACGACGAGACAGCACGATATGACCGTCAAGGATCGCGCGCGCGGAGTCGGCAATCGGATCCTGCTGGTCATCGCCTTCGGTCAGCACCGTATAGAACGCGGTGATGGAGCCGCCGCCGCTGATGCCGTTCCCCGCACGTTCCACCAGGGCAGGGAGTTTGGCGAAGACCGAAGGCGGGTAGCCTTTGGTCGCCGGTGGCTCACCAATAGCCAGCGCGATTTCACGCTGCGCCATCGCGTAGCGGGTCAGCGAATCCATGATCAGCAGCACGTGCTTGCCGCGGTCACGAAAATCTTCGGCGATGCGGGTGGCATAGGCTGCCCCCTGCATACGCAGTAACGGCGACACGTCCGCCGGTGCGGCAATGACCACCGAGCGGGCACGGCCTTCCGCACCCAGAATGTTTTCAATAAAGTCTTTTACTTCACGACCGCGCTCGCCGATCAGGCCCACGACGATAACGTCCGCCTGGGTGTAGCGCGCCATCATGCCGAGCAGGACGGATTTACCCACGCCTGACCCGGCGAAGAGGCCCATACGTTGCCCGCGTCCCACGGTCAGCAGGGCGTTGATCGGTCGCACGCCGGTGTCGAGCACATGCTCGATAGGGGTACGCTGCAGGGGGTTAAACGGCTGGGTAATTAATGCGCCGGTTTCGGTAGTGTCCGGGGAGGGCAGCCCGTCGAGCGGCTTCCCGCTGCCGTCCAGCACGCGACCCAGCAGGGCAGGACCAAGCGGCAGCTGTTTCCCGCTTTGCAGCCCATCGCCGGACGTGTTTTTGGCATACACGCGCGCGCCGGGCAGAATACCTTCCACCTCTTCAAGCGGCATCAGGAACAGGCGCTGGCCGTTGAACCCGACCACTTCGCTTTCTACTTCACGCGTTTCCAGACCGTCCTGACGCTCAATCACGCAGGTCGCGCCCAGCGGAAGCTGCAGGCCGGTGGCCTCCAGGACCAGACCGGTGGCGCGCGTCAGCCGCCCATAACGACGAACAGAGGGCAGTTGCGCCATCTTCGTCTCAAAGTTGTCGAGCGTGGTGAGCCAGCGGGTGAGGCGTGCGGTCATCAGACGACTCCCGGTGCCGCCAGGCGACACAGTTCCTGCCAGCGGGTGGCGACGCTGGCATCCAGATCGCCTTCATCGGCAGAAACTTTGCAACCGCCGTGATGTAACGACGGGTCGCCGCGCAGACGCCAGCCGTGCAGGTTTAGCGTCGCACCCAGGCTCTCTTCCACGCGCTGCAGGTCGTCCGGGTGGACGCGCAGCTGCGGCTTCCCGCTGAACAGCGGCTCCTGCTGCAGCAGACCCTGAATTTGTTTGATTAGCGCGGTGTTATCCACCACGGGCGTCTGGCCGATCACCTGACGCGCGGCTTCCAGCGCCATCTGCATCAGTCGCGAGGCAATCACGCTGTCCAGCGCGTCCAGCGTGTGCTGAAACTCGCTGACCAGCTGCTGCATGCGGGCATGGATCGGCGCCTGCTGCTGGCGCGCCTGATCGATACCGTGCTCTAACCCTTTCGCCAGGCCTTCCTGATACCCCAGCTCTTGGCCTTTCTGCCGACCTTCGTTCAGACCGGCATTGTAGCCCTGCTCGTGCGCCTGCATTTGCAGCTGAGCCAGCATTTGCGCCTGCTGCTCCTCTTCGCTCAGCTCGGGCTGCTCGACGTCCGGGTCAAGGGCCTCGGTCGGGATCGCGGCTGGCGTGAACTCGGAGAGGGGAGGGGCCAGATCGTCCGGCGTCCAGCGCTTCCACGGCAGCTCATTAGACATAGGTGTCGTCTCCACTGCCAATCACCATCTCGCCGGTTTCCGCCAGACGACGAACGATAAGCAGAATGGCTTTCTGTTCGTTTTCCACCTGAGACAGACGAACCGGACCACGGTTGGCAAGGTCGTCGCGCAGGATATCGGCCGCACGTTGAGACATGTTGCGCAGGAACTTCTCGCGCAGCGGCTGCTCGGCGCCTTTGAGGGCGATAAGCAGCGACTCGGAATCCACTTCCTGGAGCAGGCGCTGGATGCTGCGGTCGTCCACTTCGACGAGGTTTTCGAACAGGAACATCTCGTCGATGATTTTCTGTGCCAGCTCGCCGTCGAATTCGCGAACCGCCGTAATGACGGCCTCTTCCTGCTGCGTTTTCATCAGGTTGATGATTTCCGCCGCCGTTCTCACGCCGCCCATTTTGCTGCGCTTGAGGTTCTGGCCGTCGAGCAGGTTGTTCAGCACCTCGGTCAGCTCCGCCAGCGCGGCAGGCTGGACGCCGCCGAAGGTGGCGATACGCAGCATCACATCGTGACGCAGACGCTCTTCGAACAGCGCCAGAATATCGGCCGCCTGACCACGTTTGAGGTGGACAAGGATGGTGGCGATAATCTGCGGGTGCTCGTCGCGAATAAGGTCCGCGGCACTCTGCGGTTCCATAAAGTTAAGCGTTTCGATACCGCTGGCGGTATCGCGCGTTTCCAGAATGTCTTCCAGCAGGCTGGCGGCACGCTCTTCGCCCAGCGCCTTGACCAGCACGGAACGCAGGTAGTCGTTGGCGTTGACGTTCAGCGCGGCAAACTGTTCGGCTTCCTGCTCAAACTCCGACAGCACTTCGGTCAGCTGCTTGTTGGAGATTTGACGCACGTTGGCCATCGCCGCACTGAGAATTTGCACTTCCCGCTGGGAGAGGTGTTTAAACACCTCTGCCGCGCGATCTTCGCCAATGGTCATCAGCAGGATGACGCTTTTATCGGTGCCCGTAAGCGTATTACTCATGTTCGTTACCCATCCACTGACGGATGACCAGCGCCACGACGCGCGGATCGTTATCTGACATTTCGCGAATGCGCTGGCTCATCACCTCGGCACCCATGCGCTGGTTAGCGCGGCGCTGCTGCATCTGTTCATCTTTGCTGAGGCGCACTTCAACCGCTTCTTCCGTTTCCTGACGCGCATTCATCTGCTCGCGAGCCGCTTTTTCGGCTTCAGCACGGCGCTGGAGCTGAGGACGAACGCCCTTGCGCCACAGCAGCCACGCGACAATCAGCACCAGCAGCCAGCGTCCTGCGGACATCAGCTGGTCGATAAACGCCTGCTGTTGCCAGAACGGCAGTTCACCGCCGGTCTCTTCCACCGAGTTGAACGGTGAGTTCACCACGTTGAGGGTATCGCCGCGCTTCTCGGAGTAACCCATCGCTTCACGGGTCAGGTTTTCAATCTGCTTCATCTGCTCGGCGGTCAACGGCAACGGTTTGCCATCCGCCAGCGTTTTGTAGTTGACCACTACCGCAACGGAGAGACGCTGAATATCGCCCACGTTCAGTTTAGTGTGGCGAATCGTCCTATCCACTTCGTAGTTCGTGGTTTCGTTACGGCTGCTGTTTCGTGGACCGCTGTTCGTCGCCGTTGAGGTGGTCTGCTGGTTATTCTGCTGGCCGTTCTGCTGATTGGCCGGCGGCGTAGAGATCGGCGCCGCGTTAGCCGGGGCAGGCTGGTTAGACAGCGCGCCCGGCACGCCGCCCGGGTTTGCGCCGCCAATCTGCTCGCTGGTGTTGATCTGGCGCGAACGCATAACCGCCTGCGCCGCATCTCCGTTCGGGCTGTACTGCTCTTCGGTTTGTTCTTTATTCGAGAAGTCGATCTGCGCGGTCACCTGCGCGTGCACGTTGCTGTTGCCCACCACCGGACCCAGGATCGCTTCGATACGACGCTGGAGACGGCTTTCCACATCGGCGGCATATTTCAGTTGCGCGTCATTCAGATCGCGACCGGCGGTATTGGATTGCGTCAGCAGGTGACCGCTCTGGTCAACCAGCGTCACGTTACCCGGCGGCAGACCGGCCACGGCGCTGGAGACGAGATGCGTCACCGCGCTGATTTGCCCTTCGTCCAGCGCGCGGCCAGGCTCAAGGTTCACGGTCACGGAAGCCGAAGGCGATTTCTGTTCGCGGACAAATAAGGAAGGTTTAGGCATCGCCAGATGCACGCGGGCACTCTTCACCGGGCCTAATGTTTCAATGGTGCGGGCCAGCTCACCTTCCAGCGCACGCTGGTAGTTCACCTGCTCGCTGAACTGGCTGATACCGAATTTTTCCTGATCCAGCAGCTCAAAGCCTACCGCGCCGCCCTTCGGCAGCCCCTGCTGGGCCAGGCGCAGACGCAGTTCGTGCACCTTATCTGCCGGAACCTCCAGCGCACCGCCATTATCGGCAAAGCGATAAGGGATGTTCATCTGGGTCAGCTGGGTGACGATGGCGCCGCCATCCTGATCGGAAAGGTTACTGTAGAGCGTCCGGTAATCAGGGCTTTTCGCCCACAGGACCATCGCTACAAGGATCGCAATTGCGGCAGCGCCTGCCACGATCAACGGGATTTTAGGATTCGCGCGAAGGCGGTTCATCCACTCGAGTGATTTATTCTGCGGCGCTGTCGATGCTGTTGCACTCATTGCGCACCTCTTAAATCCTGGTGGTTTACGTTATTCGTGTAGAGAAACAAAACTGACTCCCGGGTCGGCAAACACGACAAATGTTCCATATTGATGGCCCTGCCATTATTTGATGATTCGCGATTTTCTATGCGTCAAATAACCTGGTTTTTTCATGCTATTTACCGCCATTATCTTATTGACAAGCTGTTAGTCTTGACCGCGTAAAAAACCATCCAGGGGAAAGTCATGGCTATACAGGGCATTGAAGGGGTAATCAGTCAGCTGCAGGCAACGGCGATGACGGCCCGTAATCAGAATGTGGCAGATCAGCAGCCGAGCATCAGCTTTGCAGGGCAACTGCATGCCGCTCTTGACCGTATCAGTGATACCCAGACCGCAGCGCGCACGCAGGCTGAGAAGTTCACCCTCGGCGAGCCGGGCGTGGCGCTGAATGATGTGATGACCGATTTGCAAAAAGCCTCGGTTTCCCTGCAGATGGGGATCCAGGTGCGTAACAAGCTGGTGTCGGCTTATCAAGAGGTCATGGGGATGCAGGTCTAAGACCTGTCGATCTTCGCTGGCAGCCGCAGCGCTTTAATGCCACAATATTTTTTTCTTCGAATGCAGGAAAGATGATGAAAAAAATAGCAATTGCTGGCGCGCTGCTGGCACTGACCGGGTGCGTTCAGGTCGATAATTATAAAGAGGTGATCAAGCATCCTGTCCCGGCGCATCTGGCGGGATACTGGCAGTCAAAAGGGCCGCAGAGCAAAATGGTCAGCCCTGAAGCGATTGCCACGCTGGTGGTGACGGAAGAGGGCGATACGCTGGACTGCCGTCAGTGGCAGCGCGTGATTGCCGTGCCGGGTAAAATCATGCTGCGTTCAGACAGTTATTACAACGTGACGCGCAAGCTGGATATTTATCCGCTGGAGCGCGATGGCTCGACGCTTGAGTACGACGGGCTGGAGCTGCAGAAGGTCGATCGCCCAACGGTTGAGTGTGCCGATTACCTGAGCAAGCATCCGCTGGAGAGTAAACTACCGTAGCCGTTTGTTGCCGGGTGGCGCTGACGCTTACCCGGCCTACAAAAGTGCCTTCCCGTAGGCCGGGTAAGGCGAAGCCGCCACCCGGCATTGTTTCTACAGCGCATCCTCAATTACCCACACGCTCACGCTTCCGCCTTTGCAGGTAAACGTCCCTTCGCCATCTGCCGCCGTGGTGACCGTTTCTTCGCGATTGCCGAGAAAATCACGCCACGTTTTGTTGCCGTAGTTTTCCCCCAGGCAAATTACCTTCTCGCCGTCGTCCCCGTTCGACATCACCACCACGCAGCCGGGATCGTCTTCCGTGCCGCTGCGGCTGAAGGCGATGCAGTTAGGATGGTCAAAAAAGAGCGTCTGCACGCCGTGGGCAAAACGCTGGCGCGCGAGGATCAGCTCGTGGAGCTGCTCAATGACCGGCATATCAATATGGTACGTCTCTCCATCTCCACCCGTATCGTCATAGCTGGCGCCAAAGAGGTCAGGGTAAAAGACGCTCGGCACGCCATTTTCCCGCAGCAGGATCAGCGCATACGCCAGCGGTTTAAACCAGGCTTCGACCGGGGCTTCCAGCGCCTGCAAAGGCTGGGTGTCATGGTTTGCGACGAGGGTGACCGCATGAAACGGATCGGCTTCCACCAGCGTGCCGGTAAAGATTTGGCTCATGTCGTAATCCCGGCCCTGACGTGACGCCTCGTGGAATTTCATCTGCAGGGGGGCATCAAACAGCATGGTTTTGCCTTCGACCTGGTCGATATAGGCCTGAAGTTTATCCACCTCGTGAGACCAGTATTCCGCCACGATAAACAGCGGCTGGTCGGCGACCTCCTGGACGTGCTCAATCCACTCTTTGTAGAACCAGGCGGGAATATGCTTGACGGCGTCCAGACGAAAACCGTCGCAGCGCGTCTGTTCCATGACCCAGCGGGCCCAGTATTTGATCTCCTCGGTGACGGCGTGATTGCGAAAGTCGATATTTTCACCCATCAGATAGTCGAAGTTACCCATCTCATCATCAACCTGATCGTTCCAGCCTTCGCCGGTGTAGTCGTTGACGATTTTAAAAATGCCGTCTTCATCGGGGTTTTCAATGTGGTCGACGCCGCTGAAGCATTTGTAGTCCCAGATAAACTGGGAATATTGCCCGGCGCGGGCAGGGAAGGTGTAGCGGGTCCAGGCTTCGCACTCGATGACCTCATCGTCGATCTGCGTGCGATCCTGCTCGTTCACGCGCTGAACGCGCACAGACTCTTTCTCATCTGCCCCCATTTTGTGGTTGACCACTACGTCCAGCAGCACGGCAATGTCGTTGCGCTTGAGGGCGTCGATGGCTTCCAGCAGCTGCGCTTTGTCACCGTATTTCGTGGCGATACTGCCTTTCTGGTCAAACTCGCCCAGATCGAACAGGTCATAGGAGTCATAGCCGACAGAATATCCGCCTGACGCGCCTTTATAGGCGGGCGGGAGCCAGATCATGTTAATGCCGATTTCGTTAAGATTGGGGGCTAACGCCGTGACCTCTCGCCACAATTCACCGCCAGCAGGGTAGTACCAGTGAAAACATTGTAACAGGGTGGGGTTTTTCATCATCCTTGCTCCAGAAGCCATTGGCAGACTTCTGGAGTATGGATGAAGAAATCATAGTTGTGTGTCGCGGGTAAAACTTTCTGGGTAAAGAATATTCCCTGACAGCTTTCCATAGGTAGACGTGATGGATTGCTGTTTGCCGGTTTGATCGATCAGATTGCGCAGTTCGTCCATTCGGACTTTCAGCAGCGCTTTTAGCGCATTCTCATTTTCAAGGATCATTTCCAGCAGCGCACGCGCTTGCTCAACCTGAGCCGGAGGGCATGACATAATGGGTGTTTGAGAAATCCTCTCCACCAGTTGTACATAATGCATTTCCTGCTCGATAAGCGCATCCCATTGACCAGAATGTGCGAGATTTAGCATAGCAATGCTCTGAGCATGTAACGCCTGCCAGTGGCTAAGCGCTGCGCTGGGATTATTCATCAAAATTATCCTGAAATAGAGGACGCATTGGGGCCGATTTGCTTCCACGCATCCGCAATGTTGTTTAATAAACCCTCGACTTCAACAATTGCGTCTACGTCATTACTGACATTCGCCAGTAACAAACGTCGAACCATATATTCGTACAAGGAGGCAAGGTTACCGGACAACTCGCTCTCAACCTCCATGTTCAGTCCTGCTTTTAAACCGTTGTCGATGATGTTGATGGCTTTGGATAACGCTTCGCCTTTTTCACGAATTTGTCCGGCTTCCAGGAACAAACGCGCGCGGACAAGGGCGCTATGCGCCCCGTCGAACAACATGACAATCAGCTGGTGTGGACTGGCATTCATCACTGCGCTTTCGACTCCTATCTGCTGATAGGATTGAACACCAGAGGTGTTATACATATCCACTCCTCAATGCGACGACTATTTCTGTGAGAACTGTTGGGTCAGGTAGTTGGCTGTATTGGTCATTTTGGTGACTAATACGTCCAGGCTGGTGAACTGGGTTTTGTAACGCGCCATGGTGGCTTCAATTTGGGCATCCATGGCATCGTAACGTTCACCCAGAGTTTTCAGCGTTTTGTTGATCCCGTCTTTCGCGTTCTGGATCACACCGGCGCTGCCGGTACTGGTGCTGAGCATGGAGGTCAGCGTGTTATTCATCTGGGTCGCCATGCCGGTTTTCTTCCCGTCACCGACAAAATACTGCTGTACGGCGTTCGGGTTTTCGGTCAGCGCTTTTTTCAGCTTGTCGGTATCGACCTTCAGGTTACCGACGGTACCGTCTGCGCCTTTTACCGGGTCCTGGGTAATCCCCAGTTGGGCCATGATTTGAACAGAGCCGGCCTGCACTTCGGTCAGCAGACCGCGCAGCTGAGACTGGATCCCACGCACGTTCGCATCACCGACCAGCGCGCCGTTGCTGGTAGACTGGCTGCCAGAGCCTGCATCGACCGGCACATATTTTGTGAGGCTGTTAATGGTGGACTGCAGCGAGTTGTACGCCGTGACCCAGTCCGTAATCGCCTTCTGGTTAGCATCCGTTGCGCGAGTCACCTCTAGTGTTTCATCTGCCTTGCTTTCTGCTTTCAGCGAGAAAGTCACGCCAGGCAGCGCATCGGTAATGGTATTCGACTGGCGCTCGATAGAGATGTTGTTCACCACCACAATCGCGTTCTGCGCGTCGGTGTTCACCGTCAGCGCGCCCGTTTTGGTGGTTGAATCGTAGCCAATTGCGCTTTGCAGCTTGGCGTCGCCGGTGACGCTGACGGTCATCGCACCATCGGTACCGGTGGTTTTTGATGACAGCATCAGGCGGTAATCACCGTCTTTCGCTTTAATAACGCTGGCGGTGACGTTGCCGTTCGCTTTGTTAATGGCGCTCGCGATCCCGGCCAGCGACGTATCACCATCGGCCAGTGTGACCTCTAAAGGCGTTTTCGTGCCCGGCTGGGTGATGGTGATTTTACGGGTCGTACCTGTCGTATCGCCTAACAAATCCGTGTTGTTTGCATAGGAGCCGGTTGTGAGCGCCTGTGCCTTTGCAACCTGGTTGACGTTAACCACAAAGGAACCCACGGAGGCGTCAGCCGTCGTCGTGGCGGTAAAGGCCGTGTTGGTGCTGCTCACGGACGTTGAGTTCCAGGTGGTGGCTTTACCCAGTGCAGCGGTGGCAGTCTGCAGCGATGTCATGGCGCTCTGCAGCTTGCCGTAAGCGCTTAACTGTGCGTTATACGTTGATTGCTGGGAAGTAATCGTCGTCAGCTTGGTTTTCTCTGCCGCTTCCAACTGATTATATAAATCCCCGAGTCCTGCAGAACCTATCCCGAGGTTACTGATAGTAGCCATGCATATTTTCCTTAAAATACGAAAGTAGTTCAGGACTCTTATCGGCCTCTTAACGCAAAAGTTTACGATGGTGAGAAAAAAATAATCCAAAGAATAGGCACGTCCTGGCGGGGTTAATGAAAGGATTGCACTTTAGGATCATTATCCACGCATTTAAAACATGAATAAGTGTGTGCCCTTTTGGTCATCTCTTTGCGCGTTAAAAAAGCGTAAATAATAACGCTTTGGCAAACCTTAATTGATTTTTTAAAAATAAATCTGTTAGTAATCAGTTGGTTGTAATTTTTTCAAAATTGATTCTAAAGTCTTTTGGGGACCCGTCGATAACCTTGTTGACGGTGAGAGACGCTGTGAGTGTTAGGCACCGGACCTAAAACCCAATTTTTGAAGGAAAGAAAATTATGGCAGTTATCAATACTAACCTGTTGTCCCTGACCACTCAGAACAACCTGAACAAATCTCAGTCTTCTCTGGGCACTGCTATTGAGCGTCTGTCTTCAGGTCTGCGTATCAACAGCGCGAAAGACGATGCCGCTGGCCAGGCGATTGCAAACCGCATGACCTCCCAGATCAAGGGGATGAATCAGGCAGCACGTAACGCCAACGACGGTATCTCCATGGCGCAGACTGCTGAAGGCTCCCTGAACGAAATCAACAACAACCTGCAGCGCGTTCGTGAACTGGCTGTTCAGGCAAGCAACGGCACCAACAGCACCTCTGACCTGGCTTCTCTGCAGGATGAAGTAACCGCTCGTCTGGCTGAAATCAACCGCGTTGCGGGCAAAACTGACTTCAACGGCATCAAACTGCTGGATGGTTCTGCTGGTGCAGCTGGCGTAGTTAAAATTCAGGTTGGCGTTAACGACGGCGACACCATCGATCTGGACCTGAGCGGTGCTAAAGCTGACACCACCACCCTGGGCGTGAACGCTATCGACCTGAAAAGCGTACAACCTACCGACCTGGCAACTATCGACGCAGCTATCGCTAAAGTTGATAAAGCACGTTCAGGCCTGGGTGCTGTGCAGAACCGCTTCACTTCTGCCATCAACAACCTGAACAACACCTCTAACAACCTGTCTGCTGCTCAGTCCCGTATCCAGGACGCTGACTACGCAACTGAAGTTTCCAACATGTCCCGCGCGCAGATCCTGCAGCAGGCTGGTACTTCTGTTCTGTCTCAGGCAAACCAGGTTCCACAGACCGTTCTGTCTCTGCTGCGTTAATTTTACGCGTGAAACCCCGCTTCGGCGGGGTTTTTTTATCTCTGCTATTTGAGAATCCGCCTGTGAAACAAATCAGTGTCACTCAACCAAAGCTGGTCGCAGATTTTTCATGTGTCGGTGGGGAATGCCGTGAACATTGTTGTCAGGGCTGGACCATCGCGTTTGATAAATCCTCCGTTAACCGCTATCTGAACAGTAAAAATGCCGCCATTCGTCAGACCGCAAAAACGGCGATAAAAGTCACCAAAAAAAACTATGACCACTGGGGTGAAGTGATTTTCCATACGGAAAGTAAAAACTGCCCGTTTATGGATACGGAAAAACTCTGTTCTGTTCATGGCGCCATGGGCGTCCAGGCCTTAAGCCCAACCTGTTCGACATTTCCACGGACAAGCCGGGTCTATAAAAATGAAATCGAAAAATCGCTGAACCTCTCGTGTCCGGAAGTGACCCGACTTCTGTTGAACGATCGGGAGTCTATGTCGATGATGGAATCGGTTATTGTCCAGCAGGACGTCAATAACGCGCCAATGATTGATTTGAAGGCCAAGGTCATCAATCTCTTCTGCCAGAATATATTCAGCGTTGAAGGTGTTAGCGTTGAAGAACAGGTTTACGCCGTGGTGAAATTCCTCATGGTGGCTGAAAAGCTCGATAATCTCGAAGAGAATATCGGCACGCTCGAAACGGTCTATTTCTCGCTGGTTAACGAGCTGGTGAGCGGTAAAATCAAGACGGAGCTTGGCGGGTTTAATCAGAACTACAGCCTGAAATTCGCGCTAATTTCGCTCATCCAGAGCTATTTTACGAAGAAAGCGACAGCCCGCGGCGGTGCGGTATTAAATCGTTATTTTACCCAGCTTTATCAACAGTTTGAGTCTACTGGTGACACCGTTCCGGCAGAGAAGGTCATGGAAAACATCGAGTCCGTCTGGCGCGATGTGGCAAGCGGTTACCTGGCGACCAATGACCATTTATTTAAGAACTTTTTTAAATACAAACTCTGGGAGCAGGCCTTTCCGCAGAACAATGGCCGCAGCATGTTGAATAACCTTTATTTAATCGTCGCGGAGTTCTATTTCCTTAAAACGTTACTTGCCGGTCAGGCACTCGTGGCGGGAAAAATTGAACAAGATAATATTATTGATGTTATTTACAGCTTCCACTCCCTTAGCCAGCATAATCAGGAAGCGGGAAAGCTCTTTCATCAACATATAGATAGCGTCAAACTCGGCGACGATCTTTCATTGTTACAACTGTTAATTTAGGCAGAAAAGTTGCCCCTGTTGTGGGCAACCTCAGAATAACCTCACTTTATCCCCCTTTTTCATCCAATTGAACGCCCTGCAGAATCGGATAATCATGCCGATAACTCAACTAACGCAGGGCTGTTTATCGTGAATTCACTCTATACCGCTGAAGGTGTAATGGATAAACACTCGCTGTGGCAGCGTTATGTCCCGCTGGTGCGTCACGAAGCATTGCGCCTCCAGGTGCGCTTGCCGGCGAGCGTGGAACTCGACGATCTGCTACAGGCGGGCGGTATCGGGTTATTGAATGCAGTTGACCGATACGACGCTCTGCAAGGAACGGCATTTACGACTTACGCAGTTCAGCGTATTCGTGGTGCGATGCTGGACGAGCTGCGCAGCCGTGACTGGGTACCGCGCAGTGTTCGCCGCAACGCACGCGAAGTGGCGCATGCGATGGGGCAGCTGGAACAGGAACTGGGACGCAACGCAACGGAAACCGAAGTGGCGGATCGTCTTGGCATTGCTGTTGAAGAGTATCGTCAGATGTTGCTCGATACCAATAATAGCCAACTCTTTTCTTATGACGAGTGGCGAGAAGAGCATGGCGATAGCATCGAGCTGGTGACGGATGAGCACCAGCAAGAAAACCCGTTACACCATTTAATGGAAGGGAATTTACGCCAGCGCGTCATGGAAGCTATTGAAGCTCTGCCTGAACGCGAACAGCTGGTATTGACCCTTTATTACCAGGAAGAGCTTAACCTCAAAGAGATTGGCGCTGTTCTGGAGGTGGGAGAGTCGCGGGTGAGCCAGCTGCACAGCCAGGCCATTAAACGCTTACGAACCAAGCTGGGTAAGTTATAGGTGATTGATTCACCTTAAAAATGCCGCACAACGTATTGACAACCAGGAGTTATCATGACGGTGCAGCAATCTAAAAGACGGCCTTTAAGCCGCTACCTGAAAGACTTTAAACACAGCCAGACGCATTGCGCCCACTGTAACAAGTTACTCGATCGTATCACGCTGGTTCGCCGCGGCGAAATCGTCAATAAGATCGCGATTTCGCGCCTCGACACGTTGATGGACGAAGCAGCATGGCTCGAAGAGCAAAAAGAGTGGGTGGCGCTTTGCCGTTTCTGTGGCGATCTCCACTGCAAAGAGCAAAGCGACTTCTTCGACATTATCGGCTTCAAGCAGTTCCTGTTTGAACAAACGGAGATGAGCCACGGCACCGTTCGCGAATACGTAGTTCGCCTGCGCCGCCTCGGGCAGCATCTGACCGTGAACAACATTTCCCGCGATCTGCTCAAAACCGGTTATCTCGACGAGAACCTGGAGCCGTGGCTGCCTGCGACCAGCACCAACAACTACCGGATTGCGCTGCGCAAGTACGCACAATATAAGGTACAAATGCCGGGTGCCATAAAGCAGAAAGCCCACGCCGGAACAACTTCTGATATATATTAAAAAAGAATAAGATGTAGCGCAGTCGCCTTTGACGTTGCAGGCGATTTCTCTACACTACGTAAAAATTCCACTATATCGGGGTATTTATGAAATTTGCACTTCTGGGTCGTCAGGCGCTGATGGGTGTTATGGCCGTTGCGCTGGTTGCGGGCATGAGCGTGAAAACGTTCGCCGCAGAAAACCTGCTGAATAAAGTAAAAGAGCGCGGTACGCTGCTGGTCGGGCTGGAAGGTACCTATCCTCCGTTCAGCTTCCAGGGCGATGACGGTAAGCTGACCGGTTTTGAAGTGGAGTTTGCTGAAGAGCTGGCGAAACACCTCGGCGTGAAAGCGTCCCTGAAACCGACCAAATGGGACGGTATGCTGGCGTCGCTGGATTCGAAACGCATTGACGTGGTCATCAACCAGGTCACCATCTCTGACGAGCGTAAGAAGAAGTATGACTTCTCCACCCCGTATACCGTGTCCGGTATTCAGGCGCTGGTGAAGAAAGGCAACGAAGGCACCATCAAAACGGCCGCGGACCTGAAAGGGAAGAAAGTCGGTGTCGGTCTGGGAACCAACTACGAAGAGTGGCTGCGCCAGAACGTTCAGGGCGTGGATATCCGCACCTATGATGATGACCCGACGAAATACCAGGATCTGCGCGTGGGCCGCACCGACGCCATTCTGGTTGACCGCCTGGCAGCACTGGATCTGGTGAAGAAAACCAACAACACCCTGGCGGTAGCGGGTGATGCGTTCTCTCGTCAGGAATCCGGCGTGGCCGTTCGTAAAGGTAACGAAGACCTGGTGAAAGCGATTGATTCCGCGATTGCTGACATGCAAAAAGACGGTAGCCTGAAGGCGCTTTCCGAGAAGTGGTTCGGGGCAGACGTCACGAAATAAGTTTCTGACGTAAAAAAAGGCGCTTTTAAAAGCGCCTTTTTTATTTCTTACGCGTCTGCGTGCATAATGAAAAATATCACATTTTGTCTGAGTTACCGGAGCATCCATGTCACTACAGAATTTAACGCGCTTTCCCCGCCTGGAGTTCATCGGCGCGCCGACGCCGCTGGAGTATCTCCCGCGATTTTCTGATTATTTAGGGCGCGATATTTTTATTAAGCGTGATGACGTGACGCCCATGGCGATGGGGGGCAACAAGCTGCGCAAGCTGGAGTTTCTGGCGGCGGACGCCCTGCGCGAAGGCGCGGATACGCTCATCACTGCCGGGGCCATCCAGTCCAACCACGTTCGCCAGACGGCGGCCGTGGCGGCAAAACTTGGGCTTCACTGCGTGGCATTGCTGGAAAACCCGATTGGCACGCGGGCTGAAAACTATCTCACCAACGGTAACCGCCTGCTGTTAGACCTGTTTAACGTGCAGGTTGAGATGGTTGACGCGCTGACCGACCCGACCGCCCAGCTCGATGAGCTGGCGACGCGTCTGGAAGCGCAGGGTTTTCGCCCCTACGTTATTCCCGTCGGCGGGTCGAATGCGCTGGGCGCGCTGGGGTACGTGGAAAGTGCGCTGGAAATCGCGCAGCAGTGCGAGGGGGCGGTGAGTCTCTCCTCCGTCGTGGTCGCGTCCGGCAGTGCGGGCACCCATGCCGGGCTGGCGGTGGGGCTGGAGCAACTGCTTCCGGAGGTCGAACTGATTGGCGTGACGGTGTCCCGCAGCGTGGCGGATCAGAAGCCGAAAGTGGTTACGCTACAGCAGGCGGTCGCAGAGCAGCTGGAGCTGAAGGCCACGGCCGATATTCTGCTCTGGGATGACTATTTTGCGCCGGGTTACGGCACGCCGAACGAAGAGGGAATGGAAGCGGTGAAACTGCTGGCGCGCCTCGAGGGCATACTGCTCGACCCGGTCTATACCGGCAAAGCGATGGCCGGACTGATCGACGGCATTGCGCAAAAACGCTTTAAGGATGAAGGGCCGATTTTATTTGTCCATACCGGCGGAGCGCCTGCGCTGTTTGCCTACCATCCTCATGTCTAAAAATCAGGTCGAAAAATAATAATGCAAGAAAGTATTCAACTGGTTATTGATTCTCTGCCGTATCTGCTGAAAGGTGCGGTATTTACGTTGCAGCTCAGTATCGGCGGGATGTTCTTTGGGCTGGTACTGGGATTTATACTGGCCTTAATGCGCTTGTCGCCTGTCCTGCCGGTGCGCTGGCTGGCGCGCTTTTATATCTCCGTGTTTCGCGGCACGCCGCTTATCGCCCAGCTCTTTATGATCTACTACGGCTTACCGCAGTTTGGTATCGAGCTGGATCCGATTCCGGCGGCGATGATTGGCCTGTCGCTCAATACCGCGGCGTACACCTCCGAAACCCTGCGTGCGGCCATCTCCTCCATTGACAAAGGGCAGTGGGAAGCGGCGGCCAGTATCGGGATGACGCCCTGGCAGACGCTGCGCCGGGCCATCCTGCCGCAGGCGGCACGCGTGGCGCTTCCGCCGCTCAGCAACAGCTTTATCAGCCTGGTGAAAGATACCTCCCTGGCGGCAACGATTCAGGTTCCGGAGCTTTTCCGTCAGGCACAGCTCATTACCTCCCGTACGCTTGAGGTCTTTACCATGTATCTGGCCGCCTCGCTGATTTACTGGGTGATGGCGACGGTGCTGTCTGCTCTGCAAAACTACTTCGAAAACCAGCTTAACCGCCAGGAGCGTGATCCAAAATGAGTGCAATTGACGTCAAAAACCTGGTGAAAAAATTCCACGGTCAAACGGTGCTCCACGGGATCGATCTGGAAGTCGAGCAGGGCGAAGTGGTGGCGATTATTGGACCGAGCGGTTCGGGTAAGACGACGCTGCTGCGCAGCATTAACCTGCTTGAACAGCCGGAAGGCGGTACCATCCGGGTCGGGGAGATCACGATTGATACCGGGAAATCCATCAGCCAACAGAAAGGGTTGATTCGCCGCCTGCGCCAGCATGTCGGCTTTGTTTTCCAGAACTTCAACCTTTTCCCGCATCGTACTGTGCTGGAGAACATCATCGAAGGGCCGGTGATCGTTAAAGGTGAGCCAAAAGAAGAAGCGACGGCGCGGGCTCGCGAACTGCTCGCCAAAGTAGGGCTGGCGGGGAAAGAGACCAGCTATCCGCGTCGCCTGTCGGGCGGGCAGCAGCAGCGCGTGGCGATTGCGCGCGCGCTGGCGATGCGCCCGGACGTGATCCTGTTTGATGAACCGACCTCTGCGCTCGATCCGGAACTGGTGGGCGAGGTGCTGAACACCATTCGCCAGCTGGCACAGGAGAAACGTACGATGGTGATCGTGACCCATGAAATGAGCTTTGCGCGCGATGTTGCTGACAGAGCCATCTTTATGGATCAGGGACGGATTGTGGAGCAGGGGCCAGCGAAAAGCCTGTTCGCTAACCCTCAACAGCCGCGAACCCGTCAATTCCTTGAAAAATTCCTTATGCAGTAGCATTTTTGCACGCATTTGCTCCAGAAATTGACTCTGGAGCAAATTATTCTCCCTCTGCGCGAGGGCTTCTGTTTTTTTATTCCATCCAGATCGGATAAACCTTATCGATAGTAAAGTTAATTGTGCTATTGCCGATATTTTGTGGTTAGAAAAAAGTTTTATGTGTTAGCTTATATTCACCATAATAATGATTATCTGTTCAGAGGCTTCATTTAGTAAGTATGAAGGATTTAGACTTTTTCACCTGGCGACGGGATTGCTCCCTCCGGTTTCAGGAATTGACCTGTGCCGCCGAGGTATATCAGGAGCTGGAGCGACAAACTCAGGCGCTGGAATTCGATTATTACGCGCTCTGCGTGCGCCACCCCGTGCCATTTACCCGCCCTAAGATCTCCCTGCAAACCACTTACCCAAAGTTATGGATGGCGCAATATCAATCCGCGAACTATTTCGCGATTGATCCGGTTTTAAAACCGGAGAATTTCATTCAGGGCCATCTCCCCTGGACAGATGCGTTATTCGCCGAGGCGCAGGAATTATGGCACAGCGCCCAGGATCACGGTTTACGCTCGGGAATAACGCAGTGCCTGATGCTGCCAAATCATGCGCTTGGTTTCCTGTCCGTGTCTCGTACGCGTGTACAGGAAGGGCCATTAGCCCATGAAGAAATAGAACTGCGGTTGCAAATGCTGGTGCAAATGGCCTTAACCTCGCTGATGCGTTTTGACGATGAGATGGTCATGCCGCCGGAAATGAAATTCAGCAAGCGCGAGCGTGAAATTCTGAAATGGACTGCGGAAGGGAAGACGTCAGCGGAAATAGCGATCATTCTCTCGATCTCAGAGAATACCGTTAACTTCCATCAGAAAAATATGCAGAAGAAATTCAACGCGCCCAACAAGACGCAGATCGCGTGCTATGCGGCGGCAACGGGACTGATTTGACGCAGTAAAACGTTCTGCGTGACAGACGAGCGAACGGCTGAATGCACTGCATCCAGCCGTTTTTTGTTACTGGCGGTACGCTTGCTTGATTTGCTTAACGGTGTTAGCAAATACCGCTGATTCAGCCTGGTCTTCCATCTCCGCGATTTGTTTTTCCATTTTAATGATCACACGACCGGCATCAGCCTGGCCCATCGCCTGCAGCATCAGCGTTAGCAGCGCTTTCAGGCAGTTTACTTCCTGTGCCAGTTCCTGGTTATTCTCCGCAGTGGCAAATTCAGGTGTGCTCATTTATTTTCCTCATTATTAAACGGCGCTAAAGCGCGACGACGAAAGTCAAGGCGGCGGAGTATACCACAAGCTGAAGCAAAAAATGCAGCGGTTGTTTTTCGTACTTTTACGCTGATGTTTAATTGCGTAAACAGATCGTACCGGTAAACTCAACCCGCTTAATGATTATTAATTGTTTACTTCGGGTTCGCTTGCCGTTAATTATTGTTACAAAAAGTTGAACCCTGTTTTTGCGCAGGTTAAGCCAGCCCGTTTTTTGTAACTTTTTGAATACAGATGGTTAAAAAAAGCTGCAAGAGCCCTGAATGCACGAGCTCTCTTTCCACCGCCTGTACAGCCTAATTTCCAAAAACGAGAGCAAAATCGAATAGCCGGTTTTTTAACGTTTTAATCTTGTCAGGAAAACCGTTAATATAAACCAAATTATCACACAGTAGCGTTATCCCTATTCTGGAGACATTTCCTTTGATCAACGTCCTTCTTGTTGATGACCACGAACTGGTGCGCGCAGGGATACGACGCATTCTTGAAGATATTAAAGGTATTAAAGTTGCCGGTGAGGCATGCTGTGGCGAAGATGCGGTAAAATGGTGCCGTACCCACTCCGCTGATGTGGTGCTGATGGATATGAACATGCCCGGTATCGGTGGTCTTGAAGCAACACGCAAAATCGCGCGTACCTTTGTAGACACTAAAGTCATCATGCTGACGGTGCATACCGAAAATCCACTGCCCGCGAAAGTGATGCAGGCGGGCGCGGCGGGTTACCTGAGTAAAGGTGCTGCACCGCAGGAGGTTGTCAATGCTATCCGTTCTGTGTATGCCGGACAGCGTTATATTGCGTCCGACATCGCTCAGCAGATGGCGCTGAGCCAGATCGAGCCCGAGAAAACCGAATCACCCTTTGCCAGTTTGTCCGAGCGTGAATTGCAGATTATGCTGATGATCACCAAAGGTCAGAAGGTGAATGAGATCTCGGAACAGCTGAATCTCAGCCCGAAAACGGTAAACAGCTATCGTTATCGGATGTTCAGTAAACTGAACATTCATGGTGACGTCGAACTGACGCATCTGGCCATCCGACATGGTTTGTGTAATGCGGAGACGTTGTTAAGTCAGTGAGTGATGTGTTCGATTCAAAAGCATTTCTGAAAACCGTAACCAGCCAGCCTGGCGTCTATCGCATGTATGACGCTGGCGGTACGGTTATCTATGTGGGGAAGGCTAAAGATCTTAAAAAACGTCTCTCCAGCTATTTTCGCAGCAATCTGGCCTCTCGTAAGACCGAAGCGCTGGTCTCACTCATCCAGAATATTGATGTCACCGTCACGCACACGGAGACAGAAGCGCTGCTGCTTGAGCACAACTATATTAAGCTCTACCAGCCGCGCTATAACGTCCTGCTGCGCGATGATAAATCCTACCCGTTTATCTTTCTGAGCGGCGACACCCATCCGCGCCTCGCTATGCACCGTGGTGCAAAACATGCGAAGGGTGAATATTTCGGGCCGTTCCCCAACGGCTATGCCGTGCGAGAAACGCTGGCGCTGCTGCAAAAAATCTTCCCGATCCGCCAGTGTGAAAACAGCGTTTACCGTAACCGTTCGCGGCCATGCCTGCAGTACCAGATTGGACGCTGCCTGGGACCGTGCGTGGCCGGGCTGGTGAGTGAAGAAGAGTATGCCCAGCAGGTGGAGTATGTGCGCCTGTTCTTAGCCGGCAAGGACGATCAGGTGTTAACGCAGCTGATCGCGCGGATGGAAAAAGCCAGCGCCGCACTCGAGTTCGAAGAGGCCGCGCGTATCCGCGACCAAATCCAGGCGGTGCGCAGAGTGACTGAGAAACAGTTTGTCTCAAATACCGGTGACGATCTCGACGTCATCGGCGTGGCCTTTGACGCCGGAATGGCCTGCGTGCACGTGCTGTTTATTCGCCAGGGCAAAGTGCTCGGCAGCCGCAGCTATTTCCCGAAAGTGCCTGGCGGTACCGAACTGGGTGAAGTGGTGGAAACCTTTGTCGGCCAGTTCTATCTGCAGGGCAGCCAGATGCGCACGCTGCCTTCTGAAATCCTGCTCGATTTTAATCTTGACGATAAAACCCTGCTGGCCGATTCGCTCTCTGAACTGGCGGGGCGCCGGGTCAATGTACAAACCAAACCGCGCGGCGATCGCGCGCGCTATCTGAAGCTGGCGCGGACCAACGCGGCAACGGCGCTGAGCACGAAGCTGTCGCAGCAGTCGACGGTGCACCAGCGTTTAACGGCCCTGGCGGCGCTGCTGAAGCTGCCGGAAGTGAAACGGATGGAGTGTTTCGACATCAGCCATACGATGGGTGAACAGACGGTCGCGTCCTGCGTGGTGTTTGATGCTAACGGTCCGCTGCGCGCCGAGTATCGCCGCTATAACATCACCGGCATCACGCCGGGCGATGACTATGCGGCGATGAATCAGGTGCTGCGTCGTCGCTATGGTAAAGCCATAGAAGAGAGCAAGATCCCGGATGTGATCCTGATTGACGGTGGGAAAGGGCAGCTCGGCCAGGCGAAAGCGGTATTTGAATCGCTTGATGTCAGCTGGGATAAAAACCATCCGCTGCTGCTGGGCGTCGCAAAAGGGGCCGATCGTAAGGCCGGTCTGGAGACACTGTTCTTCGAGCCGGAAGGTGAGGGCTTCAGCCTGCCGCCGGACTCTCCGGCGCTGCACGTCATCCAGCATATTCGCGATGAATCGCACGATCACGCTATCAGCGGTCACCGCAAAAAACGGGCGAAGGTGAAAAACACCAGCTCACTCGAGACGATCGAAGGCGTGGGGCCAAAACGTCGCCAGATGCTGCTGAAGTATATGGGCGGATTGCAAGGATTACTCAACGCCAGCATGGAGGAAATTGCAAAAGTGCCGGGTATTTCGCAAGGGCTGGCAGAAAAGATCTACTACTCGTTGAAACATTAAGGGCTCTGTAGCAACATAGAGCTAAATTTTACTGACAACAAATAGTTACCGTCACTATGCAATATAACATCCCTACGTTGCTCACTCTTTTTCGTGTCGTACTCATCCCGTTCTTTGTGCTGGCGTTTTACCTGCCGGTTGTCTGGGCACCCTTTGCCTGCGCATTGATCTTCCTTATTGCAGCGGTAACAGACTGGTTTGATGGCTACCTGGCGCGCCGCTGGAATCAAAGCACCCGTTTCGGTGCCTTCCTCGATCCGGTGGCGGATAAAGTGATGGTCGCGATTGCGATGGTGCTGGTGGCTGAGCACTATCACACCTGGTGGGTGACGCTGCCTGCGGCAACCATGATCGGCCGCGAGATTATTATCTCTGCGCTGCGCGAGTGGATGGCGGAACTGGGGAAACGCAGCAGCGTGGCGGTCTCGTGGATTGGTAAAGTGAAAACGACGGCGCAGATGGCGGCGCTGGTCTGGATGCTGTGGCGTCCGAACGCCTGGGTTGAGTGGGCGGGGATTGGCCTCCTGTGGGTGGCGGCAGTGCTGACGCTGTGGTCAATGCTGCAATATTTGAACGCTGCGCGCGGGGATTTGCTTGATCAGTGATCGTTTCGCCGTAATTTTCAGCAAACGATCCGGGGATGCAAAAAATAACGTTGACTCATAACGTCATATCAGTAGAATGCAACGCATCGAACGGCGGCACAGCAAGCCGGACGATAATGAAATCAAGTGGTTAGACATTTACTTGATGACATGCGGGAATAGCTCAGTTGGTAGAGCACGACCTTGCCAAGGTCGGGGTCGCGAGTTCGAGTCTCGTTTCCCGCTCCAGATTAAAGACATGCGCAACAGCGGGTGTCAGTTTGAAAAGTTTTACGGCGCGTTAGCAAAGCGGTTATGTAGCGGATTGCAAATCCGTCTAGTCCGGTTCGACTCCGGAACGCGCCTCCACTTTCTTCCCTGGCCGGATGGTGGAATCGGTAGACACAAGGGATTTAAAATCCCTCGGCGTTCGCGCTGTGTGGGTTCAAGTCCCACTCCGGCTACCATGGGAAACAAAGAATAATCAAAGCAATAAGCAGTGTCGTGAAACCACCGAAAGGTGGTTTTTTTGTGCCTCCAGTTTAGCGCGAAGTGAGCGTATCTCATCGTCATCACGATCGTGCTGTGCCCGGAAATTTGCTGCCATACCAGAACGTTAAGCCTAACTCTCTAATATCAAGCCCGGAAAGCAGGGCGATTTTCAGCTAACCTGCAACCAATCTTAAACAAACATTTCACTCGCCAGACACAGGTTGCCGCTGCTGATAAGCTGGTTGGTATCCACCCTGGAGAGCGGAAGGTTATTGTCATGCAATATGAAGAACAGCAGCTTATCAACGGCCTTTTCGAGCGTCTTAAACAGGCCGGACAACAAAACAGCCAACGGGATGCAGATGCAGAGCGTCAGATCGCTGAATTTGTCAGGCAGCAGCCTGCGGCCCCCTACTATATGGCGCAGTCGATTTTGATTCAGGAAGCGGCGCTGAAACGCCTGCAGGCCCGGGTTCAGGAGCTTGAAAGCGAATTAGCCGCGCAAAAAAGCAAACCCTCGACGGGCGGCAGCTTCCTCGGCGGCCTGTTTGGTGGCGGGAAAAGTAACCCGCAGCCTGACAACAGCTGGAATGCCCAGCCGCAACAGCCGCCGGCGCAGGATTACTCTCGGGCGCCAGCGCCTGCTACTCGCGGCGGCGGTTTTATGGCTGGCGCGCTCCAGACAGCCGCTGGCGTGGCCGGTGGCATCGCGCTTGCCGAGATGCTTACCAGCATGTTCCATCAGTCGCGGCCGGAAGAGATCGTGAACATCATCGAAGAGCCGACAATGCCCGTCGGTGGTGAACCGTTTGTCGGTAATCAATACGGCGACGTTAATAACGTCTCTGACACCCGTTTCCTCAACCAGAACGATCCGTTCGGCAGTAATAACGATGCTTGGCAGAACGACGATGTAGATGACGACTACAGCAATGACGACGACAGTTTTATTTAACGACGTTATCGTGCCACCATCGAAATGAAGTTAACCCTGAAAGTTGGGTATCCAACTTTCGGGGTTTTGCTTTTCCGGGTCAAAAAAGCCTTCGAGGCTAAGCCTGAAGGCTCATAAATCACATTCTTTTTACTGCTTTTCTTACTAACAAACCTGTAAGAATTGCCGGAAGCAATCCAAACAAAGAGGCGATATCGACTAACGTATCCTCCAGTTCTTCTATCCCGTATGTCCCGAAATGGTCCATCACGGCATAAGCCCATTCGACAGGTGTCAAATCACACCCCGCCCAAATACGCCTTTCTCACTTCCTGATTCCCCAGCAATTCCTCACCGCTGCCGCTCAGCCGGATCTGTCCGTTCACCATCACATACCCGCGGTCAGACAGCTTCAACGCATGGTGCGCATTCTGCTCCACCAGAAAAATGGTCATACCGCTGCGGGCCAGCTCGCGCAGCGTCTGGAAGATCTGCTTCACCACAATCGGGGCTAAGCCCAGGCTGGGCTCATCCAGCAGCAGCAGCTTCGGACGGCTCATCAGCGCCCGGGCGATCGCCAGCATCTGCTGTTCTCCGCCGGACATGGTCATCGCGCGCTGCTTGCGTCGCTCTTTAAGGCGAGGGAAAAGGTCGAACATGGTTTGCATATCTTCAGCCGCAAACTGATTGCCGATGGGAATGGTCCCCATCAGCAGGTTCTCTTCAACGGTCATATCCGGGAAGATACGTCTGCCTTCCGGTGCCTGCGCAATGCCGCCGGACGCAACGTAGTGGGTGGATTGATGGCTGATGTCTTCACCACAGAACAGGATCTGCCCGCTGCGTATACGGGGCTGGCCGAAGATGGACATCAGCAATGTCGATTTACCCGCGCCGTTTGCGCCAATCAGCGCCACGGTTTCCCCCTTATTCACCTCAAGAGAGACCTGCTTCAGCGCCTGAATGACGCCGTAAAACACGTCCACCTCGCGAAAAGCCAGCAGCGGTTCGCTCATAGGGAGACCTCGCTTTCATCCGTGCCCAGGTAGGCGGCAATGACCTTTTCATCATGCTGGATCTGCTCGGGTTTCCCCCTGGCAATAACATCGCCGTGGTCGAGCACGATAATGTCGTCCGAAATGTCCATCACCATCCCCATATCATGCTCAATCAGCAATACCGTGATGTCGTGATGATCCCGCAGAAAGCGAATAATGCCGCTCAGCTTGTGCGTTTCAACCGGGTTAAGCCCGGCGGCGGGTTCATCCAGACAGATCATTTCCGGCCCGGTACACATTGCCCGCGCGATTTCCAGTCGCCGCTGCTGGCCGTACGACATCTCTCCCGCCAGGCGATTGGCGCACTCCACCAGATCCACCACTTCCAGCCAGTAGAAGGCTCTGTCCAGGGCGTCGCTTTCCGCCCGCCGGTATGCCGGCGTATTTAAGATCCCGGCGAGCAGATTACGGTTAACGCGCATATGCTGCGCGACCAGCAGGTTTTCCACGACCGACATCTCGCGAAAAAGACGGATATTTTGAAACGTGCGCGCCAGCCCGGCACGGTTGACCAGGTGGGTTCCGCCGAACATTTTGTAGAAAAGACGCTGCCCGAACTGCGCGGGGTTAATCCAGTCGCCGGGCTGGAATTTTTGCCCGAGGACCTGAATCACGTTGGTCGTTTTATGGCGGGTATTAAACAAAATGTTGCCGCCGGAGGCTCTGTAGAAGCCCGTCAGGCAGTTAAACACGGTTGTTTTTCCCGCCCCGTTGGGGCCAATCAGGGCGGTAATGGAGCCGCGCTGCACGTCCAGGTTGACGTCGTTTAGCGCCTTAATCCCGCCAAAATGCATCATCAGATGCTCAACGCGTAATATCGTTTCGTTCATGGTGCGACGCCCTTACGCACGGCAAACCCGCTGCGGTTAATGCGGATCAAACCGCGTGGACGCCAGATCATCATCACCACCATCAGCATGCCAAACAGCAGGACGCGGTACTCGGCAAAACTGCGCAGCAGCTCCGGCGTTACCGTGAGCACAAAGGCGGCCAGCACTACACCCAGCGTCGAGCCCATCCCGCCCAGCACCACAATGGCGAGGATCAATGCCGATTCAAAGAAGGTAAAGGAGGTCGGATTCACGAACCCCTGATAGGTGGCGAAGAATACCCCGGCAATGCCTGCGGTGGACGCGCCCAGCGTAAAGGCGGAAAGCTTAACCAGAACATGATTTAACCCCATTGAGCGGCAGGCAATTTCGTCTTCGCGCAGGGCTTCCCACGCCCGACCAATCGGCATGCGCGTCAGGCGGTGCTTGATGTAAAGCACCAGCATCACCACCAGAAACAGCACCGCGTAGATAAAGATAAACTTCATGTTCGGGTTGTAGGTCAGGTGGAAAAACTCGTGGAAGGGCACGCCGCCTTCTTTTGCGCGTCGCCCAAACTCAAGACCGAAAAAGGTGGGGGGAGGGGCCGACACGCCGTTGGGGCCGCCGGTGAAGGTCAGCCAGTTGTTCAGTATCAGGCGAATAATCTCCCCGAAGCCGAGGGTGACGATGGCCAGATAGTCACCGTGCATGCGCAGTACCGGGAAGCCGAGCAGGGCACCTGCGGCAGCGGCCATGATTGCCGCGAGCGGCAGCATGCTCCAGAAGCCCAGGCCGAGATACTGGTATCCCAGCGCCAGGCCGTACGCACCAATCGCATAGAACGCGACATACCCCAGATCCAGCAGACCGGCCAGGCCCACGACGATGTTCAGCCCCAGACCGAGAAGCACGTAGATCAGCCCCAGAATGGCGACGGTCAGAACATACTTGGTGGCGACAAACGGAAAGCAAATCGCAAGGGTAATCACCAGAGGAATAATCCAGCGCATGCGGCTTTTGTAATCCGGTGGCCGGACATAAACGCCCGCGCTGTCGGCCTCGAAGCGCGCCTGGAAGCGGGCCCCGGCAGCGGTACCTAAAAAGGCGCTCAGCAGAAAACGCCCCGCCATGACAATGCTCACCATCCAGGCCAGGCGCTGCCCGGCGAAGGTAAAGCTGTACCCGTCCAGCACCACGCCTGCAATGGGGCCGAAGATAATCAGCGCAATCAGCCCGGAAAAAATTGCGTCCAGAATGCAGCGTTTAAGTGAAAAACCGTGTGACGTCATCATTGTCTCCCTCACACTTTGGCCACAATCGGGCGCCCGAGCAGCCCCTGAGGGCGGAAAATCAGGATCATCACCAGCAGGCCAAACGAGAAGACGTCTTTATAGTCCGAGTTCACCATGCCCGAGAACTGCGCTTCCGCCACGCCCAGGATAAGGCCACCGAGCATGGCGCCGGGGAGGGAGCCGATGCCGCCAAGTACCGCCGCCGTGAAAGCTTTAATGCCGATCACGAACCCGACGTAGAAATCAAAGGTGCCGTAGTTCATGGTGATCAGCACCCCCGCCAGGCCCGCCATCGCCGCGCCGATGACGAAGACCAGCGAAATAATCCGGTCGGTGTTAATCCCCAGAATGGAGGCCATTTTGCGATCCTGCTGCACCGCACGGCACATCCGCCCCAGCCGGGTACGGTTGATTATCCAGGTGAGCACCAGCATGCCGGCAAACGAGGCCACCAGAATAAACACTTTGGTGTAGGTTATCTGCACGAACCCTTCGCCCAGATGCAGGCGAATCACGCCGTCCAGCATGGTCGGTACCCCTTGCTGGCGCGGGCCCTGGCTCAGCTGCGCGTAGTTTTGCAGGATAAGCGATATCCCGATGGCGGAGATCAGCGGTGCCAGGCGCGTGGAGTTGCGCAGCGGCTTATAGGCGATACGCTCGATGGTCCAGCCGTACACCCCGGTGACCACAATGGTGAACACCAGCGTGCCGAGGATCAGCAGCGGGAAGGACTGCAGGCCGAAGAACGAGAGCAGCGCCAGGCCAATGGCGCAGAGATAGGCGGAAATCATATACACTTCGCCGTGGGCGAAATTAATCATGCCGATAATGCCGTACACCATGGTGTAGCCGATGGCGATCAGGCCGTAGACGGAACCCAGCGTTAAGCCATTGATTAACTGTTGCAGGAAGAATGTACTCATTTTAGCGCGCTCGTTTTATAGGCTGCGCGAGCCGCGCAGCCTGATGTTTATTACGCGCCGACGGGCGAGCCCATCGACGTTGAGCGTGACTCCGTCCCGTTACTCCACTTCCTTATATTTTCCTTTGTCGTCCCACTGGTAAACCACGTAGTCAGAGACTTTCAGATCGCCTTTGCTGTCCCAGGCTTTTTTGCCCATCACCGTGTCGACGGAATTGGCCTTCAGCCACTCGCTGGCTTTGGCAGAGTCCTTGCCGCCGGTGGCCTTGAAGGCCGCGGCAATCGCCTGTACCGAGGCGTAGGAGTAGAGGGTGTAACCTTCCGGCTCGAATTTACCGGCGCGGAATTTCTCGATTACCGCTTTGCCGTCCGGGATCAGGCGCGGATCTTTACCGAAGGTCATGTAAATGCCATTGGTATATTGCGGGCCGCCCGCCGCGGTCACCATCTCTTCGTTGACGATACAGTCCCCGGAGAAGAATTTCGCCTGCACGCCCTGCTCACGCATCTGGCGAACCAGCGGGCCGGCTTCCGGATGACAGCCACCGAAGAACACGACGTCCGGTTTTTGCGCGCCGATCTTAGTGACCAGCGCGTTAAAGTCTTTTTCACCGCGGGATAACCCCTCGTACATCACATCCTGAACCCCGCGCTTCGCCAGCGCCGCTTTGGTGGCGTCAGCCAGGCCCTGACCATAGGTGTCTTTATCGTGAATAATCACCACCCGTTTGGCTTTCAGCTTGTCGATGATGAAGTCGCTGGCCACCTGGCCCTGCTGGTCATCGCGGCCGCACATGCGGAACATGTCGCTCATGCCGCGTTCGGTAATCAGGGGGTTGGTTGAACCGGGGGTAATAGCGATGATCCCCGCATCGCTGTAAACCTCGGAGGCGGGCATGGTGGAAGAGGAGCAGAAATGACCGACCACGGCGTTGACTTTATCCTGGTCGACTAAGCGGTTGGCCACCGCCACCGCCTGCTTAGGCTCGCAGGCGTCATCCCCCTGAACCAGTTTGATCTTTTCGCCGTTAATGCCGCCGGCGGCGTTAATGTCTTCAGCGGCCTGCGTTGCGCCGTGCCAGTACTGATCGCCATAGGTGGCATTAGGACCCGTGAACGGCCCGGCCACGCCAATCACGATATCTGCCCTGGCGGAAAACGCCGTCACAAGGCAACCGGCCAACACGAGAGAAAGCGGAGTTCTGATAAATTTCAGCGACATTATTATGTTCCTTAGCAAAGAGGTTTTTGCACCACGGCGTAAACCCGAACGCCCGACGGCGCAGCCAATCCGAAACACGAGCAAGAACAAAATGCACTAAACGAACAAGATACAGACGGCATCCTGCATATACGGCGAGGTTTCCCTGCGCAGCGTCGCGCGAAGAACATTAAGCAAAAACGTTGCCAGAATGGTTAAGCCATTGACGGGCCTGTGACATGTTTGAGTATAGAGCGCCGCGTTATGCCGCCTTGCGGGAGGAGAAGAAATTACAGCGGAGATCACATATCGTTAACAATAAAGCCCATAAGTTGTGCAAAGGTCACGATTTGCACGTTTTTGCAGCAATAAAGACCTAAACTTCAGCCCGGAGAGGCGTGAGATATGTGTTAGGATCGTTTCCTTTTTATCAGGAGTGTCAGCGATGACTGAAGGCCCATTAAATGAAAGCGAAATGGCGTGGCTTGAAGAGACGTTAATGTCTTACGGTCATGACGATGCGTCCGTGCTTGACGTGTCTGAACTGGACGGCATGTTTACCGCAGTGCTTTCCGGTCCTGTTGTCGTTGAGCCAGATACCTGGCTGGTGGCGGTGTGGGGTGGCGAGAAATACATTCCGCGCTGGAAAAACGATCGCGAGATGAACCGTTTTATCGATCTTTGCTTTAAGCATATGAACGATATTGCCGAGCGCCTGAGCGAATATCCGGACCAGTTTGAACCGATGTTTGGCTATAACGACATTGACGGTGAGAGCTATACCGTGGTGGAAGAGTGGTGCTACGGCTACATGCGCGGCGTGGCGCTGACGGACTGGTCAGCCTTGCCGGACGAGCTGAAGGCCGATCTGGATGTGATTGCGCTGCACGGTAGCGAAGAGATCGGCGACCAGCTGGATGAATTGACCGAAGAAGAATATACCGCCAGCATTGAACGTATTCAGCCTGCGGCGCTGCGCTTGTATAACTACTGGGTGAACAATCCGCAGCAGCCGGAGGTGAAGAAGCCGATGGTGAACGGCACGAAGGTTGGGCGTAACGATCCGTGTCCTTGCGGCAGCGGGAAGAAGTTCAAGAGCTGCTGTTTGCACTGATAAAAAAGGGGCTGATGACAGCCCCTTTTTTCATTAACCCACTTCCGGCAGCATTCCCGCCGCAATCAGTACCTGCACCAGAATAATCACCACCCCACAGCCAAACACAATGCACAGCAGCGGTTTTCCGCCCGCCACGCGGTAACCCTGCTGCGGATGCTGCTGGCGGCTCTTCCACGCCAGCAGGGAAGGGAGGAGCAGGGCAAGGACCGAGAGCGCCACCCCCGCATACCCCAGCGCCATTACAAACCCGCGTGGATAAAACAGCGCAAAGGCCAGCGGCGGCAGGAAGGTGATGGCCCCGGTCTGTAATCGTCCTGCGGCGGTATTGCGGCGCTGGAACAGGTCGGCCAGATAGTCAAACAGGCCAAGCGCCACGCCCAGAAACGAGGTTGCCAGCGCCAGGTCGGCAAAGAGGTGTACCGCCAGCTCCACGTGCGGGGAGGTGACGACCTCGCGCAGCGCCAGCAGAAAACCGTTCAGGCCTGCGTGCTGTGCCATCAGGCCAATAAAGGTTGAAGCGTCGATGCTGCCCAGGGTCACCAGCTGCCAGAAAATGTAGGCAATCAGCGGGATCGCGCTGCCGATAACAAAGACGCGGCGCAGCTTGCGAATATCGCCGTTCATATAGCTGACGATGCTCGGCACGCTGCCGTGGAAGCCAAACGAGGTGAAAATGACCGGGATGGCGGAAAGCGCCAGCCCTTTTTCCAGCGGCAGCGTCAGCAGATTGACCTGATGAACATGCGGTGCCAGCAGGACCAGCATGACAATCAGGAACAGAATTTTGGCGCTGAACAGGAAACGGTTAAACAGATCCACCAGCGATGTGCCAACGCAGACCACGCCGCCGCCGATGAGCGCAAAGAAGATGGCGCCCGTCGCCGGGGTAATGTCAGAACCAAACCAGTCGTTAACGCTTGAGGCGATTAACTCCCCGGCCCCGCTGATGTAGGCGGCGGTCAGGGCGTACATCAGGAACATCATGCTGAAGCCGGTTATCCACTGGCCGTAGCGTCCCAGGTAGCGCGCCGCGAGAGAACCCAGACCGGTATCGGCGGGCACATGCTGGTAAACCTCAAGCAACAGCAGGGCGGTGTAGCACATCAGCGCCCAGAGCGTCCCCAGCAGCAGCAGGGTCATGCCAAATCCCACGCCCGCGGCTGCCAGAGGCATGGCCAGCATTCCTGCGCCAATCGTCGTTCCGGCGACGATAAAAATACTTCCCAGAGTTCTGTTTTTCACGCTTTCCTCTACAACGCTTCTTAACCGCGACAAAATCTGCGGCGCAGAGTAAGGGAAAAGCCGTAACTCGTCAAATCACCGTTACAAGCAGTGTAATGAATGCTTTACACATTATTGTTCCTCTGACCCTTTATAGGCTTCCGCCTACTACATGAGGGCAATGTTGCTGAGCAACATTTCGGCGTAACGTAAACAATAAATATAAATTATCAAATAAAGTGAGGGTTTTATGGCGGGGGAGAATCCTTTTACCGCGGCATGGAGCCGTGGAGGCAACCTGTTGTGCCATGGCCACTGGATAATCCACTGGCAGAACCAGCCCCTGATACTTCCGGAGTCCCGCCGCGAAAAAGATATGGGCACCTGGGGAATCTATTCGGTTATTGATCCTGAGGATGAGACCTTTGCACAAGGCTTACAGGAAGATGAGTGGATCATAGCGAATGTCGACTGGTTGACGGATATGTTTTTCGAGATGGGTATTGCGCTGGAGACGGCCAGCTACCGCTATTTTTACCAGGCCGTGAATCCTCACGACTGGCGCTGCACCAGCTGCGCTGGGTGTATGTAAATTAACGCGGTGCAGGGAACCCGCACCGCGCTGAAATTAATTCTGCGTATCCAGCGTGGAAAGTTCTTTATCAATAAAGTAAAGACCTTCGCCTGATTTCCCCACCAGAGATAATTTATCCAGCACGGATTTAAACAGCTTCTCTTCTTCATGCTGTTCGGCGACATACCACTGCAGGAAATTGAAGGTTGGATAATCCTGGCTGGTCATCGCGGCATGAACCAGTTCGTTAATTTTCTGGGTGATCAGCTGCTCGTGCTCGTAGGTGGCGCGGAACAGTTCATCGAGAGAATTATATTCAGCAAATGGAGATGCCACGGTTTCAATGCGCGGCAGGCTGCCGGTATCCGTCAGATAATCAAACAGACGCTGCATGTGGGTCATCTCTTCCTGCGCGTGACGACGCAGAAACGCGGCAGCGCCTTCAAAGCTGTGATAGCTGCACCAGGCGCTCATCTGCTGGTAGAGAAGGGATGAATACAGCTCAAGATTCATTTGTGCGTTGAGCTTGTCGATCATTTCAGTTTTCAGCATGGTGGCGCTCCGGGTTATTATTTCTGGTTCACAATGAGCGACACTATAATTTGTTATTTAATTATTTGCAAAACGTAAAATATTTATTTTATTTATTTAAAATACGAATGGGAATAAAACGCATTGGCGATTTTATCATTTATTAATGAGAATTGTTTTTGTTCGTAATGAAATAAACTGCCAGCCTGCGCTGGCAGTCTGGATTAATACCACGGATTGTTTGACTTAGGGTTCACGGCATAACCCATACATTTATACTGGATAGTCACGCTCTCGTTCAGACACAACGAGCCGCTAATGAGGGTGCAGGTTTTAATGGGCTGACCATAGGCTGAGGCCGTGGCATACCCCATGCTCTGACATGCTTTTGCCGCCGTACCGTTATTCACATACTCATCGGAATACGCATTTTGCAGCGCTGCCTGACCGTAGTTAAGGCGGACGATGCCGTTCGGCGCATCGAGGCTGCTGACTTCAGCCTGGCGGTTAATACTGCACCCCGCGAGCAGGAGGAGTGTGCCGGCTACAATGACTCTTTTCATGGTTCGCTCTGAGTGGATGGAAATACGTTATCGTACCCGCAGATGCCCGCCGCAATGGCTTGAATAGCCGGACAATCTGCCCTCACTCTTCGCAACGGGTTGATGGTGAACGCGATCAGACCCCACCCTGATTAAATTGTGATTTATATCACAAAAACATTGATTTTTGTGATGATGGTCATATTATAAGCGCATTGACGATAAAGTTGTATAACAAGTTGATGGAGCATCACTGTGAAACTGCGCAAAATCCTGAAAAGTATGTGGGCCAATTACTGCCGCACGTTCAAAGACGTGCCGCCGGGCGCCATGTTCTGATAAAAAACCTGCTTCGGCAGGTTTTTTTATACCTGCAGACGTTGAAGGGAAGATGTCAGGGGGCGTGTTTTGATACTATGGCGGCCTTTAAATAAGGAGAAACCCCATGTCACAAAACCTGAGCGCCGATCAGGAACTGGTCTCTGACGTTGTCGCCTGCCAGCTGGTTATCAAACAAATCCTGGATGTTCTGGACGTGATTGCGCCGGTTGAAGTGCGCGAGAAGATGTCTACCCAGCTGAAAAACATCGATTTTGCCAGCCATCCTGCAGCCGCTGACCCGGTAACGCTTCGTGCGATCCAGAAAGCCATCGCGCTGATCGAGCTGCGATTCACGCCGCAGGGTGAGTCCCACTGACGCAGGGAAATGGGCGACGGCATGCGTCGCCCTTTGGTGTTATCAGAAGAACGTCTGGACCAGCAGGTAGCTCGCGGCACACGCGCAGCTTACCCCAATCAGCCCTGGCAAAATAAAGCTGTGGTTGATGATAAATTTACCGATGCGGGTCGTGCCTGACCGGTCAAAGCCGATGCAGGCCAAATCGCTGGGATAGGTCGGCAGGACAAAATAGCCGTAGGACGCCGGGAAAAAGGCGATCAGCATTTTCGGGTCGATGCCCAACATCAACCCCATCGGCGCAACCGCCGTCAGCGCCGCCGCCTGGCTGTTCACCAGTTTTGACACCAGAAACAGCACAATCGCATATGTCCACGGGTGGCTTTTCACCACGCCTTCCAGGGCCAGCTTTAACTCGTCGAGATGCGCCTGGAAAAAGGTATCGCTCATCCACGCCACGCCGAATACCGAGAAGATCGCAACCATACCGGCCTTGAACACCGCGCCGTTTGAAATCGCGGAGGCATTGACCTTACAGGCCATCAGCATCACGGCACCCGCAATTAACATCATCATCTGGATGACAAGGTTCATCGACAGCGCCGTCATTTTGCCTTTCAGTTCAAAGGCGGGGCGCAGCTCAGGGAAGGCCCCCAGCAGAACGACCACGGCAATGCCGGCAAAGAAAATCCACGTGGACCAGTAGGCCTGTTTTGGGAAACGCTGATTCATTAACGTCTCTGTTCCGCCGTAGATAAACTCGCGCTGCTTAGGATCTTTTAGCTTTTCCTGAAACTCCATGTCGTCCGCCAAATCTTTCCCGCGGCGTAAACTCCACAGTGCAGCAATAGCCACGCCGAAAAGTGAAGCGGGAACCGACACGGCGAGAATTTCCAGAATTCCCCACGCGTGGCCGATCCCATGCTGGGCTGCCAGGATGGACACCAGCGACACGACGGCAACGGAAACGGGGGAGGCCGTGATCGCCATCTGCGACGCGACCGACGCCACGGCCATAGGGCGCTCCGGACGGATCCCTTTTTTCAGGGCGATATCCGCAATAATCGGGAACATGGTGTAGACCACATGGCCGGTGCCGCACAGAAAGGTCAGCATCCAGGTGGTAAACGGGGCGAGCAGGGTGATGTGCTGCGGGTGTTTGCGCAGCAGACGTTCCGCAAACTGCATCATGACGTTGAGACCGCCCGCCGTTTGCAGAGTAGCGGCACAGCCAATCACCGCGAGGATGGTCAGCATGACGTCAACCGGCGGTTTACCCGGCTGCAGACCAAAGACGAAACATAAAATAAAAAGACCAATACCGCTGATTAACCCAAGCCCCATACCGCCGAAACGCGTACCCGTCAGCAGGCAGAGGAGAATGACAACAAACTCAATGGTGATCATGATGCTCCCTCGTCAATGATTATGTAATTAAATAAATCATCACACGTTGTGTGGTTAATCATTGGGAGCCAGATCTGATTTGTTAAATTTGAGCAAAAGCAGAAGGTTGGAGAGGGGAAGGGGACCTGCTCCCCGGGACGGAAGCAGGCCAAAAACTCAGTGGTGCTGCACCGCCACAATGTCGAGCAGGTGACGGTCGGTTTGCTCAGGACATAAACCTGCCTGCTGCGCGTTATGCAGCTCATCCGCCAGCGTCTTCAGCAGCAGGCCATCCTGCTGCTGCTCTTTATCCATATCGCGTAAGAATCTCAGCGTCGTAATGTCCTGCTGCGCTTTGGCTTCATCGGCCAGTTTGTTGAGGGTGCTGCAGCGTTGTTCATACTCTTCAAGCGTTTTCTGAAACAGTTCTTCCAGACAAGAGTAGCTCTCGTTTATCCCATCAAGGGCTTTAACGACAGGGTTTGCCCCGGCAGCTTTCAGGAAGTTAAAAACGCGCATCATATGGGTGACGTTACTTTGTGCCTGAGAGCGAAAGAAGGTGGCAGAGCCCGTGAGGCTATTCTCAGCGCACCAGGCACTTAAGTGAAGGTGCAGGTTGGAGGCGTAGAACTCAAGGTTCATCTGCGCGTTAAGTTTTTGCATCATCGTTTGGGTAGCCATACTCATATCCTTATTGACGGTGGGACGTGATGTCCGTTGCTTAACCTGAGCACCAGGCAAGTACGAAGAAAAAGAGCAGAAATACGCTTTCTGCAGTAAACGAAGTCGACCGAAATTCACTTCCTGTGTTCGATATAAATAAGCATACCCTTGTCTTTGGTCTAAGAAAACTCTTAAATTGGCTGTGTTTACCATACATTACAAACTTTAATATAGTACAGAAATACAATTAGCTCGCCATAGATCGGTATTTAGATAATCCTCTGATAATCAACATTTTTTATCGAAGAGATATGCTGTTACTCTTTCGGGAATATTAAACCGGAATAATGCTCCGTAAAAAAATGAATCAGGGATTAATTATTCCGTATATCAGGTGCATTAATAAAATTGCGCTAAATCAAATTCTGTGGAGTAAATAATTTTCAGTGCGTGTGGCATTTTTGATGGAAAACATACTGCACTTTTCTGACGTCCGGCGTTCTCGGGCCCGATCCGGGGCATCAGGGATATCTTAGCTAATCTTATGGATAATCCTGCTTACCCTCATTTCATTTGTCTGACAAATACTGCCTTTTTTATGTCATTTTTCGCTGAATTTATGTACGCAATTACTGTAATTCTGCGGTGTGATGGGGCTCTCTTATGGATGATTAATTTCCCGCTAAAACTATCACCAGCAATAACGCTTATAACGAGGTAAGCGCTAATGCCTTGTTTTAAGTCCGATTAAATAAGAAGCACGCACATATTCCCTACAGAAAAGAAAGCTAAAGCTGGAGTTTACCATGCACAAATTTACTAAAGCGCTGGCGGCCATCGGTCTGGCTGCCGTTATGTCACAATCCGCTATTGCTGAGAATTTAAAACTCGGTTTTTTGGTAAAACAGCCCGAAGAGCCCTGGTTCCAGACGGAGTGGAAATTCGCCGATAAGGCCGGGAAAGATTTAGGTTTTGAAGTGATTAAAATCGCCGTGCCTGACGGTGAGAAAACCCTGAACGCCATCGACAGCCTGGCGGCCAGCGGTGCGAAAGGTTTCGTTATCTGTACGCCGGATCCAAAGCTGGGCTCGGCCATCGCGGCAAAAGCCCGCGGTTACGACATGAAGGTCATTGCCGTTGACGATCAGTTCGTGAACGCCAAAGGCAAGCCGATGGACAGCGTCCCGCTGGTCATGATGGCCGCGACAAAAATCGGCGAACGTCAGGGCCAGGAGCTCTATAAAGAGATGCAAAAACGCGGCTGGGACGTCAAAGAGACCGCAGTGATGGCTATTACAGCGGATGAGCTGGACACGGCGCGTCGTCGTACGACCGGGTCAATGGACGCGCTGAAGGCGGCCGGCTTCCCGGAAAAACAGATCTACAAAGTCCCCACCAAATCTAACGATATCCCGGGCGCTTTCGACGCAGCCAACTCCATGCTGGTTCAGCATCCGGAGGTCAAACACTGGCTGGTGGTCGGCATGAACGACAACACCGTGCTGGGCGGCGTGCGCGCGACGGAAGGTCAGGGCTTCAAGGCACCTGACGTGATCGGGATTGGTATCAACGGCGTTGACGCCGTCAGCGAGCTGTCCAAAGCGCAGGCCACCGGCTTCTACGGCTCACTGCTGCCAAGCCCGGACGTTCACGGCTATAAATCCAGCGAGATGCTCTACAACTGGGTCACCAAAGGGGCTGAACCGCCGAAATTTACCGAAGTGACCGACGTGGTGCTCATTACCCGCGACAACTTCAAAGAGGAGCTGGCGAAAAAAGGACTGGGCGGGAAGTAATACGCGGTGATTGTGCCCCTCATCCTGCATGAGGGGCCTGACGTACACACTACAGGAATCACGGAGACGTTATGCGACAGTCTGATCCGTATCTCTCTTTTCGCGGCATCGGGAAAACCTTCCCCGGTGTGAACGCGCTGACCGATATCAGCTTCGACTGCTATGCCGGCCAGGTTCACGCCCTGATGGGGGAAAACGGTGCGGGAAAATCCACGCTGTTGAAAATCCTCAGCGGCAACTACTCGCCAACAACCGGCACGCTGGCGATCCGCGGCGAAGAGGTCTCTTTTGCCGATACCACGGCGGCGCTCAATGCCGGGGTGGCCATTATCTATCAGGAGCTGCACCTCATCCCTGAGATGACCGTGGCGGAAAATATCTATTTAGGACAGCTCCCGCACAAAGGCGGCGTGGTGAATCGTTCGCTACTTAATTATGAAGCGGGGCTGCAGCTAAAACACCTGGGGCTGGACGTCGATCCCCAGACGCCGCTGAAATATCTCTCCATCGGCCAGTGGCAGATGGTTGAAATTGCCAAGGCACTGGCGCGTAACGCCAGAATAATTGCCTTCGATGAACCCACCAGTTCGCTCTCTAAGCGTGAAATCGAAAATCTGTTCCGCGTGATCCGCGAATTGCGTCAGGAAGGCCGGACGATTTTGTACGTTTCGCACCGCATGGAAGAGATTTTTGCTCTCAGCGATGCCATCACCGTGTTTAAAGATGGACGCTATGTGCGCACCTTTACCGACATGGCGCAGGTGAACCATGACCAGCTTGTTCAGGCGATGGTCGGACGCGATCTGGGTGATATCTATCACTGGCAGCCTCGCCAGTACGGCCCTGAGCGTCTGCGCCTCGATAGCGTAAAAGCGCCGGGCGTCAGAACGCCGATTTCGTTATCCGTACGCAGCGGTGAAATCGTCGGCCTGTTTGGTCTGGTAGGCGCGGGGCGTAGCGAATTGATGAAAGGGCTGTTCGGCGGTACCCGTATTACCGATGGGCAGGTCTCCATTGACGGCGAGCGGGTAGACATTCAGAAACCGGCCCACGCGATCGGGGCGGGAATGATGCTCTGTCCGGAAGACCGGAAAGCAGAGGGCATTATTCCGGTGCACTCGGTACGCGACAACATCAATATTTCCGCCCGCCGTAAGTTTATTCGCGCAGGTTGCCTGATAAACGATAGCTGGGAGTCGAGCAATGCCGACCACCATATTCGTTCACTAAATATCAAAACGCCGGGTCCGGAACAGCTGATCATGAATCTGTCAGGCGGAAACCAGCAGAAGGCCATTCTGGGCCGCTGGCTGTCGGAGGATATGAAGGTCATCTTGCTGGATGAGCCGACGCGCGGTATCGACGTGGGGGCAAAACACGAGATTTATAACGTGATCTATGAGCTGGCAAAACGCGGCGTGGCGGTGCTCTTCGCCTCGAGCGATCTGCCGGAGGTGCTGGGCGTGGCCGACCGCATTGTGGTGATGCGTGAAGGCGAAATTGCCGGCGAATTACTTCATGAACAGGCGAATGAACAACAGGCGTTGAACCTCGCCATGCCTAAAGTTAGCCAGGCCGTCGCCTGAGTAAGGAGTTAATGATGTCCTCTGTTACTACATCCGGAGTGCCGAAGTCGAAGTCGGCGTTGAGCGTTGGGCGTATCTGGGATCAGTACGGCATGCTGGTGGTGTTTGCCGCACTGTTCGTCGCCTGCGCGATCTTTGTCCCCAACTTTGCCACCTTCATTAATATGAAGGGGCTGGGTCTCGCCATCTCCATGTCCGGGATGGTGGCCTGCGGGATGCTGTTCTGTCTGGCCTCCGGCGATTTTGACCTGTCGGTGGCGTCGGTGATTGCCTGTGCAGGCGTTACGACGGCCGTGGTGATCAACATGACGGAGAGCCTGTGGATTGGCGTTTTTGCCGGTCTGTTACTCGGCGTCATCAGCGGCCTGGTGAACGGTTTTGTTATCGCGCGCCTGAAGATTAACGCCCTGATCACGACGCTTGCGACAATGCAAATTGTCCGCGGGCTGGCCTATATCATCTCCGACGGTAAAGCGGTGGGGATTGAAGACGAGCGTTTCTTTACGCTGGGTTACGCCAACTGGCTGGGTCTGCCTGCGCCTATCTGGCTGACCGTGGCCTGCCTGATCCTGTTCGGCTTCCTGCTTAACCGGACCACCTTTGGCCGTAATACGCTGGCGATTGGCGGTAACGAAGAGGCCGCCCGTCTGGCCGGGGTGCCGGTGGTGCGCACCAAAATTATTATCTTTGTGCTCTCGGGGCTCGTTTCTGCCGCGGCGGGGATTATTCTGGCGTCGCGTATGACCAGCGGCCAGCCAATGACCTCTATTGGTTATGAGCTGATCGTTATTTCGGCCTGCGTGTTAGGGGGCGTTTCCCTCAAGGGAGGCATCGGAAAAATCTCATATGTGGTGGCCGGTATCCTGATTTTGGGCACGGTAGAGAACGCCATGAACCTGCTGAATATTTCGCCGTTCTCGCAGTACGTGGTGCGTGGTCTGATCCTGCTGGCAGCGGTGATATTCGACCGTTACAAGCAAAAAGCGAAGCGTACCGTGTAACCGTTTTGCACCTCTTTTATTGCTCAACTTATAACCATAGTTGACCCCTTCACCGCCCCGCCAGTAAAACTGGCGGGGCGGTTGTCAAATGGCGAGCGACGTCACACTGTCTATACTTACATGGCTATGAAAGAGGTAAAGGCGTTTACCTCTCGTCAACCGTAAGGAGGAAAAGGGTGGCTGACTTGTTAACCGCACCGCCTGTACTGCCCGGACATTATGCTTTCTTTTTTGATCTCGACGGCACGCTCGCCGGGATAAAACCGCACCCCGATCAGGTGTCTATTCCGGAGGCGGTGTTGCAGGATTTGCATCAGCTCTCGCTCATGAATGAGGGAGCACTGGCATTGATATCAGGGCGCTCAATGGCCGAGCTGGATCTGCTCGCCAGTCCATACCACTTTCCGCTGGCCGGTGTACACGGAGCGGAGCGCCGCGACATCCATGATCAAACGCATATCGTTTCACTCCCCGACGCACTTACGCAAACGCTCCAGAAGCGGCTCTCTGCTGCGCTGGCCGACCTGCCTGGCACCGAGCTGGAAGCCAAAGGCATGGCCTTTGCCCTGCATTATCGCCAGGCACCGCAGCACGGAGATGCCGTGCTCGCGCTTGCTCAGACGGTAGCGGATGCGCATCCACAGCTGGCGCTGCAGCCGGGCAAATGCGTGGTGGAGTTAAAGCCGAAGGGGATTAATAAAGGCGCAGCCATCGCCGCCTTTATGGCGGAGGCACCTTTTAAGGGCCGGACGCCTGTTTTCTTTGGGGATGACCTGACCGACGAGGCCGGGTTCCGTGTGGTTAATCAGGCCGGAGGGATCGCCGTTAAGGTAGGGCCTGGTGACACTGTCGCCGAATGGCGGCTGGCGGATGTCGCCAGCGTCTGGCAGTGGGTATCTGATATCGCTAACCAGCAACAACAACAAATAGCGCAAAACAAAGGGGGAAACCATTATGGGTCGCTTAGTCGTCGTCTCTAACCGAATCGCACCGCCTGATGATAAAAAAGCCAGTGCGGGTGGCCTGGCGGTAGGGGTGTTAGGTGCCTTGAAAGCCGCTGGCGGGCTGTGGTTTGGCTGGAGCGGAGAAATCAGTGAAGAAGAGAAACCGCTCACAAAAGTGACGCGCGGTAACATCACGTGGGCGTCGTTTGCACTGAAAGAGAAAGACTATGACGAGTATTACTCGCAGTTCTCGAATGCCGTCCTGTGGCCGGCGTTTCACTATCGCCTTGACCTGGTCAAATTCCAGCGTGAATCCTTCGAAGGCTACGCGCGCGTGAATGCGCTGCTGGCGGATAAACTGCTGCCTTTAATAGAAGAAGACGATATTTTATGGATCCACGATTATCACCTGCTGCCGTTCGCCAGAGAGCTGCGAAAGAGGGGAGTGAATAACCGGATTGGCTTCTTCCTGCACATCCCGTTCCCGACGCCGGAAATTTTTACCGCGCTGCCGCCGCATGAAGAGCTGCTGGAAGCGCTGTGTGACTACGATTTGCTGGGCTTCCAGACGGAAAATGACCGCCTGGCATTCCTTGACTCCGTGTCAGGGAAAGCGCGTCTGGTGACCAAAGGCGGGAAAACCCATACGGCGTGGGGAAAAACGTTCCACACCGAAGTGTATCCAATAGGGATTGAACCTGACGAAATCGCGGAGCAGGCCTCTGGTCCGCTGCCGCCGAAGCTGGCGCAGCTTAAGAATGAACTCAAACACGTGAAAAATATCTTCTCGGTCGAGCGTCTTGATTATTCTAAAGGGCTGCCGGAACGCTTCCTGGCGTATGAGACGCTGCTGGATAAATATCCGGAGCATCACGGTAAAATTCGCTATACCCAGATTGCGCCGACGTCGCGCGGTGAGGTTCAGGCCTATCAGGACATTCGCCATCAGCTGGAGACAGAAGCCGGGCGCATTAATGGCCGCTACGGGCAGCTGGGCTGGACGCCGCTGTTTTATCTGAATCAGCACTTCGACCGCAAGATCCTGATGAAGGTCTTCCGCTATGCGGACGTTGGCCTGGTGACGCCGCTGCGCGACGGGATGAACCTGGTCGCGAAAGAATACGTGGCAGCGCAGGATCCCGCCGATCCGGGTGTTCTGGTGCTTTCCCAGTTTGCCGGGGCCGCGAATGAGCTCACGTCGGCGCTTATCGTGAACCCTTACGATCGCGATGACGTGGCGAATGCCCTGAACCGCGCGCTGACCATGCCGCTCACCGAACGTATTTCCCGCCATGCTGAAATGATGGAGACGATCCGGAAGAACGATATTAACCACTGGCAGGCGCGTTTTATTCAGGATCTCCGCGATATCGCCCCACAAAGCCATGAAGGCGATTTACAAAAAAAGATCGCAACTTTCCCTAAACTTGCCTGATATTTCCCTGGGGGGTTAACGCCCCCAAGCGGCACTAATAACACGTCAACCTGACTTGATGCGACAATGGATTTCGCCGCGCAGGCCGCGCGCGATAAAAAGCTGTGGTTATGATTCCCGCATATCACTAAATCAATATTCTGTTTACGACACATGTCGAGAATATGGGCATTAAGTTCTCCTGTCGCAATTACGGTTTCATAGACAGGATAGTGTGCCTTTTCGACCAGCTCGCGCAGAAATTGCTGCGTTTCCTCCTGAAGTACCTCACGAATATCCTCCAGCATGGGGCAGCCAGCTGATTATACATCTCGGGTTCGGCCGCAAGCGTGATGAGGCTGATGCGGGCATTGTGGGGTCTGGCAATGGAAACTGCCCGGGCGACGAGTTGATGGCTTTCTGGGGAAACGGCAACAGAAACAAGTAGATGGGAGTAACTCATGGCGCACTCCTTGGGTGTCTGACTGACAGCTTTTGATCACCTTTACCGCGATTTTCCGGGTTCTGCAAGGGCTGATTACGACATTAGTGTGAAGCTTATCATAATTATTCATTAATTATTCTTATAAGAAGAATAACTGAAAAATGCGCCTAAATGAAAAAAATTAACAACTTAACGTAAATCACACAATTTTATGCCTTGACTGTTGAATCGTTTTGATGCGTTACAAAATCATTTCGAATGATCACGCTCTGAAACATCTTTTTTGGGCTGCCTGCATAACTCTATGTTTTTTCACAGTAAGAAAAATGTTTCCCGGAGGGGTGAATGATGTAAATGTTTCCGCGCGACGTCCACCCGAGGAAAAGCACGTTGCATGCCAGTTCTGATCCCCCTTCTGCATGAGTATTCGTCAATTAAGAATACAAAACAGTGTCGATTGGTTAAAATTTGAACAAATTACAAGTCATACTGATGGATTTATGGGTCATATTCACTTAAATTGTGTGACGTAGATCACATTTTTTTTAAATTTGAGGATGGCTGGATTGTATGTGTCAAAACTGACGAGTAGAGTTTGCGTCGAATTAGGAAAAATCTTAGTTATTTGTAAGAAATGATAAAACATGTAAGAGACGCATTCGCGTTTCCTCTCTTACGCGTTTCGATGAATACAAACCTAAATTCAACTATGCATTTAGCCTTTTCTTTTTTATACCGGGTGATTTCCCGGCGACATCACGGGGTGCGGTCTTTCCGCATAAAAATAATAGTTGGTTATTCGGGATGGGAACAATGCATACATCCGAGTTGCTAAAACATATCTATGACATCAATTTGTCGTATTTACTGCTCGCGCAGCGTTTGATTAGTCAGGACAAGGCGTCCGCGATGTTTCGTCTGGGTATTAACGAAGAGATGGCAACCATGCTGGGCGGTTTAACCCTCCCGCAGATGGTTAAACTGGCTGAAACGAATCAACTGGTTTGCCAGTTCCGTTTCGATGACTCTCAGACAATAACGCGTCTGACGCAGGAGTCCCGTGTAGACGATCTTCAACAGATCCATACCGGTATTCTTCTTTCTACTCGCTTGCTTAACGAAATCAGCCAGCCTGATGACGTAGCCCGTAAGAAAAGGGCCTAGCAATGAGCGAGAAAAGCATTGTTCAGGAAGCGCGTGACATACAGTTGGCCATGGAGCTGATTACGCTGGGTGCTCGTTTACAAATGCTGGAAAGCGAGACGCAGTTGAGCCGTGGTCGTCTCATCAAACTGTACAAAGAGTTACGTGGTAGTCCCCCGCCGAAAGGCATGCTGCCGTTTTCTACCGACTGGTTTATGACGTGGGAGCAGAATATTCACGCTTCCATGTTCTGTAATGCCTGGCAGTATCTTCTCAAAACCGGTTTGTGTAGCGGCGTTGACGCCGTGATCAAAGCCTACAAACTTTACCTTGAACAATGCCCACAGCAGGAAGAAGGTCCTCTGCTGGCGCTGACCCGCGCATGGACGCTGGTGCGTTTTGTTGAGAGCGGAATGCTTGAGCTGTCGCGCTGCAACTGCTGCAACGGCAATTTCATTACCCATGCTCACCAACCTGCAGGCAGCTTCGCCTGTAGTTTATGTCAGCCTCCTTCCCGTGCAGTAAAAAGACGTAAACTTTCCCGGGATGCTGCCGATATTATTCCACAACTGCTGGATGAACAGATCGAACAAGCTGTTTAACCCGAACGTGTGGGAAAGATTCCAGCAGCGGTAAGCGATTACCGCTGCTTTTTTTTACCCCGCGAACGGTCAACGCTGCGAGCTGGACGTCCTTGCCATAGTCACTAGCGGAAGGATGATGTCGTGCTTATCTTATTAGGTTACCTGGTAGTTCTCGGTACAGTTTTCGGCGGTTACATGATGACCGGCGGGCACCTTGGAGCACTCTATCAACCGGCTGAACTTATTATCATCGGCGGCGCAGGGGTAGGGGCTTTTATCGTTGGCAACAACGGTAAATCGATCAAGGGCACGCTGAAAGCAATTCCGTTGCTGTTCCGTCGCTCAAAATACACCAAAAGCATGTATATGGATCTGCTGGCACTGCTCTATCGCCTGATGGCGAAGTCGCGTCAGCAGGGCATGTTCTCGCTTGAGCGGGATATTGAGAACCCGAAAGAGAGCGAAATTTTTGCCAGCTATCCGCGCATTCTTGCTGATGCCATGATGCTGGATTTCATCGTCGACTATCTGCGACTGATCATCAGCGGCAACATGAATACCTTCGAAATCGAAGCGCTGATGGATGAAGAGATTGAAACCCATGAAAGCGAATCGGAAGTGCCGGCCAACAGCCTGGCGCTGGTCGGCGACTCGCTTCCGGCATTTGGTATCGTTGCTGCGGTCATGGGGGTGGTGCACGCCCTGGCCTCGGCAGACCGTCCGGCAGCCGAGCTCGGCGCGCTGATTGCCCATGCGATGGTGGGTACCTTCCTCGGTATTTTGCTGGCGTATGGCTTTATCTCTCCGCTGGCCAGCGTGCTGCGCCAGAAGAGCGCGGAAACCACCAAAATGATGCAGTGCGTGAAGATCACGCTGCTCTCTAACCTCAACGGTTATGCGCCACCGATCGCGGTTGAGTTTGGCCGTAAAACGCTTTACTCCAGCGAGCGTCCGTCGTTTATCGAGCTTGAAGAACACGTGCGTGCGGTGAAAAACCCAAACCAACAGACGACAACTGAGGACGCATGAAAAACCAGTCCCATCCGATCGTCATCGTAAAAAAACGCAAGCACAAGGGCGGTGGGCATGGCGCGCACGGCTCGTGGAAAATCGCGTACGCCGATTTTATGACCGCAATGATGGCGTTCTTTCTGGTGATGTGGCTGATCTCCATCTCCAGCCCAAAAGAGCTGATCCAGATTGCCGAATATTTCCGCACGCCGCTGGCAACGGCGGTGGCCGGCGGGCCGCGTATCTCTAACAGCGAAAGCCCGATCCCGGGCGGCGGCGATGATTACACCCAGCAGAAGGGTGAGGTGAAAAAAGAGCCGAACATCGACGAGCTGAAACGAAAGATGGAACAGGCGCGCCTGAAAAAACTGCGTGGCGATCTCGATCAGCTGATTGAAGCGGATCCGAAGCTGCGCGCGCTGCGACCGCATCTGAAGATTGACCTGGTGCAGGAAGGGCTGCGTATCCAGATTATCGACAGCCAGAACCGCCCGATGTTTAAAACCGGGAGTGCGGAAGTCGAACCGTACATGCGCGATATTCTGCGTGCCATTGCACCGGTGCTGAACGGCATTCCTAACCGAATCAGCCTGTCAGGCCACACGGATGATTTCCCGTACGCCAGTGGGGAGAAGGGATACAGCAACTGGGAACTTTCTGCCGACCGTGCCAACGCCTCGCGCCGCGAGCTGGTGGCAGGTGGGCTTGATGATGGCAAGGTACTGCGCGTAGTCGGCATGGCCGCAACCATGCGCGTTTCCGACCGCGGGCCGGATGATGCCATCAACCGTCGTATCAGTCTTTTAGTGCTGAACCAGCAGGCGGAGCAGGCCATCCTGCATGAAAACGCCGAAAGTCAGAATGAGTCACTGGACGATTTAAAACAGCCTGGGGCCGTTCCTTCGGCTGCCGTTCCAACATCGCCACCAGCCAATCCGAGGTGATAGCGTGAGCATGGATATTAGCGATTTTTACCAGACATTCTTTGATGAAGCCGACGAATTGTTGGCCGATATGGAGCAACACTTGCTCGATTTGGTGCCCGAAGCACCGGATTCCGAGCAGCTCAATGCCATCTTCCGTGCGGCGCATTCCATTAAAGGCGGAGCCGGAACGTTTGGATTTACCATCCTGCAGGAAACGACCCATTTAATGGAAAACCTGCTTGATGAAGCACGACGCGGTGAGATGCAGCTCAATACCGACATTATCAACCTGTTTTTGGAAACCAAAGATATTATGCAGGAACAGCTCGACGCCTATAAAAGTTCGGCAGAGCCTGATGCCGCCAGCTTTGAATACATCTGCAATGCGCTGCGCCAGCTCGCGCTGGAAGCCAAAGGTGAGGTTGCCGCAGCCGTGGTTCCTGCCGCAAAACTGAGCGTTGTGGATACGGTTGCCGCGCAGGCGTCTGCCCCTGCCGACGCACCGGCGGGCAAACTGCGCGTGGTGCTGTCTCGCCTTAAAGAGAATGAAGTTAACCTGCTGGAAGAAGAGCTGGGTAACCTGGCGAAATTAAGCAACGTGGTTAAAGGCAAAGACAGCCTGGCCGCGACGCTTGATGACGGTATTGGCCAGGACGATATCGTGGCGGTGCTGTGCTTTGTGATTGAAGCCGATCAAATCGCCTTCGAAACCGAAACGGTCGCGGTTGATGCCCCTGCGGCTGTAGAAGAGGCGGCTGTTGTCGCTCAGGCTGCCGCACCGGCTGTGGTGCCTGCGGCTCCGGCGCTCAAGGCGGTGCCAAAAGAGGCTGCTGCACCGGGCCGTGGTGAAAAACCTGCCGCGCGCTCCAGCGAGTCGACCAGCATCCGCGTTGCCGTTGAGAAGGTTGATCAGCTGATTAACCTGGTGGGCGAACTGGTGATCACCCAGTCGATGCTGGCGCAACGTTCAAACGAACTCGACCCGGTCACCCACGGGGATTTGATTACCAGCATGGGCCAGCTGCAGCGTAACGCCCGCGATCTGCAGGAATCGGTCATGTCCATCCGTATGATGCCGATGGAATATGTCTTCAGCCGCTTCCCGCGTCTGGTTCGCGATCTCGCCAGCAAGCTGAACAAGCAGATTGAACTGACCCTGATGGGCAGCTCAACCGAACTGGATAAAAGCCTGATCGAGCGCATCATTGACCCGTTAACGCACCTGGTGCGTAACAGCCTCGACCACGGTATTGAACTGCCGGAAAACCGCATTGCCGCAGGGAAATCCCCGGTCGGGAATCTGATCCTGTCTGCGGAACATCAGGGCGGAAACATCTGCATTGAAGTGACCGATGACGGCGCAGGTCTGAACCGCGAGCGCATCCTGGCAAAAGCGATTTCGCAGGGAATGGCGGTCAATGAAAACATGACCGACGAAGAAGTGGGCATGCTGATCTTCGCACCGGGCTTCTCTACCGCAGAGCAGGTGACCGACGTCTCCGGGCGCGGCGTGGGCATGGACGTGGTGAAACGTAACATCCAGGAGATGGGCGGCCACGTTGAGATCCAGTCCAAACAGGGTTCCGGCACGACCATTCGCATCCTGCTGCCGCTGACGCTGGCGATCCTCGACGGCATGTCAGTCAAAGTGGCGGACGAAGTCTTTATCCTCCCGCTGAACGCCGTGATGGAATCCCTCCAGCCGCGTGAGGAAGATCTGCATCCGCTGGCGGGCGGGGAGCGCGTCCTCGAGGTTCGCGGTGAGTACCTGCCGCTGGTGGAACTGTGGAAAGTGTTCGAAGTGGACGGGGCGAAGACCGAGGCTACGCAGGGTATCGTGGTGATCCTGCAAAGCGCGGGCCGCCGCTATGCGCTGCTGGTCGATCAGCTGATTGGCCAGCACCAGGTGGTGGTCAAGAACCTCGAAAGCAACTACCGCAAAGTGCCGGGTATTTCTGCCGCCACCATTCTGGGTGATGGTAGCGTGGCGCTGATCGTCGACGTGTCGGCGCTTCAGGGATTAAATCGTGAACAACGTGTGGCGTACACAGCCGCCTGATTAAGTAGAAGGTAATAACATGACCGGTATGAGTAATGTAACGAAACTGGCGGGCGAGCCATCAGGACAGGAATTTCTGGTATTCACTTTAGGCGATGAAGAGTACGGCATCGATATCCTGAAAGTGCAGGAAATCCGTGGTTACGACCAGGTTACCCGCATCGCTAACACGCCTGCGTTTATTAAAGGTGTCACCAACCTGCGTGGCGTCATTGTGCCCATCGTGGATTTGCGCGTGAAGTTCAGCCAGGGCGACGTTGACTACAACGACAACACCGTGGTGATCGTCCTGAATCTGGGGCAGCGCGTGGTGGGGATCGTGGTGGATGGCGTGTCTGACGTGCTTTCCCTGACCTCTGATCAGATTCGTCCTGCGCCAGAGTTTGCGGTCACGCTGTCGACCGAATACCTGACCGGTCTGGGCGCGCTCGGCGAGCGTATGCTGATTCTGGTGAACATTGAGAAGCTGCTGAACAGCGATGAGATGGCGCTGCTGGATATTGCCGCGAGTCACGTAGCCTAAAACAAAGCCGGGTGGCGCTGACGCTTACCCGGCCTACGCGTTCGAGCCATTTGTAGGCCGGGTAAGGCGAAGCCGCCACCCGGCATTTTTACATCCTGCTCCACCAGCTTAGCTTCCGTGGCCACCCATACGTTAATGCTCGGGGGCCGTCTTCACTGCAGGATATCGCGGCGAGTCGCGTGGCATAAAAACAAAGCCGGGTGGCGCTGACGCTTACCCGGCCTACGTGTTCGAGTCATTTGTAGGCCGGTTAAGGCGAAGCCGCCACCCGGCTTTTTTACATCCTGCTCCACCTGCTCAGCTTTCGTGGCCACCCATACGTTAATGCTCGGGGGCCGTCTTCACTGCTGGATATCGCGGCGAGTCGCGTGGCATAAAACAAAGCCGGGTGGCGCTGACGCTTACCCGGCCTACGCGTTCGGGCCATTTGTAGGCCGGGTAAGGCGAAGCCGCCACCCGGCTTTTTCATGCCATTACGCTTCCTGCTTTACCAGTTCAGCTTCAGCTTCCGCGTCCCGCGCACCTTCATTCTGCGACAGCATGGCGGTCGCAATACCATTACCCAGAACGTTAATTGCGGAACGGCCCATATCCAGGAAGTGGTCGATCCCCATCAGCAGCAGAATACCGGCCACCGGAATGTTAAAGCTTGGGATCGTCGCGGCCAGCACCACCAGCGAGGAGCGCGGTACGCCCGCAATCCCTTTTGAGGCCAGCATCAGGGTCAGCATCAGCACGGTCACCTCAGAGAAGCTCAGATGAATGTTGTACGCCTGCGCGATAAACATCGAGGCGAAAGAGCAGTACACCATCGACCCCACCAGGTTGAAGGAGTAGCCAATCGGCAGTACGAAAGAGGCGATGTTGCGCGAGCAGCCAAAACGCTCCAGCTGCTCCAGCGTTTTAGGGTAGGCCGCTTCAGAACTGCTGGTGGTAAACGCCACCAGAACTGGATCTTTCAGCATGCTGACCAGGCGGAACACCTCTTTTTTCAGCACCATGTAACCCACGGCCAGCAGCACCATGCAGGTGAGAAGAATGGCAACGTAGTAGCCGCCAATAAAGGAGGCATAGTTCAACAGAATGCCCAGACCCTGCGTGGCGATAACGGATGAGATTGCCGCGAAAATGGCCAGCGGCGCAACGTACATCACGTAGCCTGTGACCTTCAGCATGATATGGGAAACCACGTCCAGCGCGGCCACCAGCGGGGCGTTGAACTTCTGCCCCAGCGACGCGCCGCCAATGCCAAAGAACATTGAGAACACCACAATCTGCAGGATCTCATTGTTCGACATCGCCCCCGCGATGCTGGTCGGAATGGTGTGAGACAGGAACGCTTTCAGCGTCATGCCCCCAACGGCCAGACCGGTATCCACCGCCTCGGTCGGGACGGTCAGGTTCAGTCCGCTGCCCGGATGCTCCAGCGTGACGATAAACAGGCCGACCAGAATTGAGAGCACGGATGAGCTGATAAACCATACCATCGCTTTGCCGCCCACGCGGCCAATGGTGGAGGTTTCGCCCAGCTTCATAATGCCGACGGTGAGCGTACTGAAGACCAGCGGTGCAATGACCATTTTGATCAGTCGCAGGAAAATATCGGTCAGAAGGGTAATATTATCCGACCAGGCTTTGATGGCATCCGCAGATGCATATTCATGAATTGCTGCCCCTGAAAGAATACCCGCCAGCATGAATATCACGATGAAGAGTGTGAGTTTGTTTGCACTTGCCACGAAAAAAGACCCTCTATGCGCTTCAGATGTAGCCCGCACCGATACATATAAATTTTTTATTACGACGCGGGAAATTATTCGGCACATAAATTGACGCAAAGCGTAGGGGGATACAACTCCTTTTTAAGTTTTATTAATTTTGTTGTTATTGCCCTGTCGATATATTGTGATCTGCATCACACTTTAATGGATATATTCTCTCCTGATAGCATGAAAATGCTGAAAAAAATAATTTAACTCTCTGTTATTTAAGGTAATAAGAAGTCAATAAGACAAAGTGCTTATGCGTTATGGGGCAGGTGGTCGAAGCGATATCCGTAAACTAAATTCTCAATAACCCCCCTCAGAGGAACATTAAGCGGGGCTAACATCTTGAACGACAAAAATAAAACGTGGCAAGGGAACGGAGACGTCTTCTGGAGGGTGGTAAATGAAAAGAAAACTCCTTTTGATCTGCGCAGGCACCTTACTGACTGCGACAACGGTCCATCAGGCGCTGGCCGTCACCAGTAGCGGCACCATCGGCGCGACGCTGACGCTCACGAACGGCTGTCTGATAAACGGATCGCCCACGCAAAACGGCATTAACTTCGGGACACTGGATTTCGGCACCCATCCCGCAACGTTTTCCACTCTGACCACGCAGCTCACCGGCGCCAGCGGCGGAAACACCTTCACTATTCAATGTACGACCGCCAGCTATACGGTGGCGATCACCGGCAACACCAACTCCACCGCACCCGGCACCGTTGTCGGCACCCCGGGAACCCCTGCGCGCTATCTGGTTAACACCGCCAACGCGGCACAGGGCGTGGCATACAGCCTGTACAGCGACAGCGGGTTTAACAGCGTGATTGCCAATAACACCGCGTTGCCGATCGCCTCTACGGCCGGAGGGGTGGACAGTTACACCCTGTATGGGCGTATTACCGGCGGCGGTAACAGCGTGACGGTCGTCCCGGGCACCTACACCGACACGATTAACGTCAGCGTCACCTATTAGTCCAGCACCGCCATGAAGGCAACTCTTACTGGTCTGCGCATATGCGCAGAGGGACACGTGCAGCCTTTTTTCGCGCTGATCGTCGGATTGCTGATGGCGCCCGCGGCGGATGCGGTGACGTCACAGTCCTTTAAGGTCAGCGCGACGATTGTTCCGGGATGCGCGGTGGCCACCGGCAGCGGAGGGGTTCTCGGGACGCTGGATTTTGGCACCCATAACGGCGTCGAGAGCGCGCCGGTAAGCACCAGCTTTGTGCCAAACGGGGCGTTGTCTATCGCCTGCACGCCGGGCGTGGCGCTGAGCATGAGCATTAATGGCGGACAGAATTATTCAACCGTTCGCCGCATGAAGCGCTCGAACGGCGCCGACGTCGTGGGATACCGGCTTTACAGCAGCAGCTCGCTGGCAGCGAACAGCGAAATTGGCGTCAACCAGGCGATACCGGTGACCTATAGCAACAGCAATAACATCGCGCTGCCGCTTTTTGGCGTGGCGCTACTGACCGGATTTAGCCCGGCAGGAACGTATTCCGATCAGCTCACCGTGACCTTGTCATGGTAATAAAGGGAGAGTGTTGATGAAGCCAGTTTTCAGACCTGTTTGTCTGGCGGGCGCGTTGGGAATGGCTGTGGCAACCGGTCAGGCGCAGGCGGCAGCCACCATTCTGCTCTGGCCTATCGACCCGTGGCTTGCGGCAGACGCCAACGCCACGGAGCTGTGGATCCAGAACCAGGGAAACAGCGCCACCACGATGCAGGTGCGTATTGTGCGCTGGAAGCAGGAGGACGGACACGAACGCTACACCGCGCAGCAGGATGTGGTCGCCAGCCCGCCCATCGTCACGATTGGCACAGGCAGCAAGCAGCTTATCCGTCTTATTAAGCAGGCCCCCGTTCCCGCAGGCGTCGAACAAGCCTACCGCATTATCGTGGATGAAATTCCTCAGCCTGATGCTAAAGCAGAACCCGCCATCGGCCTCAAGTTGCAGATGCGTTACTCCATTCCGCTGTTTGTGTATGGCCAGGGGATCCCGACAATAAAAGAGGGGGCGCATCACGCGCTGGTGGAGACCCGGAACCTGAGCTGGCGGGTGACGCGAGCGGATGGGCAGCCGGTACTGGAGGTTCGGAATCGGGGGGATGTCCATGTCAGGCTGAGCAAGGTGGCGCTGGAGCAGGGAGGGCAGAAACGCACGGTCGCGGAGGGATTGCTGGGTTACGTACTTCCCGGCAGCACCCGCAGCTGGCCGATACCCGCAGGCGTTCGTCAGCCAGAGCGGATGAGCGCGCAGATTAATGCCAGGGACGCACAATGGCAGTCGACGCCCGTCAACTGAAGCCGGCGATGATGATACTGCTTTGCGTCAGTTCCGCGACCTGGGCTGAGCCCGGCGATGACAGCCTTCCGCCGCCGCCCCAGGCACAGGCGATACATGATGAAGCGGTCTTCCAGCTTGCCCTCGTGCTCAACCACTACGATACCGGTCTGGTCGTGCCCGTGACGCAGCGCAAAGGCGCTTTCTTTATCTCCAGCGCCGACCTGCTGCGCGCGGGGCTGCCCCCGGAACATGTTCCTGCCGGAGAAGTGAATCTCTCATCGCTTTCTCAGGTTCGGGTGGAGTACGACAGCGCCGGGCAGCGTCTGCTGCTGACCGTTCCCCGGGACTGGGTCGCATCCCGCGTGACGCCGTTCGGCGCGCAAACGGCGCAGGCCAAACCGCACTTCGGGCGCGGCGCGCTGCTCAATTACGATCTCTACACCAACCACACGGAGCATATCGGCGGACAGGCGTCCCTCTGGCATGAATTCCGCTATTTCAATGAGAACGGCTCGTTTTCCTCCACCGGCTATGCCCGGGAAAATTTCACCGGTAACGACGGTCAGCAGGAAGGGTATGTCCGCTATGACACGACCCTGCTGTTCACGAATGAGGATGACGCAATGAGCTGGAGCGTCGGGGACGTGATCAGCGATGCCCTGAGCTGGAGCTCCAGCGTGCGGATGGGAGGGATCAGCGTCGGGCGAGATTTCTCCCTGCGCCCTGACCTGGTGACGTGGCCGCTGCCCGAATTCGCGGGGAAGCGGCGGTGCCCACCTCGGTGGATCTCTTTATCAACGGCTATCGGTCCGGCTCAACCCAGCTTCAGCCGGGCCCCTTCACCCTGACCAATCTGCCCTATATCAACGGCGCCGGGGATGCGGTACTGGTCACGACGGATGCATTAGGGCGCCAGGTCAGCACCACGCTGCCGTTTTACGTCTCCAGCGACCTGCTTAAAAAAGGGCTGAGCGACGGCGCCGTGACGCTGGGCAGCCTGCGGCGTAATTACGGTATCAAGAATTTTGACTACGGCCCGGCGGCAGGCAGCGGTTCGTATCGCTACGGGGTGACGGACTGGCTGACCCTGGAAGGGCATGCGGAAGGGGCGCAGGAACTGGCGCTGGGCGGGGCTGGGACGGTGATTAAACTCGGCCAGTTTGGCGTGGTGAATACCTCTTACTCGCAAAGCCGCATGCGCGGGGAGGCGGGCGGGCAAATCAACTGGGGTTACCAGTACAGCACCAGCGAGTTCAGCGTGGCCACCCAGCACACGCGTCGGGACCGCGGCTTTGGCAATCTGGCCCTGTACGACCAGCCTGCGGTGTATGACGATAACGATAAACCCATCGCCAGCTTCAGCCGCAATACGGACCAGTATTCTCTGACGTTCAACCTGGGACAGTACGGCAACATCGGCGCAGCCTGGATTGGCGTGGAGAGTTTTGACAGTCAAAAAACCGAGCTGCTTAATCTCTCATGGAGCCGTAATTTGTGGGGCGCGAGCAGTATTTACCTCGCCGGGAGCCGGGACCAGCAGCGGGGAGACTGGACGGTCGCGCTGTCGCTGCAGGTGCCGCTGGGGGCACGCGACAGCGCCGCGTTCACCGTCGAAAACACCCCGGATGCGGGCAACACCCAGCGCATTAACTACAACCATTCCATGCCGTCTGACGGCGGCTTTAGCTGGAACATGGCCTGGGCCAACCAGTCAAAATCCAGTGACTATCAGCAGGGCACGCTGGGCTGGCGTAATAACAATATTGAACTGCAGGGCGGCGGCTACGGCGAAAGGGACATGATGACCTGGTGGGGCGAGGCGATGGGCGCGATTGTTCTGATGGACGGCGAGCTGTTCGCGGCGAATAAGATCAACGATGCGTTTGTGGTCATCAGTACCGACGGTCATCCGGACGTGCCCGTCAGCTATGAGAACCAGCCCGTTGGCAAAACGAATAACAACGGTTACCTGCTGGTCAGCGGGGTGTCGGCGTATTACCCGGCAAGCTACCGCATTGATACCCTGAACCTGCCGGCGGACACCCGGCTGAAAGAGACCGAGCGGCGAATTGCGATTCGGCGTCACAGCGGCTATCTGGTCGATTTCCCGATGGAGCAGGAGAGGGTGGCAAGCGTCATCCTCCACGATGCGCGCGGCCAGGCGCTGCCGGTGGGAAGCCAGGTCCGGCGTGCCTCGCGCAGCAATGCGGTGGTGGGGTATGACGGTATTGCCTGGCTGGAAAACCTTAGCGATGTGAATCCGCTGGAGGTGATCGCGCCTGACGGAAAACGCTGCAAGGTTACCCTGACCGTGGGAGCCAACCCGGAGCACAAGCTGCAAACCTACGGTCCGCTGGTGTGTCGGGAGGCGCCATGAAGCGTCTGCTGTTTATGCTTCTGCTGCTGGTGGCCAGCGGCAGTTGGGCTGACTGTCGAGTCAGTACGGTCAACGCCGCGTTTGGGAGTGTAACCTCATTCGCGCTGAGTGGTTCTGGCGAAGTGGCAACCACCGGTACACTGGTCGTAGCCTGTGATGCGCTGGTGAACTTGCTGACCGGGGACACCATCACGCTGAATTTTGTCTCAGCTACCGTTTCGGCCAATGGTCGTGCGACCATGAAGCGCACCGACAACGCGGCCATCACCGATGTGATCCCGACGCGCCTGTGCGGGCAGTCGGGCTGCGCTAACAACAGCGAAGTGCAGACCAGTAAAACCTATACCTGGGACAGCAGTACCTTGTTAAATCTGATCGGCGGCAAACAATACAATATCCCTCTCTATTTCCGCACGGTACCGGGGCAAAATGTGACCGCGGGTCCTTATCAGGTGACGCTAAACTTCGATATCACCTATAGAGTCTGCTCGGTGGGCGTGCTCAACGCGTGTTTGTCGGGACTGCAAACCGGAACGAAAGGAACCAGCATCACGTTGGATATGACCGTCACCAACGACTGTAGCGCCATGACCACGCCGGACGTCAACTTCAACAGCGCGCCGCTGGTACAAAGTTTCCCCACCGTCTCACAGGCGATTGCCGTCACCTGTACCAAAGGCAGTACCTATACCATCGGCATTAACAACGGTGCTAACGCGCTGAATAACGTGCGCCGGATGGTAAGCGGCAGTAACTACCTCAGTTATGACATCTATAAAGAAGCCACGGGTAACCGCTGGGGCGGCAGCGGCAGCGAACGCTGGACCAGCGCGACGTCGTCGCAGGTCAGTGCCGACGGTTTACTGCGTACCTACAACTACACCGCGAAAGTGCTGACTAATCAGGCCACGCCACCCGCCGGAACCTACACCGATACGCTGATTGTCGACGTGGCTTTCTAACCCCGCGCTTTTCCCTTTCTCAAATGTAAAGTTCCTGTTGGCTGTGCCGATAACACCGTTAATAAATCTATGAGAAGGTGTTGTATGTTGAACCGTATCCGCGTTGTCACAATGCTTATGATGGTGCTGGTCATTTTCGCACTACTTCAGCTTATCTCCGGCGGGCTTTTTTTCTCGTCATTAAAACAGAACCAGGACAGCTTCGCGGCCTCGAACGATCTCCGCCTGCAGCAGAGTGAACTCACCTCAACGTGGGATCTGATGCTGCAAACGCGTATCAACCTGAGCCGCTCGTCCGCGCGCATGATGATGGATCCCAACAATCAGCAGAGCAGCGCGAAAACCGATCTGCTGAAAAATGCCCGGGCGACACTTGCGGATGCCGCAAAGCATTACGAGGCCTTTAAGAAAATCACCCCGCAGCCTGCGATGGAGCAGGTGAGCCAGAATATCGACGAAAAATACAACGCCTACCATGCCGGTCTGGCAGAGCTGATTCAGTTCCTGGAGAGCGGCAACATGGACGCCTATTTCGCGCAGCCGACGCAGGGGATGCAAAACGCCCTCGGCGCGGCGCTGGGGGAATATGCAAAGGTCAGTGGCGATCTGTATCACTCCGCGTTTGCTGAAAGCCAGAATGACTACCGCTTTGCGAAATGGCAGATGGCGGTGCTGGCGCTGGCGCTGGTCATTGTGCTGATCGCGGTCTGGTACGGCATTCGCCATATCCTGCTGAACCCTCTCGGTCGCGTTATTGCCCACATTCGTGACATTGCCGGCGGTGACCTGACCAAAACGCTGACCGTGTCCGGGCGCAATGAGATCACCGAGCTGGCAAACAGCGTTGACCATATGCAGCGTTCGCTTATCGATACCGTCGCCAACGTGCGTAGCGGCACGGATGCCATCTATACCGGCACCAGCGAAATTGCGATGGGCAATAACGACCTCTCATCGCGCACTGAACAGCAGGCGTCCGCCCTGGAAGAGACGGCGGCCAGCATGGAGCAGCTCACCGCGACCGTGAAGCAGAACGCCGATAACGCCCGCCAGGCGTCTCAGCTGGCGGAAAGCGCCTCCGAGACGGCGCAGCGCGGCGGCCGCGTGGTGGATGGCGTAGTGAAAACCATGCACGACATCGCCGAGAGCTCGAAGAAAATCGCCGACATCATCAGCGTCATCGACGGCATTGCCTTCCAGACCAACATTCTGGCGCTGAACGCCGCCGTGGAAGCGGCGCGCGCAGGCGAACAGGGACGCGGATTTGCCGTGGTGGCCGGGGAAGTGCGCAACCTGGCCAGCCGCAGCGCCAACGCGGCAAAAGAGATCAAATCGCTGATTGAAGATTCCGTCTCCCGCGTCGATACCGGCTCCGTGCTGGTGGAAAGCGCCGGGGAGACCATGAATGACATCGTGAATGCCGTCACCCGCGTGACGGACATCATGGGTGAAATCGCCTCTGCGTCTGATGAGCAGAGTCGTGGTATCGACCAGGTTGCCCTGGCGGTATCGGAAATGGATCGCGTGACACAGCAAAACGCCGCCCTGGTGCAGGAGTCCGCTGCGGCGGCCGCTGCGCTGGAAGACCAGGCGAGCCGTCTGAAGATGGTCGTCTCGGCGTTTCGTCTCGCTTCACTCGCTGGAAACACGGTCACCCCGCAGGCGACGTACCGCGCGCCAGCCGCTGAAACGGCTGCCAACCGTACGCGTACCGCGGCGACCGGACAAGATGAAAACTGGGAAACATTTTGACTGACAATTAAACCGCGGCTGCTTGCCGCTTGATGGGAGCGTGGATGTTAAATCGTATTCGTATCTCGACCACACTGTTTTTGATTCTGATCCTTTGCGGTGTGTTGCAGGTTGGCAGTAACGGGTTGTCTTTTTGGGCGTTTCGCGATGGCTATCAGAATTTGCAGGACGTTGAGGCGAGTAATCAGCAGCGCTCCGCACTGGCACAAACCCGTGCCGTGCTGTTGCAGGCAAGCACTGCGCTGAACAAGGCGGGAACCTTAACCGCGCTAAGTTATCCGCCGGATGACATTAAGGCGCTGATGGCCACCGCACGCGACAGCCTGAAACAGGCTGACGCACAGTTTAAGGCCTTTGCGGCACAGGCCACCGGCAGCGAGAAAGAGAAAGCGCTGAAGGCCGCCATGAAGACCCATTTTGAACAGTGGTACAGCGATCTCGACCATCAGGCGACGTGGCTTGAGAACAACCAGCTGTCGGATTTTATGACCGCGCCGGTTCAGGCCTCGCAGGCGGCGTTTGACGGCAGCTTTGACGCATGGCAGCAGGATATCAATCAGTCTGTTCTGCGCGCCGGTGAAGCAAGCCGCACCAGCTATCACATGTCGGGCGTCATCTTCGGCGTGATGGTGATTCTGGCGGGCTTGCTGACCGGCGCCGCGCTGCTCTGGTCACGCAAAATGATTGTGCAGCCGCTGGCGATTATCAGCAGCCACTTCGACAGCATTGCGAAAGGCGACCTGGCGCGTCCGGTGGCGGTGTTCGGCAAAAACGAAATTTCGGCGATCTTTGCCAGCCTGAAGGCGATGCAGGGATCGCTGCGGGAAACGGTATCCGACGTGCGTCAGGGCAGTTATGCCATGCACACCGGGATCTCAGAGATTGCGGCGGGTAACAACGATCTCTCATCCCGCACCGAGCAGCAGGCGGCCTCGCTGGCGCAGACGGCAGCCAGCATGGAGCAGCTGACGGCGACGGTTAGCCAGAACGCCGATAACGCGCGTCAGGCATCTGACCTGTCAAAACAGGCGGCGATGACGGCGAAGAAGGGCGGCGACCAGGCGTCCCACGTCGCCAGCACCATGCAGGAGATCGCCACCAGTTCACAGAAAATTGGTGACATCATCAGCGTGATTGACGGTATCGCGTTCCAGACCAACATTCTGGCGCTGAATGCTGCCGTTGAAGCGGCGCGTGCCGGGGAGCAGGGGCGCGGATTTGCGGTGGTGGCGGGTGAGGTGCGTAACCTGGCGAGCCGCAGCGCCAACGCGGCGAAAGAAATTAAGGTGCTGATTGAAGAATCGGTGTCACGGGTTCAGCAAGGCTCTGCCCTGGTGGATACGGCGGCACAAACCATGCACGAAATCGTCACCTCGGTGACGCGGGTGAACGACATCATGGGCGAGATTGCCTCGGCGTCGGATGAACAGCGTCGCGGGATTGAGCAGGTTGCTCAGGCGGTCACCCAGATGGATCAGGTGACGCAACAGAACGCCTCGTTAGTTGAGGAAGCGGCAGCGGCAACCGATCAGCTGGCCAGCCAGGCGGATCGTCTGACCGGGCTGGTCGCGGTATTTAATGTGAAAGAGCACGTTGAAGCAGTAACAGAAGTCGGGCGGTCGCAGGCCGTGCCAGTTGTATCCTGAATGTAATTAAGAAGGCGCTATGACATCACCAATGCCCCCTGGGCAAACGTCATTATTGTTGCAGATGACACAGCGCCTCGCGCTGTCCGACGCGCATTTTCGTCGGATATGTCAGTTAATCTACCAGCGTGCGGGGATCGTGCTTGCGGATCATAAGCGGGACATGGTCTACAACCGTCTGGTGCGGCGCTTGCGTACGCTGGGGCTGGATGATTTTGGCCGCTATCTGAGCATGCTCGAGGCGAACCAGAACAGCGCAGAGTGGCAGGCTTTTATTAACTCGTTAACCACCAACCTGACGGCGTTTTTCCGGGAGGCCCACCACTTCCCGGTCCTGGCCGAGCATGCGCGCCGGCGCACCGGGGAGTATCGCGTCTGGAGTGCGGCCGCCTCGACGGGTGAAGAGCCGTACTCGCTGGCGATCACCCTTGCCGATACGCTGGGGATGGCGCCGGGACGCTGGAAGGTCTACGCCAGCGATATCGATACCGAAGTGCTGGAGAAGGCGCGTAACGGTGTTTATCGCCAGGATGAACTGAAAACGCTGTCGCCGCAGCAGCTGCAGCGTTATTTCATGCGCGGCACGGGCCCGCATGAAGGCCTGGTACGCGTACGCCAGGAGCTGGCGAACTGCGTCGAATTCGCGCCCGTTAACCTGCTGGATAAGCAGTACAACGTGCCGGGGCCGTTCGACGCCATTTTTTGCCGTAACGTCATGATCTATTTTGATAAAACGACGCAACAGGACATTTTGCGTCGGTTTGTTCCGTTGCTCAAGCCTGACGGTTTACTGTTTGCCGGGCACTCGGAAAACTTCAGCAACCTCGTGCGTGAGTTTAGCCTGCGTGGGCAAACGGTATATGCGCTGAGTAAGGAAAAAGCATGAGTAAAATCAGGGTATTGTCCGTCGATGATTCAGCGCTGATGCGTCAGATCATGACTGAAATTATCAATAGCCACAGCGACATGGAGATGGTGGCAACCGCCCCCGATCCGCTGGTAGCGCGGGATTTAATTAAAAAATATAACCCCGACGTGCTAACGCTGGATGTCGAGATGCCGCGCATGGATGGCATAGATTTCCTCGAAAAATTAATGCGGCTGCGGCCCATGCCGGTGGTGATGGTCTCCTCCCTGACCGGAAAAGGATCGGAAATCACCCTGCGCGCGCTGGAGCTGGGGGCGGTGGATTTTGTCACCAAGCCGCAGCTCGGCATTCGCGAGGGGATGCTGGCGTACAGCGAGATGATCGCCGAGAAGATCCGCACCGCGTCGCGGGCAAAGCTTGCCGCCCATACGCCGATGGCCGCGCCTGCGACCCTGAAGGCCGGTCCCTTACTCAGCTCGGAAAAACTGCTGGTCATTGGGGCGTCAACCGGAGGAACAGAGGCAATTCGTCATGTACTCCAGCCATTGCCGCTCTCAAGTCCGGGTATTCTGATCACGCAGCATATGCCGCCAGGCTTTACCCGTTCGTTCGCCGAACGCCTGAACAAGCTGTGCCAGATCAGCGTGAAAGAGGCGGAAGACGGCGAGCGCGTGCTGCCGGGACATGCCTATATCGCGCCGGGCGACAAGCATATGGAACTGGCGCGCAGCGGCGCTAACTATCAAATCAAAATTCATGACGGACCGCCGGTCAACCGGCACCGTCCGTCGGTGGATGTGCTGTTTCATTCGGTGGCGAAACATGCGGGGCGCAACGCCGTGGGGGTGATCCTGACGGGGATGGGCAACGACGGGGCCGCCGGAATGCTTGCAATGCACCAGGCTGGCGCCTGGACGATTGCGCAGAATGAAGCAAGTTGTGTGGTGTTCGGCATGCCGCGCGAGGCCATCAATATGGGTGGCGTGAGCGAAGTGGTCGATCTTAGCCAGGTAAGCCAGCAGATGCTGGCGAAAATCAGTGCCGGACAGGCAATACGTATTTGACTCAGGAGTATTATTTTATGGCGGATAAAGAGCTTAAGTTTTTGGTTGTGGATGACTTTTCCACCATGCGTCGCATTGTGCGCAACCTGCTGAAAGAGCTGGGCTTCAATAACGTTGAAGAAGCAGAAGACGGCGTGGATGCGCTGAACAAGCTGCAGGCGGGCGGGTTTGGTTTTGTGATCTCCGACTGGAACATGCCAAACATGGACGGTCTGGAACTGCTGAAAACCATTCGTGCTGATGCGGGAATGGCGTCCATGCCGGTGCTGATGGTCACGGCAGAAGCGAAAAAAGAGAACATCATTGCCGCTGCACAGGCGGGCGCAAGCGGCTACGTGGTGAAGCCATTCACGGCGGCGACCCTGGAAGAGAAGCTCGGTAAGATCTTCGAGAAACTCGGCATGTGAGGTGTTGGTTATGATGCAACCTGCTATGAAACCCGTTGAAGAACACTCGCCGAGCGACATCATCGTCCGCATCGGCAGCCTGACGCGCATGCTGCGTGACAGCCTGCGTGAGCTGGGTCTGGATCAGGCGATTGCCGAAGCGGCGGAAGCGATTCCTGATGCCCGCGATCGTCTGGACTACGTCGTGCAGATGACCGCTCAGGCCGCTGAACGTGCGCTGAACAGCGTGGAAGCGTCGCAGCCGCACCAGGATGCGATGGAAAAGGGGGCGAAAGCGCTGACCAAACGCTGGGACGAGTGGTTTGAGAACCCTATCGAGCTGGCGGATGCCCGCGAACTGGTGACCGATACCCGCCAGTTCCTGGGGGATGTGCCTGGCCACACCAGCTTCACCAATGCCCAGCTGCTGGACATCATGATGGCGCAGGATTTCCAGGACCTGACCGGTCAGGTGATTAAGCGCATGATGGATGTGATCCAGGAGATTGAGCGCCAGCTGCTGATGGTGCTGCTGGAGAACATCCCGGAACCGGCAGCCCGTCCAAAACGCGAGAACGAAAGCCTGCTCAATGGTCCACAGCTCGACGCCAGCAAGGCGGGCGTGGTGGCAAGCCAGGATCAGGTGGACGACCTGCTGGACAGCCTCGGCTTCTGATGGTCCATTCCGCTTCAGGGGGTTAACGCCGCCTGGGGCGGTTTGCGACAAAATCACCGAAAAGAGCCCGAATAAACGGGCTTTTCCCGCCATTGGATTTCCGCTGCGCTGGCATGATACCCGTGACGTAATGGGCTGAGCGTGCACAGTGGCAGAAGAGAACGACGACAAAACGGAAGCCCCCACACCCCACCGACTAGAAAAGGCGCGTGAGGAAGGGCAGATCCCCCGATCCCGAGAATTGACCTCCCTGCTGATCCTTATCGTAGGGGTGTGCATTATCTGGTGGGGCGGGGAGTCGCTCGCCCGCAAGCTGGCGGGCATGCTCTCAACCGGCTTACGTTTTGACCACAGTATGGTCAACGATCCGAATCTGATCCTCAGCCAGATTATTCAGCTGATTAAAGGGGCCATGGTTGCGCTGCTGCCCCTCATTACCGGGGTTGTGCTGGTCGCGCTGGTCTCGCCGGTGATGCTCGGCGGTCTGGTCTTCAGCGCCAAATCGCTGCAGCCGAAATTTTCCAAACTCAACCCGCTGCCGGGTATTGCGAAAATGTTCTCTGCCCAGACCGGGGCCGAATTGCTCAAAGCCATTCTCAAATCGGTGCTGATGGGCAGCTCCGCGGGGTTTTACCTCTGGTACCACTGGCCGGAAATGATGCGTCTTATCAGCGAATCGCCGCTCACCGCGATGAGCAACGCGCTGAATCTGGTCGGGCTCTGCGCGCTGCTGGTGGTGCTCAGCATTATCCCGATGGTGGGTTTTGACGTGATCTTCCAGCTCTATACCCACTTCAAGAAGCTGCGGATGTCGCGTCAGGATATCCGTGACGAATATAAGCAGATGGAAGGTGACCCGCACGTGAAGGGGCGCATCCGCCAGATGCAACGTGCCGCCGCCCGTCGCCGCATGATGGACGATGTGCCAAAGGCCGACGTCATCGTTACCAACCCGACACACTATTCCGTTGCGCTGCGCTATGACGAAAACAAAATGAGCGCGCCGAAAGTGGTGGCGAAAGGGGCGGGGCTGATCGCGCTGCGTATCCGTGAAATTGGCACCGAACACCGCGTGCCGATCCTCGAAGCCCCTCCGCTGGCGCGTGCCCTGTACCGCCATGCGGATATTGGACAACAGATCCCGGGACAACTTTACGCCGCCGTGGCGGAAGTGCTGGCCTGGGTATGGCAGTTGAAGCGCTGGCGTCTGGCCGGCGGTCAACGGCCTGTGAAACCTGAGAACCTTCCGGTGCCTGCCGCGCTGGATTTTATGAACGAGAAGGACACTGATGGCTAATCTGGTGGCAATGTTGCGCCTGCCCGGCAACCTGAAATCGACCCAATGGCAGATCCTGGCCGGGCCGATTCTGATCCTGCTAATTCTATCGATGATGGTACTGCCGCTCCCGGCGTTCATCCTCGACCTGCTTTTCACTTTCAATATCGCGCTGTCCATTATGGTGCTGCTGGTGGCGATGTTCACCCAGCGTACCCTGGAGTTCGCCGCGTTCCCGACCATTCTGCTGTTTACCACCCTGCTGCGACTGGCGCTGAACGTGGCGTCCACGCGTATCATCTTGATGGAAGGCCACACCGGGGCGGCCGCGGCAGGTAAGGTGGTGGAAGCGTTCGGCCACTTCCTGGTGGGCGGTAATTTCGCTATCGGTATCGTGGTGTTCGTCATCCTCGTGATCATCAACTTTATGGTCATCACCAAAGGTGCAGGGCGTATTGCGGAAGTGGGCGCGCGCTTTGTGCTGGACGGGATGCCGGGCAAGCAGATGGCGATCGACGCCGACCTGAACGCCGGGCTAATCGCCGAAGATGAAGCCAAAAAGCGCCGTGCGGAAGTGACGCAGGAAGCGGACTTCTACGGCTCCATGGACGGTGCGAGTAAGTTTGTGCGCGGTGACGCCATCGCGGGCATTCTGATCATGGTGATTAACGTGGTCGGCGGCCTGCTGGTGGGCGTATTGCAGCACGGGATGGACATGGGCCACGCGGCGGAAAGCTATACGCTGCTGACCATCGGTGACGGTCTGGTCGCGCAGATCCCGGCGCTGGTGATCTCCACTGCGGCGGGTGTCATCGTGACCCGCGTGAGCACCGATCAGGACGTTGGCGAGCAGATGGTGGGCCAGCTGTTCAGTAACCCGCGCGTGATGCTGCTGGCCGCGGCGGTGCTCGGGTTGCTCGGCCTGGTGCCGGGTATGCCAAACCTCGTCTTCCTGCTGTTTACGGCGGCGCTGCTGGGCCTTGCCTGGTGGATGCGTGGCCGTGAAACCAAACCGGCAGCGGAACCTGTTCCGGTCAAAATGCCGGAGAATAATCAGGCCGTCGAAGCGACCTGGAACGACGTTCAGCTGGAGGATTCTCTGGGAATGGAAGTCGGGTATCGCCTGATCCCGATGGTCGATTTCCAGCAGGACGGCGAGCTGCTCGGCCGTATCCGCAGTATCCGTAAAAAATTCGCCCAGGACATGGGCTTCCTGCCGCCTGTGGTACACATCCGCGACAATATGGACCTGCCGCCCGCGCGCTATCGCATCCTGATGAAAGGCGTTGAAATTGGCAGCGGTGATGCCTATCCGGGCCGCTGGCTGGCGATTAACCCCGGCACCGCCGCAGGCACGCTGCCGGGCGAGCAAACCATCGATCCGGCCTTTGGTCTGGCCGCGATCTGGATTGAAAGCGCGCTAAAAGAGCAGGCGCAGATCCAGGGTTACACGGTTGTTGAAGCCAGTACCGTGGTGGCAACCCACCTTAACCACCTGATTGGGCAATTCTCGGCGGAGCTGTTTGGCCGTCAGGAAGCGCAGCAGCTTCTGGACCGCGTCACGCAGGAGATGCCGAAGCTGACGGAAGATCTGGTTCCGGGCGTGCTGACCTTAACCACGCTGCACAAGGTGCTGCAAAACCTGCTCGACGAGAAGGTGCCGATCCGCGATATGCGCACCATTCTGGAAACGCTGGCAGAGCACGCGCCAATCCAGAGCGATCCGCACGAGCTGACGGCGGTGGTGCGCGTGGCGCTGGGCCGGGCAATCACCCAGCAGTGGTTCCCGGGAACCGGAGAAGTGCAGGTGATCGGCCTCGATACGCCGCTTGAGCGTCTGCTGCTGCAGGCTCTGCAGGGTGGGGGCGGCCTGGAGCCGGGCCTGGCGGACCGTCTGCTGGCGCAAACCCAGGAGGCGCTGGCGCGTCAGGAGATGCTCGGCGCGCCGCCGGTGCTGCTGGTGAACCACGCGCTGCGTCCGCTGCTGTCCCGCTTCCTGCGCCGCAGCCTGAGCCAGCTGGTCGTGCTGTCGAATCTGGAGCTGTCGGATAACCGTCATATCCGCATGACCGCGACGATTGGAGGAAAATAATGCGTAAATGGCTTTGGATGCTGTTCTTCCCGCTGGCGGCGCAGGCTGCCGGGGGAGGCACCTGGCAGGCGAGCAGCATAGGGGTGACCCTCAGCAACCGCGGTGTTGCCATGTCGTCTAACCCGCTGGCGCCTGCTGAAGAGGTTTCCGGTCTGATGGGTCTGGTGGTCTGGAACTACCGGCTGATTGGCCCAA